>JAITJW010000011.1 GCA_031278715.1 Treponema sp. | reverse complement strand
TACCTGGGAAACGCCGCCCTTATCCGGAACTGCCTGCGGAAGGGGGGGATCTCCTGCGTGGGGGGCGACAATTCCCCCTACATCTGGGCCCGCTTCCCCGGCAGGGACAGCTGGGACGTATTCAACGAGATCCTTGAAAAATGCCAGGTTGTTACCACGCCGGGAGTAGGATTCGGACCGGCGGGCCAGAGCTTTATCCGCTTCTCCGCCTTTGGCCACCGCGCCGATGTGGAAGAGGCAGTCCGGCGGCTTGCGCGGCTGCAGGAAAATATCCTGCAGGAGAATATCCTATGAGTGTTACCATGATAAAATGGCGAATCCTCTGTAGCCTTGTCATCCTGGCGGCGGGTATCGTTCCGGTGTCCGCCCAGTCCCTTCCGGCACAAGCCCAGGGTACCCACGATTTGCTAAAAAACTACGTAGGGCATATCAGTCAGAGTTTCGATTCCGAATTTGTTTACTTTATGCAGAGCCTTAAAGGGGAATTTGAGCGGCGAGGACAGCGGGAGGCCGCCGGAAGCATTGAACGTTACCTGCAGGGCGGCGCCGGTACGGGTCTTGTGTATGTGGCCGCCGACGGCGCCAACTATATCATTACCGGCTACCAGAACATTGCCCTGGCTTCCGGTCTTTCAATACGTTTTGAAGGGGCAGCCGACAGAACCGCCTACACAGGACTTTCCATTGTGGCGGTGGATGAAGAATTGGACATTGCCCTGCTGACCTTTGAAAAAGGGGAGCGGCCCTTTACACGAAGCCTTTCCCTGCTGAAAAGGCGCTTATGGGAGGAAGAAACCGTCTACTCCGCGGGGTTCCCCGGCGGGGAGGATGCGAAGTGGCAATTCGGAGAAGGCGTAATCTCCGGAACCTATGTGCGTATTCCCAGCGCCCGTATCCCCGGTGATGACGAAACCATGCGGATGCAGGGGCCCTATATCCGGCATAATGCCCGGACAGACCAGGAATCCTCCGGAGGCCTCCTTTTAGTGGCGGAGCCGGGGGCCCTGACAGGTTACGCCGTCGCGGGGATCAGCAGTTCCGCTACTTCAGAGGACGGGAGATCCGCCAATACGGGCCGGGGACCCGCCTATGCCATACCCATTGACCGGGTGGAAGATTTTTTGGCGAAGGCCCTGGGGGAAAAGTCCGGGGAGGGATGGATAGCGCTTGAAGAACGCCTTCTCGCCTTCAGCCGGCTCGTGGGTCTCCGTTCACCGTACTGGCACATTGCGCCGTATCTTTCCACCAGCTATATCGCGGAAAACACCGCCGATATTATACCGACGCTTAACGGTGCCTCCGGGACCACCATTGAGGAGATCGTAAAGGCTTTTAACTATTCCCCGGCGCGGGGAATAAACCTGGCGGCGGCATGGGCCGTCGAAAACCGCCTGCGGAACGGGAAGGCCGCCATCGGCATCGAGGCAGAAACCATAGAGATGCTTGGCACGGAACTTTACCACACAGGTCTCTATGTATCCGGCCAGCCGGCCGGCGCCCTATGGGTAAACGAATACGGTATCTGGCGAATCCTGAGTTTTGACAAGCCTGCCGAGGAACATGCGGAAACTACGGAAAATACGGACCCCGGGGACACCGGCGACCAGGCAGCCAGACTGCGAACCAGCTATCTGTTTTCTTTTTCCGCAGGCTACGGTTATGTTTTCAACAAAGTCCATACCCTGACGGTGGAATCCGCCCTTCACCTGTGGGTTCTTGCATTTGGTACACGAATTTACTACGGAGGGTC
Source organism: Treponema sp. (assembly GCA_031278715.1). Lineage (GTDB taxonomy): Bacteria > Spirochaetota > Spirochaetia > Treponematales > Breznakiellaceae > JAISFT01. The sequence goes on along the minus strand of JAITJW010000011.1, from coordinate 7,990 downwards.
CCCCTATCTGCGGGGAGAAGGACTCATCGGACTCCATTTTCCCATCCGCATTAAAAACCGGATCGGCATTATCCCCTTTACAGGGGCAGGAATAGGTTTTGTCCGTAAAGACAACGGTAACAACCCGGCCAATTCGGGCGGCGGAATTACAAATTTCGACCTGTGCATATCGGGCCAGGGAGGAATCAGAATAACCAGTTCCTTAATACCAGGACTCTTTCTGCAGGGCATGTACCAGTATAACTACGAAATATTCAACAGGATCAGCCCAAACCCCCATACCCTTAGCGTCAGTATCGGTTACGGATTCTAGCATCCTGTTGTACTGACCTTATGGCTCGTCATAAGGCCCTGGGGGTTTAAGCGCGAAGCGCAACAACTGCTAGGCAAAACGCCCGGCAGCCCTACTGGGTTACGTATTCGGCGCCCCTTTCATCCAGTACCGTAAGTGACGAAAGGGCAAGGTACAAATAGGGATACCCGTCTTCTTCGTAGTAGCCCAAAACCCCGGACGCCTCTACCCAGTCGTCCACATTGGGGTAGGGCTGTTCCGGCTGGCCCCAAGCTACCTCGAAACCGGCGTTGCCGTCGGTTCCGCAGCAGCCGGGGCCGTAGCGAAGGACAAAGTAGTATTCGGTGTCGATCCCTTCGTAGCGTTCCTTCTTGAAAATCCCCTGCAGCTTTATGGTTTTTCCCAGGTAATCTTCGGCGTTAAGGTAGACATCGTTAGTCTGGGCTATAAACATCTTCTCTTTTATTTCAATAACCGGACTATCCAGATTACGATCTGCCGGCTCCAGTTTGTGCAAGAGGGGGGCCTGGACCACGGTTTCAGCGGCAATGGGAATATCCACCGAAAAAGAACCGGCCTTGTTTTGTTTGACAACCAGCATACGGGAATTACCGCAGCCGGGAAACAGAACTGCGACAAGGAACAGGGAAGCGGCAGCGGGACGGAACAGCATCTTCACGGACCATACTTTCCGTATCAGTATATCTATAATCCAAAAAAGCAGAAACGCGAAAATATTCAACATCACCACACTTGCCCCCGTGGGAGTGGCATAGACATAAGAAATAACCACCCCGGTAAAAAAACAGCAGACCGAAACACAGGCGGAACAAATAGTAACACTTCTGAATTTCTTAAACAGGCGCATTGACGTAAGGGCGGGAAAAACAATCAGGCTTGAGATAAGCATGGCGCCCATCATCCGCATGCCCAGCACAATGGTAATAGCCGTAAGAAAGGCAATAAGCATGTTGTATATCCCCGTTTTTACCCCCGCCGCCCTGGCAAAAGTTTCGTCAAAGGTTATGGCAAACAGCTTGTTGTAAAACAGAACAAACAGAACAAGTACGATAATCGACAGGGCGACACTCAAATAAACATCATTCTTGCTCATGGCAAGGATGCTGCCAAACAGGTAGTTACACACATCGGTATTCATCCCGGTCGTCATTGAGATAATCATCACCCCCACCGCCAAAGAACCGGTAGAAATAATGGCGATGGCGGCATCCCCTTTAATTTTACTGTTCTCGCTCAGGCGCAGTAGCAGGAACGCCGCAACAATGACGATGGGGATGGAGACCGTCAGGGGGGCCATATTCAGCGCGGTAGCCAGCGCAAGGGTTCCAAAGCCCACGTGGGAAAGCCCATCCCCAATCATTGAGTACCGTTTCAGTACCAGACTAACCCCCAGGAGGGCGGCGCAGATTGAGACAAGAAAACCAACCACAAAGGCCCTGACAAGAAAGGGGTACGAAAACATTTCAGGAAGAACGGCGAACATGGAATTCCCTCCCCGTATCGGATTTTATATACTCATCGGCAGTCCCAAAAAAGCACTGGGTGTTTACGTTTTCGCCCAGGGGCTTTCTTAGGTGAAGTACCGTATGGGCGTATTTTAACGCCGATTCAATGTCATGGGAAACCATGACAACGGTAAGGCCCATTTCCCGGTTCAACTTTTCAAGGAGCCCGTACACATCGACGGTAACCAGCGGATCAAGCCCCGCTGCGGGCTCGTCCAGAACAAGCAGCCTGCGGGAAGCACAGAGGGCGCGGGCCAGCAGTACCCGCCGCTGCTGGCCGCCGGATAGTTCCCTGAAACAGTGTTCCCGCAGCTCCCAAATTCCCAGACACCGCATGTTCTCTTCCGCAACAGCCCGTTCCGCACGGGAATAGAAAGGCCGCAACCCCGCGCGCCCCAGGCTGCCGGACAACACAATCTCATTTACACCGGCGGGAAAGTCCTTTTTCGCCGCCATTTGCTGGGAAAGATACCCAATCTCACCGCGACCAATCCCCTCCCCCAGCCTTATACTCCCCGACATGGGGGCGATAAGGCCCAAGATCCCCTTGATCAGGGTACTTTTACCCGATCCGTTCTCTCCAACAACGCAAAGGTAAGCGCCCCGCGGAATGGCAAAATCAAGGCCGCCGACAACCGCAAACCCATTGTACCCAAGGCTAAGGGCGGAAACAGTTAAATCCACAGCCCGCCTTCCCCCTAATAACTGTCCGAATCCGGCTCACTCACAGGACGGGCCTCGATCAGGGAAAGAAGGTAGCTCTGATCAAAAAGCCGGACCAGTTCATCGGCCTGGGCACGGGTATAGTGGATGTAGAGGTAAAGGGACTGACCGGACTCGGAACTTGCAAGAACATCCTGGCACTGGGCCTGGAATACGGTAAAGTACGGGGTTTCCATACGGGAACTTTCCCGTTTGAAGGCATAGCCAAGATCATAGACAGGATAACCCTGAGAACCAAGGGCCAGGCCAAACCCCCCCATTTGGGGCGCAAAGCCCCACAGGATCATACCGCGAAGGCTGCCGTAGATCCGCTGGGTACGGCTTGGTTTATCGACCAGGTTACGGGCTTCGTAGTCGGCCTTGTACTTCTCCAAAGCCTCCCGAAAGGCAGCCCGGTTCGCTGAATTCCAGTACTGCCTAAACGTCATGCCCTGGTGCCGGAACTCCAGGTACACGTTGTTATCCCGCGGATTAAAAAATACACTGACATCCCTTCTATCCACCGCAGAGGAAAGGGGACGGGAGAACTCCGCGTCAATAAGCCCCACCTGAATGATATCCAGGTCGGCAACCCCCTCGTCCGTTACACGGGGCTTGCTTACACAGCCGTATAGAGACAGGAACAGCAAAGCCCCAACCCCAACCATCAGGGAGATAAGCACAGCCTTAAGCTTTAACCACACACTGCAACCGTTAGATTCCACACCTGGTATTTTGTTGCATACTCCGCTTATGGTCAAGTTGAGAACCAAGACCCCGCAGATTCAACACATCGCCGGCCCGCCCCTGGCAATCCCTCCAGCCTGCCTCGATGACGCATATCTTATATTTACAACAGCATCGGCCCCCTGCTTTTCAGTATCATCTGAGCTTGTTCCAAAACTAATTGACTGTGCGCTAAACGCGCACGGTTTTGGAACAAGCTCAATTGCTAATGGAGGGGAAGCTGCAGGAGGCCAATACTCTCATCAATGATGAAATGCTGGGTTACTGGTCGGAATCGTATATGCCCCTGGGGTATCTTCACATTACCTTTGGCCACGTAAATGATCAGCGGGGACTTCCCCAGCGCCGGCGCCTGTTGGGAGAAACCGGAACGCCAAAGGATTATAAAAGGGTACTTTCCATGAAAGCAGGGAGGATGTAAGCGCCATTTGCCGCCCGCTTGACAAAAAAAGGGGGCTAGAGTAGATTGCCGTTAGTTTAGACTAACTCTGATCTGCCGTTGGCTAACGGCCTGTTCGGGGGTTGACTTTTTATAGGAGGACACACGATGTCAAAGGTAATGAAGGTATGCATGGTTTTGGCGCTGGCGGGCCTGTTTATCGCCGCGAGGAGCGACAAGTCTAAAACGGCGGAGCAAAACGGCGATGCCGCGCGGACCGCCGCGGATTTAGGCCAGGCCGAATGGAAGCCCATAACCATCGAACACGCGCTTGGTACGACGGTCATCCGGACCAGGCCCGTCCGTGTCGCGACGGTCAACTGGGCCAACCACGAAGTACCGCTGGCCCTGGGGGTTGTTCCCGTCGGCATGGCAGCGGCAAACTTTGGGGATGACGATGGGGACGGCCTCTTGCCCTGGGTAGAGGAGCGGCTCTCCGAGCTTGGTGCAGCGACTCCGGTCCTGTTTGATGAGACGGACGGCATTGACTTCGAGGCTGTGGCCGACACGAACCCCGATGTGATACTGGCCGCCTATTCCGGTCTGACGCAGGAAAGCTACGACATGCTGAGCAAAATCGCCCCGGTCGTGGCCTATCCCAAAAACGCCTGGGGGACTGAGTGGCGTGACATGATCCGGTACAACAGCATGGGGATGGGCATGGAGGCGGAAGGCAGGGCCCTTATCGCCAGCCTTGAAGATGAAATAGACGCCGCTGTGCAGAAACACCCCGGTATTGCAGCCAAATCCGTTATGTTCCTGACCCATATTGATACCACCGATCTGAGCGAGGTGAGTTTTTATACCACCCACGACACACGGGTGATGTTCTTTGAGGACCTGGGATTAAAACAGGCAGAAAGTATTGCCGAGGCGTCCGCGACTACCGAAAGATTCTCGCTTACGCGAAGCGCCGAATTGGCCGACGCGTTTAACGATGTTGAGATTATCGTAACCTACGGCGGCGACGAGCTGCTTAACGCCCTCAAAGGTGATCCGGTACTTTCGCAGATACCGGCAGTGAAAAACGACTCAATTGTATGTCTGCCCGGAACCAGCCCTCTGGGTACGGCGGCAAATCCAACGCCGCTTGCCATTTCCTGGGTACTTGATGACTATCTCGATCTACTTGATGCGGCAGTAACAAAGACCAAATGACCGGAACATGGCGTCCGCGGGGGCATCGCTGGGCCTGGATAGTGATATGCCTGCTTGTACTGTGCGCCTGCATGGCGGCCTCTATCCTGGTCGGTTCACGGGATGTTGACTTCAACAACGTCCTTTCTGCACTCGGAGGTTCGCTTGAAGGCTTTGAGCAAGGCGTGATTGCCAAACGTGTCCCGCGGACCCTTCTCGCGGTTGTGGCAGGCGCGGCGCTGGCCGTTTCAGGCGCCGTTATGCAGGGCGTAACCCGTAATCCGCTTGCCGATCCTGGCATCCTGGGCGTCAACATGGGCGCTTCGCTTGCGGTTGTAGTAGGTATTGCGTTCTTTGGGCTTACGCGGGCAACCAGCTACATTTGGGCGGCAATTACCGGCGCTGCGCTTACCGCCGCCTTTGTCTATGCAATCGGGTCCCTGGGCTACGGCGGCGCGACGCCGCTTAAACTTGCGCTTGCCGGGACGGCAACATCGGCGGCCCTTGTCTCGTTTATCACCGCAGTGATGCTCCCACGTAACGATATTGCGGACAGTGTACGATCCTGGCAGATCGGCGGCGTGGGCGGCGGGACATTCGACAGTTTTGCCCAGGTGGCGCCTTTTCTGGTTACGGGGTTTGTCCTCTGCCTGTCGTCGGCACGCAGGCTCAACCTGCTGGCCCTTGGCGATGAGGTCGCCGCCGGTCTGGGGGAACGTGTCGCCATAGCGCGGGGTATCGCCTCGCTGGGGGCCGTCATACTTTGCGGCGCTACTACTGCCGTAACGGGGCCTATCGGGTTTGTAGGGCTTGTCGTACCGCATGCCTGCCGCCTAGTGTCGGGTGTTGACCACCGGTGGCTGCTGCCGTTTTCGGCGCTTGCCGGCGGCGCGCTTCTCACCGCCGCCGACGTGTTTGGCCGCATACTTGCCCGCCCCGCGGAGCTCGATGTCGCCATTGTAACCGCGTTTGCCGGTGCGCCGTTCTTTATCTACATCGTGCGCAGGCAAAAATCACGTGCCCTATGAGTAACGGACTGTTGACAGCCAAGGACTTGATACTCCGCGGTATGACAAGGCGGTGGCTGCGGCGGCGTATCACCTTACTCACCTTTGGGGTGTTCATTGGCGCCGGCTTCGTTGTCTCATTGATGTTCGGCCACACGTTTTATTCCCTTGATAAAGTACTCAGGGTAATACAGGGTGAAGCCGTACCGGGGGCTTCGTTTACCGTGGGAATCCTCCGCCTGCCCCGCGCCGCGCTTGCGGTACTTGCGGGCTTCAGTTTTGGACTTGCGGGCGCTGCCTTTCAGACCATGCTGCGCAACCCCCTTGCCAGTCCCGATATTATCGGGATAAGCGCGGGCGCGACAGCCGCGGCGGTTTTTGCCATTGTTGCCCTTTCGCTAAGCGCGATGACCGTTTCGCTGGTCGCCGTTGCCGCCGGGCTGCTGACGGCCCTTGCGGTGTACCTGCTTGCCTACCGCGGCGGCGTCGCGAGTACCCGGTTGGTCCTTGTCGGCATCGGTGTGGCCGCTATGCTCAACAGCGTTACCGCGTATTACCTTAGCCAGGCTGCCGAGTGGCGCCTTCAGGAGGCCATGCGCTGGATGACGGGAAGCCTTAACGGGGCAAGCTGGGACAAGGCGGCCCCTGTCTGTATCGCGTTGCTTATCTTCGGAACGCTTCTCCTGGGGCAGACGCGCAGCCTCCTGGTCCTGCAGCTTGGCGATGACGCCGCTGCCGCTCTTGGGGTACGGGTTGGCCGCACGCGGCTTGTTATCACCCTGGCGGCTGTAGGACTCGTCTCGTTCGCAACCGCCGCCACCGGGCCCATAGCGTTTGTCGCCTTTCTATCGGGCCCTATCGCCTCACGTATCATTGGCCGGGGCCAATCGCTGCTGCTGCCATCGGCTCTGACCGGCGCCCTGCTCGTACTTACGGCGGATTTCACAGGACAATTCATGCTGGGGACACGCTTCCCCGTCGGCGTGATCACCGGAGTGTTCGGAGCGCCCTTCCTGCTGTACCTGATACTCCGGGCCAACCGGAGCGGGGTTTCGCTATGACGGACGCCCATACCCTGAATATCGAGAATCTGACTCTGGGCTATGACGCCCATATTGTTGTTGAGGGGCTTGATTTGCGCATCCTGCCGGGAAAGATAACGGGCATCGTCGGCGCGAACGCCTGCGGCAAGTCGACTCTGCTGCGCGCCATGTCGCGCCTACTCAAACCGAAAGCGGGCTGTGTGCTTCTCGACGGCAGGGACATCTTCCACATACCCACCAAGCGGCTGGCGCGTACACTCGGGCTGCTCCCGCAGTCGCCCATTGCCCCCGAAGGGATCACGGTATCGGACCTTGTAGGGAGGGGGCGCTATCCGCATCAGCGCCTTTTTTCCCGCTGGAGCGCCGAAGATACCGAGGCGGTTGCCGCCGCGCTTGAGGCAACATCTATTACGGAACTGTCCGAACGGACGGTGGACGAGCTTTCAGGCGGGCAGCGCCAGCGTGTATGGATAGCTATGGCCCTTGCCCAGAAAACAGATATTCTGCTGCTTGACGAGCCGACTACCTTCCTTGACGTGAGCCACCAGGTTGAAATACTCGATCTCCTGGTGGACCTGAACCACTTACGCGGGACGACGATTGTTATGGTACTGCACGATCTGAACCTTGCCGCCCGCTACTGCGACGAACTTGTCGCCATGGCGGACAAGCGGATATTCGCGGCCGGTGATCCTGAACACGTGCTGACGGAGGAAAATGTCCGCGCCGTATTCGGTATCAACAGTAAGGTTATCATCGACCCCATCTCAGGCAAGCCGCTCATGCTCCCCATCGGACGGCACCGTGCCGGCGCCGGCACATAGGAAATGAGCGAAGATGGACAGGCAGGGCCTCTGTTACGGGTTCTTTTCATAAATAATTGAGCTATTCCCAAAACTCGGTTACGTTTTGGGAATAGCTTTGGAAAAAGCGGCCAAAAGTCCGCTTTTTCCTCTAAATCTAATTTTCGACGGCCTCGTTATGTGCAGTGGGGGCGTACCCCACTATTTATTTGGCAAACCGATTTTGAAAAAATTCAGTAAACGGTGTAAATTCATCAACATAAGAAACCGGAATTATCAACGCGCCGGAACTTC
>JAITJW010000200.1 GCA_031278715.1 Treponema sp. | reverse complement strand
GATACAGATACTACCCCTGGATTACGATCCGGACACAAGTTTTGCCAACATCGAAAACCGGCTTCAGATGCTGATTATGAACGCCCGGGCAAGGGAAAAACATGCCCGGCATATACCGGAGGAAGAAACAAAAAAGGAATTCGTCTGATCGGCGCTGCAGACATGTTGAAAAAACCACTTGTAAAGAACAATAACCATAAGGCGCGCATTCTTTTTCCGGTTGTTTTTATCTGCGCTTGTTCGGCAGAATTATACGGACAATCCCATGAAGAGCCCGCAGTACCGCTTGCGGCGGGGTTGTTGATTGAAACAGGGCTGGATTGGAAATGGAGAAACATAGCCTATACCAACACATGGCTGGCCGAATTCGGAAAACCGGGGTTCTATATCAGCTATATCGTTCCGGAAACAGTACCGCTAATAATGTATACAGCGGGAAGGATCCTCAAAGACAAAAAATTACAACTCGCCGGTTTGGCGCTGACACAATCCCTGTTCTTAACCCTTGCTGTACAGGTATCGCTTAAAGTGATTACCGGCAGAGCTAAACCGGGAATAATTGACGAATTTGATCACATAAGAAGTTCCCGGACAGACAACTTCAGCGGTGAATTTGACTGGTTCAATATGAATTTCATTGATGGATGGCCAAGCGGACATACCGCAAACGCTTTTGCCGCCGCCGCAACGCTGGGAGAACTGTATCCGGAGAATCGCCTTCTAAAAGCAGCCGTTTATTCATACGCCGCAGTTATAGGATTTGGACTTACATTAAATGTACACTGGGCATCCGAAATATTGGCCGGGGCCCTGATAGGATATGCAATAGGCAAAACCGTAGGACGAAGTTTTAGCGCAGCGCCGGACAACGTAAAGCCTTCACCTGCCGGTCTTGTTGTCAATGTGGCCAAAAAAGAAATATACATCGAGATAAAATTCTAACGCTTGAGGCTTTCCCAAAACTTCAGTTTTTGGGAAAGCAACCGTGGATTTAGAGGGAAAAGCGGACTTTTGGCCGCTTTTCCCAAAGCTATTCCGGGCCCGCAGGTGCAGCCGTGGAGGGGCAGCAGGTTTTGATATTTTCCGCCAGCAGAAGGACCGACATCCCTGCCTTTTTTGGCGGCTGGTTTCTTGAACGCCTGCGCCGCGGCGATCTGGCGGCCCGGAATCCGGTGAACAGCCGGCAGATCACCCATTTCAGGTTCGACCCTGCCGCCGTTGATTGTATTGTTTTTTGGACAAAAAACCCCGCGCCCTTTATGAGCTGCCTTGATGAAATAGACGGTATGGGTTACAAATACTACTTTCAATTTACTGTAACGCCCTACGGAAATGATATTGAACAAAACATTGACAAGGGGAATATAATTGATACCTTTATCCGCCTTTCGGAACGGATCGGCGCGGACAGGCTTATCTGGCGTTACGATCCCGTCATCATCAACGACAGGTACCCTATCGGTTTTCATGTTGACCGCTTCTGCAGCATGGCGGAACAATTCTGCGGTTACACGGAAAAATGCGTTATCAGTTTTATTGATAGGTATCAGTTTCTTTCCGATGCTATGCGGCGGCACGATATTACGGAATTATCACCTTTGCAAATTGAATCCTTTATGGGGCAAATTTGCCGGACCCTGGACACGCTTCCTTCAAAAATAACGCTTTCCGCATGCTGTGAAAAAACAGATCTGGCTGCCTATGGCGTTCAGCGTAATGCCTGCGTAGACGGGGAGCTGATCGCGCGGATAAGGGGTGTTCAAAAAAAGTACCGGAAGGACCCTTCCCAGCGGCCAGGCTGCGGCTGCGTTCAAAGCAGGGACATTGGAACCTATAACACGTGTCGTCATAATTGTGTTTACTGTTACGCCGGACGCGGAAAAAAGAAAACCGCCTGCAACGAGGACTCCCCCCTCTTGTGCGATACCGTTGATACGGTGAACGACACCGTCAAACTTGTGGACCTGCGGCAGGGCGCTTAATTTGTGTCTGCCCGCAAACTAAGCGGCCCCGCTGACCGTGCCTGATTTCAACTGCCTGGACATCTTATACCCTTCCGTCCGGGGGATGTAACATATCCTCGCAGCTTCCCCATAAAAAAGTATCATAAACAGCCTCCTTATGCCGTATAAACCTGCTTCATAATCATTCCCCTTTTATTCCACAACCTTGAAACTGATCTCCGTAGAGTACCACTGACCATCCACTTTAATCATCACTGTTACGTTGAAAATCCGTTCCACATAATCCTTGGCGTGTATCGTGAGGGAATTACCGCTTCCGGCCGTTTGTTCCACTTCTACAAACCACTTCAGAGTTCCCGCTTCCGTCGTATAGTCAGAACTATCCAGTGTAAAGCTTACCGACTCTCCTGCCGACCGGGAAATTTCCGTAGGCGGCGTATGGCCGGCGCTATGTACCGCCGTTACCGCCACCGTCAGGTCTTGTGGCCCCTCTATGGTAACGCCAAGAACCGGCTTAAATTCCGCAGTCACCGTTATATCCGAAGCAGGCATCGTAAAGGTATATGGTGGGCCGGAGATATTTACTCTGGTCGCCCCGTTGTCGAGGTACAGGAGTGTCTCGGCAGTAAGGACATAAGCGAAATCCGGCTCAACCGTCAGCGTAACCTCGCTTCCTTCCAGGAAGGCAAAAGCATTCGCCGCCACCGTTCCGTTACTTATTCCGGAATTTATACTTACTCCATAAAACGTATCGTCCAGACTAGTGGTGAGTCTGTCGACTGTGGTTTGCCTACGCGGAATCTGTACAGTCTTCCAGGCGCCGGTAAGTGTAGATTCTTCCCCGTCTTTCTCAACCACCAGCTCCTGCCGGAGAAATGTCTCCCCCAGAGGAGAGATACGCACGACAAAATTGGCCTGACCGCTCGTACTCAACTCTTCGGATGTTCCCACAGGAACAGGTGTTGACGTAGCGCCGTCATAAGCCCGGACCACCCGGCTCTTCACCGTAAGCCCGTCGGGAACCCTAATGTCTGCTGTCCCCGTTACCGGTATGATCACGGTAAATTCATCCGCTCCTACGTTTATTTTCAGAACCGTGTCCTGGCCCCCGTAAATATGTACCATACTTAGCCGGGTAACGCTGGTGCCCTGGAGAGTCTCGTTAATTTGAATAGCCGCTAAATAAACTCCGGCGTCCAGTTCCTTCGTTCCCTCTACCCCATTCGTAACAGGCATGAGGATTGGGGTACCGCTATTGTCGATCCAGCTTTCAATATCGAGCACCCCCAGGTCCCCCTCCCCTATTTCGTAGGTGTACCCTCCACTGTCTGCCGGATAGCTTACCGTATACTTCAGAGTTCCCTTGATCCCGGATCCGGTCTTTATGGTCGTAATCCGAATAGTTACCGGTGTTACACTCCCCGCTTCTACAGTTACCGCCGTATTCCCAGTCCCTACCAATGTTTCATCGGAGTAGGCGTCCGCATGGATTTTCCAGTCCCCGGGTTCCAGATCTATGGCAAGAGTGGAACTCCATTCCGTATCATCATGGGTATAAGCTTCTGTGCCCTCATACTCAAAGCGCAGGACATACTTGTCAAACAGACCTGCGGGAAGGGCGGTCCGGGCGCCTCCGGCTACCTGAACGGTCAGACAACCCTTCTCAGGGGAAACCAATCCCGTTCCGTCCGGGGAATTTAACATATCCTCGCAGCTTCCCATAAAAAGAAGTATCGTAAAAACCATTATCAGCGTTGAAAACTGTTTCATAATCATTCCCCTTCTATTCCACGACCTTGAAACTGGTCTCCGTAGAGTACCACTGACTATCCACTTTAATCATCACTGTTACGTTGAAAATCGCTTCCACATAATCATTGGCGTTTATCGTGAGGGAATTGCCGCTTCCGGCCATTTGGTCCCCTTGTACTAACCACTTCAGAGTTCCCGCTTCCGTCGTATAGTCAGAACTATCCAGTGTAAAGCTTACCGACTCTCCTGCCGACCGGGAAATTTCCGTAGGCGGCGTATGTCCGGCGCTATGTACCGCCGTTACCGCCACCACCTCGTCTTGTGGCCCCTCTATGGTGATGAGGCAAAGAACCGGGTTAAATTCTGCGCTCACCCTTACATCCGAAGCAGGCATCATAAACGTATATGGCGGGCCGGAGATAGTAGTACCAGTCCCATCAATGTCCGTGAGTGTCATGGCAGTAAGCACATAACCGGAATCGGCCGTAACCGTAACGGCAATGGGCGTCCCCGGAAAGGCCCCAGTAAAATTGGCCTGTACCCTGCCGTTGGCTATGGCGGGGATACTTACCTCGTAGCAGGTTCCGTTCATCCTCATCGGCACCTGTACTGAATTGGTCCCCGGCGTTACCATAAAGACAACACTCCCCCTCCCTCCAAGTACGCTTTCCTGGTAGGCTTCAACATCTACCCGCCACTGTCCTACAGCTGCCGTCAGTTTATACGGTTCATCAGCCTTAACGGTTGCGCCAAGGACTTCACCGTCGGGACCAGTCAGGATCAGTTCATAACGCAGTGCATCAAGCACATCTTTGGGCAAATCCGCTCCGGAAGTAATTGCCCGTCCGGCTCCCCGGCTGTCAATCACCTCAAAACTGATGACAAGATTCCCACCAACGCCGCCGGCAGGTTCATCGGGCCCCAGAATGAAATCGCAGCTTCCCAGCCCCGCCATGACCAGTAAAAGTACAGGTACTTTCAGCAAGCGTTTCATGTCGAATCCTCCTGAACTTTTTTGTAACTCAGATCGCAACAAGCCTGTGACTGATATTCTATTGCAGAAGATATTTTTTTTCAAGCCTTTTTACAAATTATGAATCGCAGGTGTTACAAACGCTCAAAAAATTATGGGAGTGTAAAGAGAAAAACTACAGATACACGGAGCTAACTCAGTCTTTCTCCTGTTTAATTTTTGTAACTTAGTACCATTGTGATTAATTTCTTAAAATTATGTTAATTCGTGTCTGTCCATAATGTAGACACATTATGGACAGACACGAATTCTACAGCATTTATCGGATAAGAAAAGTAAGTGTCGTTAGAGGCTTTCCCAAAACTTCAGTTTTTGGGAAAGCAACCTTAGATTTATCATGATAATTTTCCTGTGCAGGGGTTATCGCCGCCTGTAAGCAGTACATTAAGGCCAAGGCCAAAGCAGACGACCATAGGACAGCACCCTTGTTAAGGAGAGTGGTTCCTAATTCCTGATCTGCCCCGTCCCGGAGATTAGGTACTTGATGGTGGTCAGCGCCTCCAGGCCCATAGGACCCCGTGCGTGGAATTTCTGGGTACTAATTCCAAGCTCCGCGCCAAAACCGAATTCCCCTCCATCGGTAAAGCGGGTGGAGGCGTTGACATAGACACAGGCTGCGTCCACACGGCTGCGGAATTCTTCCGCAGCCTTCAGGTCCTGTGTCAGAATAGCTTCCGAGTGTTTGGTACCGTAGATGTTGATGTGATCAATGGCCTGTGCCGTGGATTCTACGGTTTTAACCGCCAGGATGTAATCAAGAAATTCCGTGGCCCAGTCTTCTTCAACGGCGTCTCTGATTACCAGGGCACCGGGGATGGCGGCAGCGCCGTTACGCTGTCCGCTGCATAGCGCCGCCTTTGAAGGCCCGTCGCAGTGTAGTTCTGCCTTTCCCGCAAAGCGAGCGGCCAGGAGGGGCATTAGAACGGGGAGGGCGCCGCGGTGAACCAGTACCGTTTCTACGGCATTGCAGGCGCCGGGTTTTTGCAGCTTGGCGTTTTCGATAATATCCGCCGCCCCGGCCATGTCTGCGCTGTGGTCCACGTAGATATGGCAGTTGCCTTCTCCGGTTTCAATTACCGGTACCCGTGCGTGATCCACCACCCGGCGGATCAGTTCCCGGCCGCCCCGGGGCAGCACCACGTCGATAAGACCTCTGGCGCCAAGGATCTCGTCAACCTCATCCCGGCTGCCCGATTCGGCCAAGGCCACCGCGCCGGGAATTCCTTCCCCCTCCGCCAGTCCGCCCCTGATGGCCTGTACCAGGGCCTGGTTGGACCGGAGGGCCGACGAAGAACCCCGCAGTAATATGGCGCAGCCCGCCTTGTAGGCAAGACTGAAGGCGTCGGCGGTAACGTTGGGCCGGGACTCGTAGATAATTGCCGCCACCCCCAGCGGGACCGTAACCTGCTCGATCAGAAGGCCGTTAGGCATAGTCCAGCCGGCCCTGACCCTGCCCACAGGATCCTCAAGACGGATCACTGTCTCTATTCCCGCGATAATCGAATCGATCCGCCGGTCGTCAAGAAAAAGCCGGTCAAGCAGGGCTTCCTTCATACCGGCTTCCCGCGCCGCGGCAAGATCATGGCTGTTCGCTTCCAGAATGGCGGTACGGTTTTTGCCAATAGCTTCCGCCGCCCCCGCAAGGGCCCGGTCTTTTTTTTGCCGGGTCTGCGCGGCCAGGATTCTTTGAGCCTCCCTGAGGGAATGAAAAACAGGACCAAGGGACATAACACACTCCTTTAGGCGCTATAGCAGGACACACTATAGCAGGAAACACTATACAGGACACGCTATAGCGGAAACTCTTTTCCCAGTTCCGCAAGGGCCTTCCTGTCTACCCGGTAAATGGTCCATTCGTCCATAGGCCGGGCGCCTTGGTTTTTGTAGAATTTAATCGAGGGTTCATTCCAGTCAAGGCAGGCCCATTCAAACCGGCCATATCCGCGTTCAACGGCGATCTTTGCAAGAAGGGCAAGGAACAGTTTTCCCAAACCTTTACCCCGGTAGGCAGGTTTTACAAAAAGGTCTTCCAGGTAGATCCCCGGTTTTCCCACAAACGTTGAAAAATTGCAGAAAAAAAGGGCAAAACCCGCGTTGTCGCCGTCGTATTCGGCAATAATCACTTCCGCTTTTTTTTCTTCAAAGATGTATTTCCCAAGATTTTCTTCGGTAGCCTCTGTGGAATCGAGCAGATGTTCGTATTCCGCCAGGGAACGGACAAATTCAAGAATAAGGGGTACGTCTTTTGGTTCTGCAAAACGGAACAGGATGTGTTCGTCTACCTGGTATTTTTCCATAGCGCCTCGCCGCCTTTACCCGCGGATGTTTTGAAAGCCCGGAAACCGTTCTTACTGGTACATGATAACATAGGGCCGGGGGTTAAGGGCATAGACATCGGCAGGACTTAGCAGGGGCTGATCATAGCCGGCGCCGGCCAGGCCGGAATTGTAGAAAAGCTTAAAACCCTTGATCGGCATGTTTTGGGCCTGGGCGTTGTAGGCGTAACTTTCCCGCTTGACACTTGGGGCGCCAAAACCATCGGCGCAGTGTACCAGCCTTACCCGCTCAAAGTCACTTTTTACCTGATCGCGATTTGTGATCATCCGCCAGTTAAACTGGTGGACTATCAGAAGGCGCTCACCAGGAATACTGTTTTCCACCATGTAATCTTCCATCACCCGCTGGACTTCATTAAGTTCATCCGCGGTAATGCTGCCAATTTCCTTCATCGGTTTGGTGGTCCGCCATTCCGGGTCCAGGGCCAGATGCACGTTGGAGTACCGGAGCCAGGGCAGCATCCGCTTAAGGGAACTGACCGGATCGTAGCGGCCTATCTGGTGATCAATAAAGATAAGGATATCGTGTTCCAGGCCGTACTGAATCCACCTGGTCAACAGCGCCTCGTTGATAATGCCGATTTCCCCTTCGGGCCAGACGGTACCAAAGATAAGGTAAAAAGCCCTGCGGATACCCCTGCCGCCGTTGGCCGCGGCGTACTCCACCGCCAGGTTCCTAAGCATAAGGTCCAGTTCCTCAATGGGGTGACGTCCCAGAATACCCATGTTTTTGGAATTAGGATGCCCGTAAAAGGCTACAATATCGTTGTTGAGCAGGATAGAAGGTTCTTCTTCCATCTCCGCGGTTTCTCCCTCGGCGGAGGCCCAATAAGGGCGGGAATTGGCATGGCTGCTTATGGAACTGAGGTAGTTGGTAAAGTACAGTGAAGGGAACCGGGGACGCCCGGTTGTGTTTCCGGTCTGTGCTGCCGGACTTTTGACCGGGTCCGCGGCCATATCCACACTTAAGGTAGACAGGGCCGTACTCTGGGCCCAGCCCGGAGTGGAAAGAACCAACAGACAGACGCAGATCGCCATAAACCGGACATTTCGTTTCGGTGAGGGGACATGCAGCCCGCTATGCTTTACCAACGTTGAACCACAGAATCCCATAGTGGGCCAATTATCGGCACGGAAGCCTGAAATATTGAATCCATTTCGACATGTTTACTGGTCAAGGGTCTCAAGTTCCCGGTTCACCTCTTCCAGGCGGCGGCTTAAAGAGGCAATGGTCCGTTCCAGACGCTGCTTTTCCTTGCTCAATCTAAGCTGGGGATCCTCATCCTCGGCCCCGCCCCGTATACCAGCGCGGACCGTGTCGGGACTCCGCCCCTTGATCAGGGCCTGTGCCGCGTTGAGCCGCTCGTCATCGTTTCGTATTCCCGCCAAAAACCGCATGTTGTCCGCGCCTACCCGGGGGTCCAGATCGTACTGGTACATCTTAATCGCCATATCCGCCGCCACACGGGGAATACGGAGCAGACGGTCCACGTAGTCCTCAAAACGGGCCCCCGCAGCGGTACAAAGTTCGTGGGCCTGCAGCAGGTGTTTGCCCATCTCTTTTACCAGGCTGCCATTTTCCAGCAGGTACTTCTTTTTGATAAGCTCCGCCAGTTCCAGCAGCTCAGGGGAATTGGCGAATACGTCCCGGTATATCTTCTTTTTTTCCGCCAGTTCCAAAAGGCTGTGGAAGATCGCCCAGAATTCCGTACTGTGGGCCCGGCTCGAAAGGCTGCCCCCCCGCCGGCATGCGTGAATGTGGTGCGCGTATTCATGAATGGCGGTGTAGAGGAGAAGATTATCGTCGTCAAAATTCCTGTTGTGGATGATGATCTCCCGGCTTTCCGGCTTGTACAGGCCGTTTACCTTCCGGCTCTGCTTGCCGGAAAAAATCAAACTGAACTCCAGGGGCGCATCCTCAATGGCAAGGAGTTTTGCCTTGACCTCGTCCTGATTCACTGTACGGACCTCCTATCCAAGTTCCCCGATTTTTTCCAGGGCCAGTACCGCCGCGGCTACACAGGCGGTTTCGGTACGCAGGGCCCGCTCCCCCATGGAGAGCCGCAGAAAGCCGCCTTTTTCCAGAAGTTCCCGTTCCCGGTCGGACCAGCCCCGTTCCGGTCCTACCGCCAAAACAACTTTCCGCCGCATGGAGCTAAGCCGGGCCAGGGAACCTTCAGGCCGTACATTGTCCGCTGCCGCTAAAAAAACCAGGGGCCGCGGTCCCTGCCCCCCCGGTTCCCAGGGCCGCCCCCCCAGCCAGTCTTCCAGCCGGGGCCAGACCGCCAGATCGGGAATCGTAGTATCCCGGCTTTGGGCCGCCCCCTCTATCAGGGCGGAACGGGCCCCGCCGTCCTTGAGCAGAGTGGTATTCCGGTAATTTTTATCCCCCAGGTCCGTGCCGACAAGGTCCACTGCAGAGATACCCAGGCTGGAAAGATCCCGCAGGAGCCGCCTTAACTGAATGGGCCGGGGAAAACCCACAGCCATCCGCAGAGAAAAACGCCGCGGCGGATTTTCAAACAGACGGAGGGAATAGGACAGGGAACCGTCCAGGTTGACTTTTTCGATGGTCCCTGCCCCCCGCTGTCCCCCCAGGATACCCGCGTCAAAGGTATCCCCGGCTTTTTTGTGCAGCGTCTTGAGCAGATGCACCGTCCGTTCATCCCGGCGGGGCAGAGACCTGCCCAATTCACGTTCCTCAAACAGGATAAGGTTCATCGACTTTCCTCAATACCCGATTGTGCCGTATAATTGCACTTCCCGTATACCGGGCGTATTGGCGCTTTATACCTTGAATAAGTACCCTAAAAAGCGGATATTTGTAATGAACCGGGGGCGAAGTTCTCCGGGAATTTTTCATGCCAGAAGTCAGAGGAACGGATGGGTGATTTCATGTCCGGTGATAACCGGAATAACAAAAAGGATCAAAAGGACGGGGGCCCCCAATGGCCCTTTAAGATGCCGGACTTTAAGCCCTTTGGAGGCTGGAAGTTCACCATTGTGTATATCCTTATCCTTATTGTGGGGATGAGTCTTTTCAACTACGTGTTCCTTAGCCGGGTTAATCCCACCATTGACTTTTCCGAGTTCAAAAACAGGATCGCCAGCGGGGAAATTAAGCGGGTTGAATTGACCGATTCCTACTTTACCGGTTATACCTCCACGCGGCAGACCTCCTCTCTTACCGCACCGGTGCGAAACCCCTACATAGCGTCGGACCAGGTGTACCGTACGGTCCCCATCAACGACCCGGACTTTATCAAGCTGATGGATGAAAAAAACGTGGCCTACTACACACCCCGCCGGGAGGGGAGCGCCATCCTCAACATTATTTTTTCCTGGGTCCTGCCCATCGCCTTCTTTTTCTTTATTTGGCGTTTTGTGATGAAACGGCTTGGCAACATGGGGGGCAACGTACTTTCCGTTGGGCAGAACCGCGCGGTAATTGTCGCCGAAGGGGATATTACGACCCGGTTCCGTGATGTGGCCGGCGTGGACGAGGCAAAAGAGGAACTGGTGGAAGTGGTTGACTTTTTGAAGAATCCAAAAAAGTACACCGACATTGGCGGTAAAATACCCAAGGGGGTGCTGCTTGTGGGTCCCCCCGGTACGGGGAAGACTCTGCTGGCCCGTGCGGTGGCGGGGGAGGCCGGGGTATCCTTTTTTCGTATGTCCGGCGCGGATTTTGTGGAGATGTTTGTGGGGGTTGGCGCCGCCAGGGTGCGCGATCTGTTTAAGCAGGCAAGGGACAAGGCCCCCTGTATCATTTTTATTGACGAACTTGACGCCATCGGCAAAAGCCGGATCAACAATATCGCCGGGGGGAATGACGAGCGGGAACAGACCCTGAATCAGCTCCTGGTGGAAATGGACGGTTTTGACGCCACGAGCGGCCTTATCATTCTGGCCGCCACAAACCGGCCCGACGTGCTGGACCCGGCCCTGCTGCGGCCCGGCCGTTTTGACCGCCAGGTTCTTGTGGACCGGCCGGACCTGAAAGGCCGCGAAGAGATTTTGAGGATACACTCCAAGGACGTAAGACTGGCGGCAGGGGTAGAACTGGAAGCGGTGGCCCGCGTAACCTCCGGTTTTTCCGGCGCCGATTTGGCCAATATCGTGAACGAAGCCGCCCTTTTGGCGGTGCGTGCCGGCCGGAAACTCGTAGAACAACAGGATTTTAACGAGGCCATCGAAAAAACCGTCGCGGGCCTGCAGAAAAAGACCAGGGTCCTCAAGCCCGAAGAACGGAAACTTACCGCCTACCACGAGGCCGGCCACGCCCTGGTTGCCGCCTTTACCCCCAATGCCGATCCGGTACAGAAAATTTCGATTATTCCCCGTGGATTTGCCCTGGGTTATACACTGCAAATGCCCGTAGAAGATCATTTTACCATTACCCAGACCGATCTTCTGGGGAGAATCGGTATCCTTTTGGGGGGCCGTATCGCGGAGGAAATGGTAAGCGGGGAGTATTCCACCGGGGCCGCCAACGATCTTACCAAAGCCACCGACATTGCCCGTAAAATGATCACCGATTATGGCATGAGTGAACGTTTCCGCAATGTGGCCCTTACATCGCGGGGGGCCGGTATGGCCGGGGGGGAACGGCAGGAACCCCTGTTTCAGCGGGAATACGCGGAAAGTACCCAGCAGTACGTGGATGAGGAGATTGCCCGCCTTGTGGAGGCGGAATACATCAAAACGAAAGAACTTCTGGAACAGCGCCGCGCCATCCTCAATCGTGTGGCCGGGGCCCTGCTGGAACAGGAGACCCTGGACGAAAAAGAATTCAAGGCCCTCATAGCCGGCGTATAGCCTCCGGCAGTCGGCGTATAAGCTCCCCGGCAGCCGGCGGATAAGCTCCCCGGCAGCCGGCGGATAGCCCGGCAATTCTCAGTTTCAAGCATGAAACGGCGCCCTGAAGAATCGGCGGGGTTTATCGCAGAGTACTCAGGGGCAGGTTGTTCAGAATAAAGATTTCCGGCCGGTACTCAAAGTGCATGGTGTCGTAGTTTGTCCACTTTCCGCCCCAGATAAAACCGTAATCTTCAAACGCCTTAATTACCAGGTCCGGTGGGTGAAAACGCTGGCTGTAGGGTACCATCCACCAATCGCTTCTGACGCGGGAGGCCCACAGCCAATAGGACGACGAAAAATAGGTTTCCAGATTCCCGGTGGACTTGGGAAGGAGATCCAGGGCCGCGCCGTAGGAGTGGAAACTGCGGCTTTCGCTATCGGCGATGTTGCGCCAGTTCCACCCGTCCAGGACATCGAGGTTGTCGATCCACTGCTGTACCTGGGCGTTGGTCTTTGCCAGATCAAGAATCCGCTCTTCCACCAGGGCAAGTTCCTCCAGAATCGAATAATGAACGTAAACCAGCCGGCCCAAAAAGCGCAGGGACTTGACCCGATCCCACGATTCGTTCCGATTACTGGCGCGCCACAGGGCGTCGTGGAAGTGCTGGGAACGTTTGACCGGATGTTGAAGGCGTTCCCGGTCCAGGGAGCGGAAACGCTCCGACTCCTCCGCGGTGGGGGTCCTCCAGGGGGGAAGTTCGGCAGAGTAATTGTAGAAGGGCTGAGGATCGTAGTCGGCGGCGCTGCTTCGAAGCTCCTGGGGAAGAAGCCGGCCATCGGCATAGTAATACCAGGTTCCCCGTATAGAAACCGCCCAGTCCCCGTCGCGGAATTCCGCCGGTCCTATCCGGTCAGGGTATGCCTGGGCCAGTGCCTTCATGATCCGTTCCCCCTGACTTGGGGGTTGTTGGGGGGGCGGAGTTACCGTGCTGGGAACCACAGCCGTTCCCTCGGCAGCGCCCCTGACCATGACATTGTTCCCGGACGGATTTGCCGGCTGATTCGCTGCCGGAGACGAGATACCCGCCGATACAGCCGCGACTCTGTTCCCGGCCCCGGTCCCGGTTGGGGCACTCTCCCCGGCAGCCGGAACCCTATCCCCGGTTTCCGTACTAATTGTCGTTACCGTGTCCGGCACTACCGTGTTTAAGACAACTGTGGGCCTTACCGGAACCGGATCACTGTCCGGCACAGCCGCCGGGGAGATCTCATCCGGGCCATCGCTTGCAGGAAGCCCGTACCCGGTTTCGGAGGGTGAACTGGTACCGGCCAGGGGAGGGCTGCCGGATTCCTCCGGACCGGACACCGAATCGGCCAGTGGCAGTTCCACAGCCGGAACCACAGGCGGCGGGGAACCGGATACTTCCGAATCTTTTCTTGCCTGAAAATTGGAGACAGGATTGAATTCATCCTCCCTGTTTCCTTCGGCGTGCAGGCAGGCCGCCAAAAGTGGCAGGACAAGGAAGGGCAGTACAACAAACTTTTTCCCGGCCTTTACATGACCGACAGAATCCGCAGACCGCAGATTAACAGGCGCTTGAGTAATCATCTTAATATACTACCACAAATCGAAAGAACCGCCCACCGGGG
>JAITJW010000198.1 GCA_031278715.1 Treponema sp. | reverse complement strand
GATACAGATACTACCCCTGGATTACGATCCGGACACAAGTTTTGCCAACATCGAAAACCGGCTTCAGATGCTGATTATGAACGCCCGGGCAAGGGAAAAACATGCCCGGCATATACCGGCCTGAATTCTTCTCGAAACCCGATTTGGCAGGTATTTTTAGAAAATAGGAAAAGGGGCACTACCAGCATGACAGAATTTACTTTCATGTTTTTCTTTTTAAGTTTCTCTGGCTGGGTACTGGAATCGGCGCATGAGAGCATTGTAAGGGGGAAACCGATAAACAAGGGGTTCTTTAAGGGTCCCTGGATACCGGTACAGGGAATCGGCGCTTTTGGGGTCTACTTTCTGCTGGGCCCCCTCCGGAATCAACCCGTGCTGGTATTTCTTGCGGGGGCAGTGCTATGCACAGCAGTGGAATATGCTACCGCCCTGTTTCTGGAAAAGTGCTTCAAGGTAAAAAGCTGGGATTACAATACCTATCCTCATACCAAATGGTGCCATTTTCAGGGCCGTATCTGCCTTACCATATCCCTGTTTTTTGGAATGATGAGCCTCATGGTGGTGTATTTTTACTGGTCCTTTACCGCGGCCCTGGCGGCCTCCCTGGGAACATGGCTCCTGCCTGTTGACGGTGTCCTGGTGGGCCTTTTTGTTGTCGATGTATGCTATTCCTGCAGCAGGGTTATACGGCTAAACCGGGCAGGCATTAAAATAAAAAGCTGGGGTGCTTTTTCCGATGTAAGGGAAATAGAATGAAAAACAGGGAACTGTTCAACCTTTACGCCGGTGATATTATAGGCCACAAGCTTTTCTTACAAACAAAACAAGTTTTTTCCCACGGCATTACGACGATCTACGATCATAGTATAGCCGTTGCGGAACTGGCTTTTTCGATGAGTGAAGACAAGCCCGGTATAGACAAAAAATGCGTAGTCAGGGCCGGCCTGCTGCACGATTTCTTTCTTTACGAATGGCATATCCCCGGTATGCGCTATATGTTCCACGGCTGGGCCCACCCCGCCATTGCTGCACAGAACGCACGTGAAATCTTTGGCGTAAGCGACAAAGAATACTCCTGCATCAGAACGCACATGTGGCCGTGGACCCTGTTACACCTGCCCCGCTGCCGGGAAGGGTGGATCATATCGCTGGCAGATAAAATTGTCGCATTAAAAGAAACGATCTTTAACCGCGGTAAACGGCGCCTGCTTCCGAAGCCCCTGAAAACAGAAGATCCGGAAGGGGGCATTGCCGTTTTTGGGGCACACAAGCACCATATTCACCCTTGAGCCCCGGCGGACCGGGGTTCAAGCAGCTATCCGTTTCCGCAGGCTAGTTAGCTGCCCTGGATTTGGCAGAGGCTCTGGCCCCCGATTTTCTGGCTGCCGGCTTTTTAGCCGTCCTGCCGGACGTTTTAGCGGAGGCTTTGGTTTTCTGCTCCATCTTTTTGGCCCTGGGAATAACCTTGAAGATAGAAGCAAGCTTCGGGTTCTTGAGGGTTTCGGCCAGTTCGTAGATGGTCTGCAGGTTGATCCAGTACTCCGGTTTGGTTCCGAAGTACTTGGAAAGCCGTACAGCAATGGGCACGGAAATCTTGAGTTTCCCGCCGATTAGAAGACGGATACTGGACTGACTCAGCTTAATATCCCCGGCAACTTTAGCCGCCGTAAGATTGTACTGATCCATAAAGGTCTTGAACACTGCACCCGGACTCTGTTCTTTTGCCATGAATTACTCCTTGGTAATTATTTTATACCTAAACGTAACACAAACTTTCTGATATGACAAGACATTTAAAAGAAAATTGCGATAAATTTGGTCTGATAGAGCATTTTTTGACAAAAATCACGGGCAAGGGGCCCTGTACGGGGATCAGTATTCCTGTGAAGGCCGGTATAGCGGGGCGGTTTTCCCAAAACCGGGCAGATTTTGGGAAATGTCCGCAAGCCTAACAGTTTCCAGAGTCTACATAAAGTGCCGGGGGCTCCTGTCTTCCTGAAAACCGCTCAGCCGGGCGATAACAAAAGACGAAAAGGAGGCGATTACCGTGTCAAGAAAGGTTCCGATGGTAATAAGGTAAAAGGCCAGGGGTTTAAGGAGCAGATATCCTGCCTCATAACTCTGTCCGTAGCCCATGCAGATCAGCGCCAGGGCTGTATAAGCTCCGTCTCCGGGGTGTCCGGCAAGAAAGAAAGAGATAATAAAGGCCCGCAGCCCGATAAAAAAGGAATTCGCAAGCGTCATATCCAGGCCGGAATAAGATTTGATAATAAGAATAAAGGCCGCGGCAGCGGTCATGGCGCTGCCGGCCCTGCCAAAGGTGTTGAAAAGGGCATGGGTAACGGTATTGGCGCGTCTGCGGATGCCAAAATTTTCCTTCCCGCAGCGCAGCATTACCGGCAGGGTAAAGTTAATATCACCGGAGAACCACGCCGTAATGACGGCGCCCAGGCTTCCGTAGAGCAGGGCCCAGGGATTTACTTTCGGCCGTAGAACATAAAGAAACAGGGGCAGAATAACAAAGCTTAAAACAAGGCTAAAAACTGCCAAAAGGACGATAAAATCGTTATAAACTTCCACTCTAAGAGCATTACGAAACCGCAATGCCCAATACGCGGCAAGAACAATCATTAAAAGTCCCATAATTTCAGAAAAAAACACAGCAATATGATAAAAAACACGGGAAAGGGAATCGATAAGGGCAATAACCGGTTTAGTGAAACTGCGATCATAGGAAAGCCCCATGCCCAGAAAGAAAGCAAACACACAGACAGGAAACAGGTACAGGGTATCGCCGGTCAGGGCCTGAAACATATTTGAGGGGAACAGGGCAAGGATGTTGCCGGCAGTATCAAGTGAAACGCTGCCCAGTTCTTCTTCAAAATGGATGGGGAGCTGCTGGGGGGAAAAAAGCCGGACAACAATAACCCCGGCGGCGATAACAAAGGCCGCGGCGCCGGCGATAAACAAAAATGAACGGACCACGAGGGACCAGAAACGCCCATCCTGGCGGAGATTGTACACGGCAATAGTAAGGGAGAACACCAGCAGGGGAATTACCGCATAACGGCCAATCCGCAGGGCCAGCTTTTCCAGCCAGTCCATGATTCCGGCAATATACCCATTGTCCTGGGGCAAAAAGCGCGCTATAAGTATGCCCACAAGGGCCCCTAAAAACAACTTTATCCAGACTTTCATGAACGTGAGTTTACTTGCTTTTCATACCATTTCAAAGTACCTTTGAGCATTTCTGAATGAAATATCCCGAATCATGCCGCTCAAAAGTCCAAAATCAGCGGGCGCCTCCCCTTCTTCCACCCAGGTTCCCAGCAGATTGCAGAGAATACGGCGAAAATACTCGTGCCGGGGGTAGGAAAGAAAGCTGCGGGAGTCGGTAAGCATCCCCACAAAACGGGACAGCAGTCCTGTGTTTCCCAGGAGCCGCATCTGGGCCTCCATGCCGTCCCGGTGGTCCAGAAACCACCAGGCGGAACCTAACTGCATCCTGCCGGGGATTGCCGTGTTGCCCGGCGGGGCCCCCTGGAAGCTCCCCATGATCGTTGCCAGGGAGTAAAAATCTTTGGGGTTAAGGCTGTAGAGTATTGTTTTGGGGAGCTTTCCCGCGGACTCAAGGTAATCCAGCAGGCGGGAAAGCGCGAAAGCTGCCGGAAGATCGTGAACCGCGTCATAGCCGGTATCGGCTCCCAGTTCCCCAAAGGCGCGGGAGCTGACATTCCGCAGGGCGGCTACGTGTATCTGCATGGCCCAGCCCCGGTCATGGTAGGCCGCCGCCAGGCGGGTCAGCATAAAGGTTTTCCAGGATTCCACCTGCCCGGGGCCGGGGATTTTTCCTTCCAGTGCCCCGGTAAAGGTATCCTCAAGTTCCCGCTCCCAGGCCCCCTCACCGCTTTCCCGCCCTTCCGTCCCGGCCTTCTGCCCTTCCACCGTGGTTCTAAACGGTATATAGTCCAGCCCGTGATCCGAGGCACGGCAGCCCAGGGTATCAAAGAAGGCGATCCGGTCCTCCAGTGCCGCCAGGAGATCCCGCAGCGTCGTGATACTCCGCCCCGAGGTCCTGGCCAGGGTCCCAATGTACGCGGCAAAACCGGGACTCTCTATATTCAGGCTCCGGTCCGGCCGGAACGAGGGCAGTACCCTGACGGCTGTCTTCCCGTCCTGCCGGATCTTTGTATGCCATTCAAGGGAATCTGCCGGATCATCGGTGGTCCCCACGGCGTAAACGTTAAACTTTTTAAGGATGCCCAGCGCCGAAAGTTCCGGGTCGTCCCGCAGCTTTTTATTCGCCGCTTCCCATATACTCCGGGCGCTTTTCCCGTTCAGGACCTGGTGAATACCAAAGTAACGCTGCAATTCCAGATGGGTCCAATGGTAGAGGGGATTCCCTATCAGGGCCGGCATGGTTTCCGCCCAGGCAAGAAATTTGTCCCAGGGCTCCGCGTCTCCGGTTATCAAGCGCTCGCTTACGCCGTTGGCCCGCAGCATCCGCCATTTGTAATGATCCCCGTAGCGATTCTCCCCCAGCCACATATAGGCCAGATCGGGAAAACGGCGATCCTCCGCAATTTCTCTGGGGTTAAGGTGGCAGTGGTAATCAAAAACCGGTTCTTCTGCGGCCGCTTCGTGGTAAAGCCGCCGTGCCGTATTGGAACTAAGAAGAAAATCCCTGTCCATAAACGTCTTCATGTGTCAGCCTCCGGCTTAGTTATGATAAATCATCAGGATTATGGAAGTCCATGCGGGGAACCGCACAGGCGCTAATTTCCGTCGCGGTTGTCCGGGCAGGGGCCCAGAAACAGCCGGCCCAGGAGGGCGGCCAGGGTCTGCTGGAACACAATTCCCAGGAGGGCGGGCAGGGCCGCGGATTCGGGGAAAAACTCGATGGCAAGGGTGGCGGCGGCGCTGATATTGCGGAGGGCGGAACAAAAAAACACCGTTACCTGTTTCTCCCTGTCAAGGCGGCAGATAAAGCCGGCGGACCAGGAAACGCAGTGCCCCATAACGGCGAAAAAGACGCCGAGGGCGGCGACGATCCACAGCCGCCTGTCATCAATACGGATATGGGGAACAATGGCCGCGGCATTGGCGGCAATGACGAGGATCAGGCAGAACTTGGCAAGGGGATTAAGACAGGGCAGAAGGAGACGGGGAACGCGGCCCCGGCTTAGCTCATTCGCGCCCACACCAACGATTGTCGGGGCCACCACCATCAGTATCAGGGCCAGGGCAATACTCCGCATGTCCAGAACCACTCTGGTTCCCATCAGTACCGACAGGGTAAAGGGCACTACCACCGGGGATACGGCGGTGGCCACCAGGATCATCGCCAGGGCCAGGGCCTTATCCCCCCGGTACATGGTAACCCACATAAAGCTTGATACCGCCGTAGGCGCGGCGTACAACAGGATGAATCCTGAAATAGTGTCCCCATCCCCCGGAAAAACCAGGCCGGAAAAGAAAAACACCGCCAGCGGTACAAGTACATGGGAACTGACAAAGGCAAGGATTATGGGAAGCGGATGCCGCAGGGCAAGGCCAAGTTCCCGAATCTTCAGTTTAAGGGCCCCCGAAAGGGTCATAACGGCGAAGATCCAGGGGATAAAGGGGCGGAAAACGATAAAAAAGCGGGGCAACATAAACCCCAGCGCCACCCCCGCGGGGGTCAGGACCGGCAACCACTGTTCCAGGCGTCTGTTCAGCGCAACGGCCCATGCCGGCCCTTGTTTTTCCCCCACGGAATCACCACAGGCTGCTAAGCGGCGCTACGAGAGTTTTTTTGGGGGGCGGCGGGGGCCGAAAAGGGGGTCAAAGTATTTTTCCACGTCTACTTTTTTGATTACCACTTTGAGGATTAGGCGGTACAGTATAAAACTTGCGACGATGGGGAGGATCAGGATGATAACCAGGCCCCAGGGCTGAACGGACTCCGGCAAAAATCCGACGATCTTTGCGTAGATCACAAACAACAGCAAAAAACAGATGATGTAAAGCAGGATGTTAAATACGGTGGCCCCCAGGATAAAAAGCAGGGTGTTCGTCCGTTTGCTCATAGCGTTACTCCATGATAATTATACGTGCCGCCACAGGGCGGTTCCTCTTACACCGGTTCAGAGTCCGGCTGGTTTTCCGAATTTCCCGATGCGGTCATGATGCTGATAAGGAACAGGATACAACAGATCACAATACTTGAATCGGCAATATTAAACGTGGGGAAACGGTCCATCCATAAAATGCCATAAAATTTTACGCTGATAAAGTCCACTACCCCGCCGGGCCGGAAGATCCGGTCGGCTATGTTCCCCAGGCCGCCGCCCAGAATTCCCGCCACCGCCCAACGCTGCAGGCCGGTAAAGTCCCGGGAACGCAGGTAGTACCAGAACACAAATCCAAGAACCAGAACAGGGGCGATGACAAACAGTACAAACTGTACTCTGGCGGGCAGATTCTGCCCCAGGCTAAAGGCGATGGCCTTGTTCCGTACATGGATGATATACAGGAACCCGTTATCAAAAACATCTTTGATAAAACTTCCCTCCAGGGGCCAGTTTTTGACGATAAACGCCTTTACCCCCTGGTCGATCAGAAGGATCAGCGCCGTCAGGCTGAGGGGTAGCAATTTATGTTTAACAGCTTCGTTCATTTCAACTCCATGAGACGGTTTCAAAACCCGGCTGATTTTGAAACCCTGCTAAGATTAAAAGATTCCGCGGAAATTACCTGATACTGGAACACCTACAAACCGGTGGGGACATCAACAAATTCAACCTCGGCGGACAGCTCCGCCGCGCAGTGTTCCATTACCCGGCGGACCCCCCATACCTCGGTGGAATGGTGGCCGCCGGCAATCATGTTAAGCCGGGCCTCCTGAAGCTCATGGTAAACCGAGTGCGCCGCCTCACCGGTAATGTAGAGGTCGATCCCTTCCTCAATCGCCTGCAGGGCCTCCCTGGGGGCGCCGCCGGAAAGCACCGCGCAGGTTCCGTTCAGATCCCTGCCAAACGGAAACACCCCCAGCGGCGGGCGGCCTGAAAAGCTTATCCGTTTCACCGCCTCCTGTACGGGGATGGGAGGATCAAGAACCCCCTTATACCCTATTTTGCGACCGTGGTACAGGCCAAAGGGCTGAATCTCTTTAAGCCCCACCAGTTCCGCCAGGACCGCGTTGTTCCCCAGCCGGGGATGCGCATCCAGCGGAAGATGAACGGCGTACAGGGCGATATTGTGATCCATGAGGAATTTAAGCCGTTCACGGTAGTTCCCCCTTACCCGCAGGGGATCGCCCCACAAAAGGCCGTGGTGTACAAAGAGCAGCCCCGCCCCGCGGCAAGCGGCGTACTTAAAGGTCTCCAGATTCGCGTCCACCGCAAAGGCGATTTTCCCAATCTCCGACCCGTTGTTGTCCACCTGCAGACCGTTTTGAGAATCGTCGATGCCGCTAAAATTTTCAATGTCCAACAGGGACTTGAAATAGGCATCCAGTTTCCGGGTGGTAAACTGCACGTTCATAGCCTGCTAGTATAGCTGGATATCCTCAAAATTCCAATACCGGGTTTCCAGGTAAAGCCCTCCGGGCAGCCGGAGGCGGCCTGTAAAGGCCGAAGAAGTTCCGGTTTTAGGGGTTCCGGCGGCGACCAGTTCACAAAAACGGGCAATAAGGGCAACGCCGTCTTCTGCACAGCCTCCGGGCCGGCCTGACAGCAGGGCATTGTACAAGGGGTACTCCCGCGGGAGATCCGAATAATCCAGGGGTCCGGCCCCCTCCACACGGGCCAGCGCTGCAGAGCTGCCGGAGTTCCGCAGGGCGGCAAACACGGCGGCATAAGCCCCCCCGTCTTCGTCCGGGTCCTGGGAGGACACCAGGTAGAGCGCGGGGACCAGCGGCTGCGGGAGCGCTTCAAGGCCCCCGGTTCGTTCAGGCCGGAAGCGGCTGAACCAGTTTCGGAATTTTGACAGGCGGGCAGCAAAGGCCCCGGACGAAGCGGTAGCGCTTTCCGGGGGGGCGGCTGCCCGGGAGGACCAAAAACGGCCCTCCACAACGATGAGCCCCCGTACGCCATAGAGGGTAGACGGCGGAACCGCAGAACCGGACCCCGCAAAAGTCCCGGCAGGCCCCCCGGAACCGGAGGGGGAAACAAGATAGGCCAGCGCGGAACCTCCTGCCCCCCAGCCCGCCAGAAAAAGAGGGGCTCCGGCGGCGGCGGGGGCCAGAGAATCCAGGTTCTCTGTTACATAGGGGAGGAGAAATTCGATCTCCGCCCTTTTTTCCGCCTCCAGGTCCCGGCCAGCATCGTTGGCCTTTTTAAGCCTGGTCCCGTCGCGAAAGGCCCGCCAGAGACTGAACAAGCGTCCCGGCGACACAAGATCTGCACGGGTATAACTTATCACGGTAACACCCCGCTCCCCCAGGGCGGCGCAGATCCCATCCACCGCGTCAAGGCGGCCAAAATCGGGGGGAACCAGGAAGATAAGGGGTCTGACTCCGGAAGAATCCGCGGCGGACGGCGGATTATCCTCCGAATCCCGGCTATCAAAGACATGCAGGGTATAAACAGGGCTTCCGGCCCTCTCAGGCCCCCGCAGTGTAAAAGTCCGCGAATTGACGGCATCCTGGGGAGCGGGGGCGAACCACAGGGCCACGGCGCTAACCAGAACCAGCAGGCCAAGGGCGGGGATGGTAAACAGGGCCCCCTGTTCATGAAACCCGGCGTTGCGGCTGACCCCCATAAACAGGGGATTGAGGTTCATGAGAACGATTGCAAGATGGTTAAGCAGCAGCGGGATGCACTCGGGCCTGAAGCCATAGGCAGGAAAGATGATAAGCGCAATCCCCAGGGCCAAAACGGGAAACCACGCAATGCCGTCCAGGGGCCAAAGTCCCTTGAACAGGGGACGGACAAGAAAAACAAGCACGAACAGGGAACTTAGGAGTTCCGGTATCCAAATTTCCCGCATGGCGATATTCTACCGCAAGGTTTCCAAAAGAATCTTGTCCCCGGCGCCCGCAGGTCCTGATACGCCGTCTTGAAAGAAGTACAGAAGCCGGATATTGAAGAACGGGAAGCGGAGATTTACACTGTGAAAGGGGAACCCATACAGAGCTGCGCAGAATAAGATTGATCCCGGCCCGGTGTTTTGGATATACTAAAACCAGGTACATTCAAGTTTCCGGGGCGGTTCAAAGAGATATGGGTTGCCGTGGTTAACGTGGGGTGTCCAAGCCGGGGATGGGATAAATTTCCGTTCAGTGTTGGCGTACATCTCCAAAGACTAACCGGGTTTTTGTAGATGTCCTAAAACGGGTGATGTTGGAGCAATGCCCCGTAAATTCCTGAATTTTGAGGCATTCCCAAAACTTCTGTTTTTGGGATTGGTTCATTTGTCATGGATGTGGCAACAGTAGAAACAAAAGAACCGGGAAGGAAGGCACAGAGTGGCAGCCCAGGAACTGGTTGTTGATGAACTAAAGATAAAAAAGGCGATACAGGCGGGGATACCCCTCACCATTACTACCTTTACCCTGCCCCATGAAATAGAAATTTATATTGAACAGGTGCTGGTTGTGTTTTTGCAGGAGGTACACCAGGAAAAACTTAAAGATTATATTGTGTACTGTGTTCAGGAACTGGCGGTCAACGCAAAAAAGGCCAACACCAAACGGGTCTACTTCATGGAAAAAGGTCTGGATCTGACTAATCCCCTGCAATACAAGGAGGGGATGGCCTCTTTTAAGGACACTACGCTTTCCAATATTGCCCACTACCTGCAGATGCAGAAAGAGCGGGGTCTTTACATTAAGTTGATCTTCCAGGTGCGGAAAAACATTATCCATATCGAAGTCCGCAACAATGTGGCGGTAACCAAAACAGAGCTTATCCGTATCCACGACAAGCTGGCCCGTTCCCGGCAGTATAACTCGCTGGAAGACGCGCTGGCCCAGGTGCTTGATAATTCGGAGGGCGCGGGCCTGGGGCTTGTGATTCTGGTCCTTATGCTTAAAAAGATGGGCCTTGACGAGGACTGTTTTGACATACTGTCCACGGGCAAAGAGACTATCGCCCGGCTTATTGTTCCGTTGGACAAGACCCGCGTAGAGAACCTGTCGCTCCTGGCCAAGACCGTGGTAGATCAGGTGAACTCCCTGCCCCAGTTCCCGGAAAACATTCTTGCCATTCAGAAAATGATCAACGATCCCAGGTCCGATATGGGAAGTATTGCCCGGTACATCTCCCAGGATCCGGCAATGACCGCGGATCTGCTGAAGATCGTCAATTCCGCCCAGTACATGCTGGCAAAAAAAGTGGATACCATTGCGGAGGCGGTTAAGATGGTCGGTATCCGGGGTATCAAAAACCTGTTGTACTCCTACGGGACCCAGAAGATACTGGGAGACAACACCGCCGAAAAAAAGGCCCTGTGGGAACATTCCTACAAAGTGGCCTTTTACGCCTACAACCTGATCAGGAATTTCAAGCGGGAGAATAACCTGCTGGACGATGTGTACGTGAGCGGTATTCTGCACGACATGGGGAAAATTGTCTTTTCCAACGTCCACCCCGATTTGCTGAATAATATCCGTAATTTCTGCCAGGAGAAGGGTCTGCCCCTGTCCACGTTTGAGGACCTGTCCGCCGGGCTTAACCACGCGGAAATTGGCGCCCTTATCGCAGAAAAGTGGAATTTCCCCGAACCGCTGGTTATGTCTATCCGCTTCCACCATGACCCTGAATCGGCTGACCCGAAGTACCGGGATCTGGTCCGGGCGGTGTACCTGGCAAATATGTTCTGCGAATATGAAAAGAAAAATGTTACCTACGATCAATTTGACATTGGAGTGCTGGAATCCTACGGCATTAAATCGAAAAAACAGATTGAGGACATGATCGCACAGTTTATCCAGGGCTTTAGGCGGGACAGGGAGAAGTAAAACCGCTTGTACCAGCAGCCTGTTGGACTTGTTGCGCTTCGTACTTAAAACCTCCCGGCGCTTTCTTGGCCCTTCCGCCCTATCTGTGCTATGCTCCCCCCTATGGTAAAACAGGAAGCAGCGCTTAACGCTGCCGTGAACCTGTCCAAAGCTGCTCCGGCGCCTGTCGCGCCAGCCGTACTGACGACAGCGGATGCCCTGGTCAAAGGGGCTGCCCGGATCATCCGGGGGAAGGGGGAATTTCTGGAATTCCTTACCGCAGCGATTCTTGCGGGGGGGCACGTGCTTATCGAAGATAACCCGGGACTGGGGAAAACCACGGTAGCCAAGACCTTTGCAAAACTTATCAACGGGGGGAAGAAAAACCTTATCTTTAAGCGTATTCAGTTTACCCCGGACCTGTTGCCCTACGACATTACCGGGGTTGACGTGTTTGACCCTGTAAACCACCGGTTTCGTTTTGTCCCCGGACCGGTACTGGCAAATATTGTACTGGCCGACGAGATCAACCGGGCCACTCCCAAAGTCCAATCCGCCCTGCTTGAAGTGATGGCGGAGCGGCAGGTTACGATTGGGGCCGCTACCCACAGGCCCCCGGAACCTTTTTTCGTCATTGCCACGGAAAACCCCATTGAAAGTGAGGGAACCTTCCCGCTGCCCAGCGCCCAGCTTGATCGTTTTATGATGCGCCTCTCCCTGGGTTATCCCGACCGGGAGGCGGAACTCTCGATCCTCGACGAAAATCCCCATGAAAAGGCCCTGGCGGCCCTTAAGCCGGTCTGTAATGTGGCGGATTTTATGGCCGCACGGGAAGCGGCGGCGGGGATATTCTGCCATCCTGCCCTTAAAGAGGCTATTGCCGACCTGGTTCGGGACACCCGGATTCACCGGGGTTTTACGCTGGGGGCAAGCCCCCGGGCCGGACTGCATCTTTTGGCCGCGGTCCGCGGTCTGGCCCTGGTACGCGGAAGGAGCTATGTTACCGATGAAGATGTGATTACCCTTGCCGCCCCGGTACTAAGCCACCGGCTTAAGCTGCGTGATCCCCGCTCCCAGGCCGATAAACTTATCCGGGAGATATGCCTTGCCCGAGTTGAAGGAATCAAAACCGTTTAAGGGCGGGACGGTGGAAGGGGCCTCCGGCCAGGCTGGAAAGGTTCCGTTGCTGCCCCTGGTACGTGTGTCTCCTTCCGGTTTCTTTATCCTCGTCATCATTGCTGTGGCCTTTTGCACGGGAAGCATACGGCAGGAACTGGTCCTTAGCCTTGTAGGGGCGATTCTCCTTGCCGTTTGGCTTTACTGTTTTATCCTGGGCTTCATGAGCGCCCTTATCCACCGGAACAGGGCTTCCCGTATGCGGGTCGAGCTAAGTCCCCGCAATATTAGCACGGGGATGGCGGCGGAGACGCTGTACAAAGAGGATTCCCGCTTTCTCCGGATTCCGGGGATCCTCTGCCGCTGCCGCCTGTGCCTGGAAACCAAAGACGGCCGCAGGGTGGAGCATATTTTCGATCCAGGTCTGCCTGCCGATCCCTTAACCGTTCCCCTGCGGGGGGCCTACTATTCAAAAGAGGATGAGATGCGGGTTGTTGACGCGTTTCATATCTGTGCTTTCTCCTGGTCCCTGCACCGGGAGGTGGAGGCCCGGCTTCTGGTAAGTCCCCGGCCCGCGGAAGAACGGGTCCCGGTAAGCCCCCGGTCCGGGGGCCGGGAACGGCGCTCCGGCGTCCACTACCTGCGCAACGATGACCTGATTGATCACCGGCCCTACATTCCGGGGGATGATCCCCGCAGGATCAATTGGAAGCTCTACAGCCACGGTCCGGCCAACGCGCTGTTTGTCCGGGAAGGGGAGCCTGAGCCCCCGCCCTATTCGCAGGTCCTCATCCTGACGGACACAGAGACCGACGGCGCTCTTTACGAACCCGCAGCGGGACGGGAAGCGGTAGACTTGCTCTGCGTCCAGGCCCTGACAATAGCCCTGGACCTTGCCGGCAGGGGTATGGATGTGCTGACCGGCTATACAGGCGGAAAAATACAGGATGGGGATCTGGTCCAGGCAATGGCCTGGCCCGCCTCCCTGCCCCTTCCGGGTCCGGCGGGGAAGGGGCAAAGGCCGGGGAAGGACCGGAGTCTGGGGAGGGAGACCGGCGGGGCCCTGCCGGAGCTTCCCTCCCTGGACCGGGGGACCTGCATCCTGGCCCTGCCCCGGACCAGCGGAGGAACCGGCGCCCTGGATCGTTTCCTTAACCGCCGCCCTTCTCCCCCCCTGCCCTGCGACATCATCTTCCTCTACACGGAAAACGGGCCGGACCAGATCCGGGAGGCTGCGGAAACCTGCGCCCGGCTCTACGGGGCACGGAACGCCGTCCACGCCCAGGCCCTTGCCGTTCCCGAACCCCGCGTTACGGGAGCATCGACTGCGCCAACGCCGGTTACGGCGACGCCGGCTACGGGGACGCCGGCTACGGGGACGCCGGCTACGGGGACGCCGGCTGCGGGGACGCCGGCTGCGGGGACGCCGATGCCATGAAAGCCGCCATTGTTCTGCGTTCAGGCGCCCTTTTTCTTATTCTGTTCCAGGTAGCGCTGCTGGCCGGGGACATGGCGGATCTGCCGGTCTTTGCCGCCGCTTTGCTGGCAGGTTTCCTGGCAGCCTGTTGCTCTTGTAGGTTTTTGTGTCGCTGTGCGCCGCAAAAACCACGATTACTGGGCTCCGCTTTTTTGGGGACCCGGAACCGGCGGCGAAAAATTTTCTTCGTCTTGTTCCTGGTCCTTCTACCCTGGATCCTGCGCCTCCTTATCAGCCTGCCCCGGATATTCATTCCCAGGTCCTTCTCCAATGTCGCGGGAATGGCTCCCACTCTGGACAGCCTGCTCCTGGACTATGACCGCAATACCTTTGTTTTCCTCCTCCCCTACTACTGGACCGCGTTAAGCGGCTTTTTTTCTGCCGGTTCCCGAAGATTCCTAAGGGCAAGCTGCGGGATCGATCTGCTTATCCTGCCCGGTATCTATACCCTTACCCATACCGGAGCTATCGGCCTGTACCGCTGGCCGGTAGTAACGATTGCCGTTTTTGGGACTATCGTTTTTTTGGAGCTTGCCGCCCTTATCCGGTCCATACCCGCGGAGTACAAACCGCGGCGGGGAGAACAAACCAGCGCCACCGTACTGCTGCTTTTCCTGGTAATCCTGGGAGGCATCCTCTTTATCAGACCCTCCCAGGAAAAGGCGGTAGAACAGGGAGGCGGTCTCCTGGCGCCCGACCTGTTCAGCTTTGACTTTTCAAAAGTCCTCAAACTGGAAAGCCAGATCAGCATGAACGACGATCTGGTACTGATCGTGAAAAAAGACAGCGACGACAGCCACATCCTGCTGCGCCGTTACGTACTGTCCGGTTACAACAGGGGGCAGGGTTTTTTCCGCCTGGAAGACCTGGATGGCCGGGATCATCCCGAATACCTGCCGGAACGGAGCATGAGCCTGCCCGCCCTGGAAACCACGAAAAATCTGCAGGCCGTCAGAATCACCGGCCAGGAATACTACCTGGTAAATTTCGATTCACGGGCCTTTATCGGTATGAACCAGCCCGTCCAGGTGATCCCCTACGAGGAGTGGGATGCCTCGTCCTTTAGCTCAGTCTACTCGGTAAGCAGCGTTACCAGCGAAGTTATCCCCATCGAGCTTATTGAACTTGACCTGTGGCCCCCCTCCGCCGCGGTTCTGGGCATGGGAGAGGCGGAATACCGGCTCTACACTGAATACGGCGGCGATGAACGGCTTCGGGCCTACGCGGAAAGTATAACCGGGGGAACGGAAAACTACTGGGACCGCGTACAGGGAATCTACGAATGGCTTAAATTTGGGGAGTACCGTTACAGCCTGCGGGCCGGAATAGCCCCGGACGGGGACCAGTTAAGTCATTTCCTCTTTAACTCGAAAAAGGGTTACTGTTCCTATTTTGCCTTCTCCTGTGCCCTGCTGCTCCGTTCCCTGGGTATTCCCGCCCGTATTGGGGCCGGTTTTTTCCTGGACCCTACAACTAACACGTTTGACTACTACCCCGTCCGTGCCGACATGGCCCATGCCTGGGTAGAGGTCTGGTTCCCCGGTTACGGCTGGATAGAATACGACCCCACGACAGACAGTCTGGCAGAGGGGGAGGAATTCCAGATCTCCACCGGAGTACCCCAGGAACTTTTTGAACGGCTTATGCGGGAGATATTCGGTACCCGGAATTTGCTGCGGCCCAAGGAAGGGCCGGAAGAAACCGGGGAAAGCCCCCGTTTTTCCGTGGATATGGATCTTGCAGATGTGATCCGGAACAATTGGGTGGCCTTCCTGGTCTGTGTCCTGGTCCTGTTTACGGCGTTTTTCCGCCTGCGGCCCGTCCTTGCCTGCTATCTTGTCCGGGCGAAGCGGAAAAAAGCGATAGCAGCCTGGAACCGGGCCCTCCACCTGCTCCGCATGGCGGGGTTGCGGCGGCCCAGGGACCGCGGGGAGGCGGAATGGGCACGGGAAATCGACCGGTTCCTGTGCGGCGGCGTGTATGACAGGCCGCATGAGGGTTCCGGTTCTTCCGGGGATGATGCGGGCCCCCTCTACGGCCTTTACCGGCAAAAAACCGCCGCCCGCTTTGCGCCGGACTTTGGGGAGGAGGATTTTGCCCTGGTGAAGACAAACTGGCCCGCGTTCGTGGCCGCCTACCGGCGGACAGTACCCCTGTGGCGGCGTGCCCTTTCCTGGATCCTGCCCTTTGGACTAGCAGTTTGTTCAAAGACATCTCCCCCGGAAAATCGCGCCGGCCACAAATCTCGTACAAAATGAGCTGAGAATTGCTGTTCCAAAACCGGGCCTAAAGGGGTATCATCCCACTATGCGCGTCCTGCTATGTACCGCCGTTTTGCTGTTATGTATAGTCCCTGCCGCCCTTCTTTTTGGACAGGAGAACGGCGGGGCGGAAGCCCTGCTGGAGGAAGCCCAGGCCGCGGAACAGGCGGAGTACTGGGAACGGGCCATTGAACTTTACACGAGCGCCCAGGAACAGTACCCGCGGGACATACGGTTCCCCTGGGCCCTGGGGAATTTGTACCAGAGCCGGAACCTTTACAGCCTGGCCTGGGACGAGTACCGCCGGGCAGAGCAGATCGCCCCAGGGGAGACGGATCTTCTCTACAGCCTTGCCCGGACCGCGGGCTACCTTAACCTGGACACCCAGTCGGTGAACTACCTGGAACGGCTTTTAGCCATCGACCCGGACCACCGGGAGGCTATCGGGCAGCTTGGCTGGATGTACTACAAGGTCCACCGGCAGGCGGAGGGGGAAGAACTCCTGCGGTCCGCCGTAGAACGGTTCCAGGGCGACGCTTTCGACTATGCCATGACGTTGGGAACCTTAAACGCGGATATGTTCCGCTACGACGAGGGTAAACACTGGTACCGTATCGCCATAGAGGGGGCATCGGCCCGGCAGGATTCCCTTTTTACCGCGGTAGCCCACTACAACCTTTCCATTCTGGAAAGCCGTTTTTACCATTTCGATTTAGCCGTTGCAGAAACCAACGCATCCCTGGCAAAGCGGAACCGCGCTTCGGGCCGCCTTGCCAGGGGAGAACTCTACCTGCGGCAACTGGATATCCGTACAGCGCTTGGTGATTACGAGGCAGCCTACAACATGGACACTTCCCCCCTGTCCCGCCTTAACTTAAGTCAAATATACCAGATAGCCGGCCGCCTGGAAGAGGCCAGAGTCTACGCGGAAGACTGCCTTAAAGCCGGAGACCAGTCATGGATGATGAATTACGGCATCGACCCGGTACGCTACAGCCGGGATATCCACGAAATTCTCTACAAAACCTACGACGGCCTTGTCCAAACGGAGAAACTGCGCCCCTACCCCGCCCCGGCAGAGTGGCTGCAAAGCGTCCTCCGGAAAATCCGGTACCGGTTTAAGGCTGAGGTCCACCGCCACTTGTTCCGAAAGTACAGCCGCCTTTCCGCCGATGCCTACGAAGAACCCCATCCGGACGCCCTGATCCAGTATTTCCGGGCCTTTGAAGGCTATCCCCGCCGCAGTTTAAGCTACCTTAGGGCCGCCCGCGACTTTGAAGTACCCCTTATCCCCGCCTCGCAGCCGGGCTATTACTACGAGGAGGGGCGGCTCATGAACAAACCGGCCCTGACGATAGAGGCTCTGCAGGGTTTTGACCGCCTGTGGGAACGGGACATGATGGCCGATGGATTCGCCGAACTTGCCGGGGCCGGGGCCGGGCTCTTCCGCCGCCAGTCCGCCCAGGCCCGGTATGCCGCGGAGGAACTCTACCGTTTGAATCCGGGGGCCCTGCGACAGCGGGGCATCAAATTGCCGGTAGAACTGCACCTTAGCAGCCAAGGCAGCGGACAAGCCCCGCCGGTCCGCCGGGTGGAGGAGATGTTAAAAAAAGCGGGTATCCACAACGCCGGCCCCCGGTCCCCGGACAGTCCGGAAACGGCTCAGGGCGCAGCCCAAAACCCAGCTGAGGGCGTAACCCAAGGCTTTGTTCTTAGCCTAATGTTTGAGGAATTCGCCGGCGCCGGCGGCCCCGGCTGGACGGTCTTCTGTGAACTCCGGGATCAGGCCACAGGGAACACCGTATTAAGGCGCGATACCCTCCTGGCCTCCGCTTCCCGGTATGATGCGGCGGCCTTTGCCAGGGAACTGGCGGACGCGGTGTTTAACTATGACAAGAGATTGTGAAAAAAACTGTGAAAAAACGCTGTCTTACCACTCCCGTGCCTTGAAGTTTTCAGGCGCATCCGCCACGGTAACCGAGTCCCCCGACTGTACCAGTACGTACAGTCCTTTCCTCTGCGCATACTTCCTTACCTCTTCGGCTACCGCCATCCCCGCCACGGCCCCCACCAGCTTCCTCCGGTCCTCACGGCCGTCAAACAGTTCCCTTATCTTCCCTATCCGCTCAAGATGCTCATCTACGTCCTTTTCCGTCAGAACTGACTTAACC
>JAITJW010000185.1 GCA_031278715.1 Treponema sp. | reverse complement strand
ACCGATTCGATGGCGGCTTTGCCGTCCTGCCGCAGCACCGCGTTGAGAAAGGCCAAAAGCTGTTCTTCATCCCCCTTTTCTCCCATGATTTTGAAAAACAGGTAGTCGTTGAGGGGGTTAAGCCGTTCCTTCATCATGCTGGCCGTCCTTTCCGGGTGGTTGTTTTCTTTAAATATACCGGTTTTATGGCTTCTTGCAAAGTTCAGTTTTTGCATTTATAATCCTCCATTGAATAAGAAAAACGTTTCTCTCGATGGCTGTATCAAAAGGAGTTATATTATGCCCAACCGACTCTTAATAGAGCAAACCCTGGCCCGGGGCGAGGGTGTCTTCCGTCTGAATCCGGTATTTGTCCCCAGGCCTTTCGGTAAAGCCGGAAGGCGGCTGAAACTGCACCCCGATGATTACTACGCCCTGGGTTTGGAGCGGGGTTCCATCAAGGAACGGTGGTTTTCTTCAACTATCACAGCCCAAAACGGGCCCCTGGCAGCCCCGGACGAGGGGATGAGTTATGTGGCGGTGAGTTACGACAGCGGGGAAAAATTCAGCCTGAAAGAGGCCGTTGACACCCTGGGGGCCCAAATTATCGGGGAAGAGCTGAAACAAAAGTACGGCGGCTGGCCCATGTATTCAAAATTCTTTGACTTTTTTAATCCCCTCTTTCACCATGTACACCTCATGTTTGAGGACGCCAAGCGGGTGGGAAAGCTGGGGAAGCCTGAATCCTACTATTTCCCAAAACAACTGAACAACCACACCGGGGAATTCAACGCTACCTATTTCGGCTTTGACCCCGATACCAGGCGGGAGGAGGTAAAACAGCGGCTCCGGGATTATAACAGGGGGGATACCCGGATCACCGAATTGTCCCGGGCCTACCGGGTGGAGTTAGGGACCGGCTGGTTTACCCCCGCGGGGGTCATCCATGCCCCGGCATCCCTCCTCACCTACGAACCCCAGTGGAATTCGGATGTAAATTCCGTCCAGGAAAACGTGGTCTCCGGGGAGATCTACCCCCGGGAATTCCTGGTGGCCGAATGTCCTCCGGATAAAAAGGACGATATTGACTATATCTTCGGCCTTCTGGACTGGGAGAAGAACATCGATCCTAACTACAAAAAGCACTACTTCCGCCCTCCGGTGACCATCGTTTCCGATAAGGCCCACAGGGAGAAGTGGATTTCCTACGCCAACGAGTATTTCGGCGCCAAGGAGCTTACCGTTGAGCCGGGGCAGGAGGTTACCGTCAGGGACGGAGCCGCCTATGGGCTTATCTGTATCCAGGGCCGGGGGACCCTGGGGAAGTTTATCTGCGAAGCGCCTACCCTCCTGCGGTTCGGCGCCCAGAGTACCGACGAGTTTTTCGTGTCCGAACCGGCGGCAAAGAAGGGGGTAACCATTACCAATCAAAGTCCCGTGGAGCCCCTGGTGATCCTGAAGCACTTCGGTCCCAATCATCCGGACATGCCCAAAACGGTACCGGTAGACGCCGGTTCCTGAAGGGTCCTATACTGAGGAAACAACAATGGAACGGTATGTCCTTGGAATCGATAACGGCGGTACCCTTATCAAGGCGGCCCTCTTTACCGAAACCGGTAAAGAACTGGCGGCGGCCTCCCGCCCAACGGCGGTGCTTACTCCCCGGCCCGGTTATACCGAGCGGGATATGGAAGAGCTTTGGGAGCAAAATTGCGCCTGTATCCGGGAGGTCTTGACCAGGGGCAGGACCGGGTTCGGGATAGACCCGGAGGCTGTTGCCGGGGTCGGCGTATGCGGCCATGGCAAGGGGCTCTATCCCTGGGGTAAAAACGGAGAGCCCGCCTGTAACGGCATCATCTCCACCGACAACCGGGCCTGGCAGTACCCGGAGCAATGGCAGAAAACGGGGGTCCTCGACAGGCTCTACCCCCGGCTTTGCCAGCGGATCATGGCCTGTCAGCCCGTCTCCCTCCTCGC
The DNA here is from genome assembly GCA_031278715.1 of Treponema sp. Taxonomy (GTDB): domain Bacteria; phylum Spirochaetota; class Spirochaetia; order Treponematales; family Breznakiellaceae; genus JAISFT01. Next base: position 7,440 of record JAITJW010000185.1, on the reverse strand, counting down.
CTGGATGAAGGAGCACAAAAGGCAGGTCTACGATTCAATCCAATGGGCCTTTTCGGTAACCGATTATATCCGTTTCCGGCTGACCGGGGAGGCCTGGAGTGAGGCCACCAATATCTCCGGCTCCGGGCTGATGAATGTCCGGGACGCCCGGATTGACCCCGACATGCTTGATGGCTTTGGAATCCCGGAGGCCCTTGATATGCTCCCCCCGGTCCGGTACTCCGGCGAAACCTGCGGCGCCGTCACCGCCGAAACGGCCCGTCTAACCGGCTTGCAGCCCGGGACGCCGGTGGCCGGGGGCATGTTCGATATTGACGCCTGCGCCATCGCCATGTCCGTTACCGAACCGGAACAGTTCTGTACCATCACCGGGACCTGGAGCATCAACGAATTTATCGCCCCCGCGCCCATCACCGGGACCGCTATCGCCATGAATTCCCTCTACGCCATTCCGGGCTGGTATCTCCTGGAAGAATCCAGCGCCACCGGCGCGGGCAATCTGGAGTGGCTTATCCAAAACAGCTTTGAACACGAGGCGGTTCCGGAGGGTACAAAACTCTACGCATACCTGGATAAACGGGCGGCGGAGGTCCCGCCTGAGGCCTGCGAAGTCTACTTTCTTCCCTTCCTCTACGGTTCAAACCGGCATCCCCTGGCCAAGGGGAGTTTTATCGGGCTGACGAGTTTTCATACCAAATTCCACCTGCTCCGGGCGGTATACGAGGGGGTAGCGTTTTCCGCCAGGGGTCATATTGATACGCTGCTGTCGGTGCGTAAGCCCCCCGGGGCCGTCCGGCTGGCGGGGGGCGCCGCAAATTCAGCCCTCTGGGTGCAGATATTTGCGGATGTACTGGAACTGCCCATTGAAACCGTAACGGGGGTTAAAGAGCTGGGCGCCCTGGGAGCCGGTATGGCCGCAGCCCTTGCCGCCGGAATCTACCGGGATTACCGGGAGGCCGCAAAAGCTATGGTACGGATCTCGCCGCCGGTCCTTCCAAACCGGGATGTCTTTCCGGTATACCGGCAAAAATACGAAAACTATGCCGCGATCTGCGGAGCCCTGGATACGGTCTGGAACCGTTTTGAGGTATGATCCGGTGAATGACATGAACCCTGATCAGACTCTTGCTCCGCCCTACCGGCTGGGTTTATATGAAAAGAGTATGCCCCCTACCCTCAGCCTCAGGCAGAAATTAGGGGAGGCAAAAAAAGCCGGTTTTGATTACCTGGAACTTTCCATAGACGAAACCGACGAAAAGCTGGCCCGGCTCAGTTGGAAGGAGGATGCATTGGTGATCCTCCGCCGGAGTATGGAAGAGAAAGGGGTCCCCATCCGCTCAATATGCCTCAGCGCCCACCGCCGTTTTCCCCTGGGTGACCCGGACCCCGCGGTTCGGCGGAGGAGCCTGGAAATCATGGAGGGGGCCATTGTTCTGGCCTCCCGGCTGGGGGTGCGGATCATCCAGATCGCGGGGTATGATGTCTACTACAAGCCTTCGGATGAACACAGCCGGGCCGCCTTTGCGGATAGCCTGGGGCTCTGCGCCGCCACGGCTGCCCGGGAAGGGGTAATCCTGGCCTTTGAGACCATGGAGACCCCCTTTATGGACACGGTTGAAAAGGCCATGTTTTGGGTCAGGCGCTTCCCCTCCCCCTATTTACAGGTCTATCCGGACATCGGCAATGTCACCAACGCGGCCCTGCTCTACGGCTCGCCGGTGTCCGCGGATCTGGAGCAGGGCGCCGGGCATATCGCGGCGCTGCACCTTAAGGAAACAAGGCCCGGCGTCTACCGGGAGGTCCCCTACGGCGAAGGCCACGTCGATTTCCCCGGAGCGGCGGCAGCCGCCCGGCGCCTGGGGGTGCGCCTCTTTGTGGGAGAGTTCTGGTATACCGGCGGTAACCACTGGCGGGAAACGTTGGGGGAGAACAACCGCTTCCTCAGGAAAATCCTTGACCGGGCGTTTCACCCTTAAAGCCGGCTGATTGGCAGGGGGCTCATGCCGGCAGGCAGGCTTGCTTCGAGCCTGCCCCCGGGTTCTTCATTTTTTCAAAGCGCCAGATCAGGATTCTCGGCAAAATGTTTAAGGATAACAATGTCTTCCGTCGTAGAAGCGTTCTGTATAATTACCCCTTCTTTTGCGGCCTTTTCAGTGATAAAAAACTCGTCATTGGTCAGCTGACCATACCGGATTAACGCGGGGGTTTCCAAATTCCATACACCAAACTTTCCGTACCCTTCAAGACAGATAATACCGTAGGCTGCGGAATCTTTGACGGTAACGGTTTTACCGGGCAATACGGTTAACCGTTTTGCACTGACCTCTTTGCATTTATAGCAGATCCATTCCTCAATAAAACCCTGCCTTCTTGTCTCCTCCTCAGGCTGAACGGGCCTGGGGCGCATAAAACGGTTTTGATGGAAATCCGAATCCACATTGACATCCCAATCCAACACCTCCACCAAATAATTAAAATTGCCCTTTTCTTCGGGGGGACAGTTTTTCCATAAAAGTTCTTCCGGCACAGTATGCTCAAAATACAGTACCGACTGATACATGGCGTACACATCCGAAGCAAACTGAGGTTCGTAGGTGCACAAACTGCCCGGTGCGTGGAGCACTCCCGGGGGAACATCCCAGCCGGTATCCAGTTCCAACTTATAGGCCCTTGAAAGGGACAGTATATTGTTATCGCCCCGGGAAAAATTTTGTAAAACCTGCAATAACTCTTCTTTAGTCACCTCAGGGTTTAAACCAAAAAATGTAAAGGGAAATTCACCGCCATGGTTGTTCATTTGGGCGGGGAAAAAATACATTTCCGGTTTTCCTGACAACCCAACCCGGGCGGCATGTTGATTTCTATGATGTATATGGTGCGGCAAAGGACCAAGGTTATCAAAAAATTTTGAATATACCGGCCAGCGGCCGTACTTGTCATATAGCGTAGACCCTATTATTTCTCCCTTAAGCTCTTCAACCGCATCCCGCAAAAGAACTTTTTCATGCCTGTTTTCATCTACGACAATATAGCTTAACCCCTCATCTTCCGCCGTTTTTGGCCCGTTTTCCGCATGGGTAGCGGAGGCAAACCAGCGTTCATCAATACCGCCGCGCTCCAACCCAAGGACATAATAATCCTTGGGATGTAACTTAATCCGTTTACCGGGACGGCAAAAAGAACGGGGTACCCACGCCGGAGCGAGCCGAAAAATTCCACTCCCCTTTTCAAGAGCCTTCTGCGCCAAATCTTTTACACCCATAACAAATCTCCGTTTAAATTAATACTGAATGAATATCATCGCATAGATATACAAATCAGCAATATGTATCTTAATCAGGTTATTCTCATAAACAAAGGGGATCGGCTTTTTATCAGGCAGTACCAGAACCTCCCTTGGGGATGTTTCAGAATAAACCGATACGGTAAAATTATGTACAGGAATGGTATGGAAACTTTCCTGAATATTAATAAGCCCCAGTAACTTTATCTTTTTTTCAGAATCCTCAAAAAGGATAAATTCCACAGGTTCCGGCGCGTCATCCGTTGAAAACACCGGCTTCCTGCCGTTCATTAGCATTTTGATAATTCCCGCAAAAATATCACTATGCTGTTCCCGCTTTGCCCGCTCAATGGGAAGGGTTGAGTAAAAGACTTTTCCTTTTCCGTATTCTGTCATGATCATGGCGAGCCTGTCGGTAAATATGCCGGGAGGATTAGAATGTATTGAGGCAAATTTGTATTGCGGAGCATTAAGATCCCTCCGGACATCACCCGTTTCCGGAGACATGCTTGAAAAATTACTTTTTGGATTCGGAATTGTATACGGCAGCGTTATGGTTCCCATTACCCTGCCGCCGGGTTTCCCTGAATACAAAGGCTGGGGTTCAAACATGGCAAGGGGATATTCCTTTGTATATTCACCCCTGAATACCGGCGCTCCTTCCTCCGTGGGCGAAACATAGGTTACCCTGTGTTCGGAAAAATTCTCGTACCTAATTTTAAATATCTCCTCAATAAGCAAGGGCGCGGTCCTGCCGCTTATATACGCGGAACCGCCGTTTTTGATATACCGTTTGATTGCGTCAATTTCAGCTTCACTCAGGAACGGAACATCCGCGAGGACTAAAACTTTTACGGCGTTAAGCAAATCAAGCTGCCAATTATTTATGACCGAATACGCGATATGATGAACCCGCAGGGTGTTCGCCGCTTCCATTACGGCTTCTTCGTGGGGCTGGACATTTCCGTTGTCAGACAGCTTATCAACAGGAATGCCATTGGCCAATGTGTCCATTTTGGCAAACATGTTGAAATAAAGCCCCACGTCATAGGAATGTCTGCCTATAGACAAGTAAGGTTCATAGGCCTCGGCTTCCCGGAAGATCCTGCCGATTTTTTTATAAACGCGGTGGTCAATAGTTCCGGCGGGATCAATGGCGTCTATCAACAGGCAGGCTCCGTGGTGTAGATAGGTAAGCATCACGCTCAACTTGAGAAGGTCCATGGATTTATTGGTAGTATGTTCGGCAAGGGTGGTATAACACCGGGAAGTCATATATTCAAAGGGTTGATTACGGGTCAGATTATAATACAGTTTGCAGGCAAAGGACTGCTCGGCTATACCTCCGTACAGATCTCCGCCGGCGTAATCACTGGCTAAGGTTATATTCTCGGTAACCCCAAAACGCCAAAAATGCAGGGCCGTTGAATATTGATGTTCCACGGTACAGCCGGGCTTGTGTTTTTTTACCTCCGCCGTGGCAAATTGAGCAAATTCCCCAAGCCATTCAATCCGTTTCCGCTGGAATTTAACCCAATCCGGATCGTTCCAGTCAATTACCACCGGCATTTCACCGCCCACTTCCTCTTCCCAGCGTTTCCGGCAGTTATCGCAGTAACAAACCATAGGCCAGAAGGTCATGTCCAGGAAAATTCCCTCAAATTGGAAATAAGCGCTGAATTCGGCAATCTGTTCGGCTATAAAATTCCGGTACCCCCTGCTGTTTGGACAACACAAACCATACCGGCTGCCATCAAATCTTGAGCCGTGATTATGAACATCCCGCATCTGCCATTCAGGCTGCTGCTTGTATGCCCAGTTATTGTAAATAAGGCTGTAATACGCAATTACATCCATTCCGGCTTCATGGCATTTATCCACAAGCCGGCGCATCGTATCCTCCCGCCCCTTAAATCCTTCGTGCATCTTTCCGCTTTTTGCCGGCCAATAGCACAGACCCACATGGGACTGGAGGTAAATCATAGGGGCATTTATATTCGCCTCTTTAAGATTGTTAAAATACGCATCAGGATCGAATTTCGACAGAAATTCGCTGTCCCACTCCTCGATGTGCATATCGATCAAATTTCTTCTGAATCTATTTTTATACCAGTCCTGCATAGTAAACCTCCGAATGATTGGGATAAAAAAATTATCCTTTTATAGCGCCAACGGTTAAACCGTTAATGTTTGTTTATACCCTTCCAATCGTTCAAAGGAATGTTTCATGTGCCTATTTCCCAGGACATGCGCTATTTTTCTGTGTCCCAGATCAATTAGATGCTGGGTTGACTTTTTTGCACCGGTATAATTATCCAAATAAATGCAATGAATTTTATCCGATTCAAGCTTCCGCTCTAAAATCAGAACCGGAATGTTATGGTCCACAAATTCTTTTTCAAGCCAGGATAAATAATCATTTTCCAAATCCGGCGGACATATGGAATCCAGGATAATTCCCGTCAAAAATTGTTTGCGCAGGGTTTTTAGATACATCTGTTCTTTCTCAAAACTATAGTTTGAATTAAAAAAAAGAAGATAATTTTTATCGTTAGATACTGTTTCTTCAATTCCGTTGAGGACATTTGAAAAAAAAGAACCGGTTATAATTGGCAGTATAACCGCTATGTTTTTTTGTAAAAACCGCCTTTTTTCAAACAGGACATAGCCCAAATCCTGGGCGGCTGTCAATACCCTCTGCCAAATTTCATCGCTCACATACTTGTCACTGTTGTTCAGTACCAAAGAAACCGTGGACAACGCCACATTCGCATGTTTAGCCACATCCCGCATCCCCGGCATTAATCTTCTCCTAAAAGCTGTCCTTTATACTACAGTTTCTTTAAAACCGTGGCAAGGTCCCGCGTCGGGCAGCGAATCACCCTGGCGCCTTAATAACCAGCCGGTAACCGGCAGGAATTTCAACCACGGCTCACGGTTATGGAGGATATAAAATGCAAATCTTTTCGGTTATTCTCCAGGACGCCGAATCATATGGAATATGCCTTATCAGGGGTGTCAACCGTAACGTTGCGTACAATGCTCACAGGTGTGTTATGCGAAATTTTTTATGTCCCCATATTTCCCAAAAGGTACAAAAAATCATACGCATCCTCCGTCGACTTGACAAAGAAAAAACAGTACTGTAGGCTATAATAAATAGTCTTCTGAGGTATTGGAGATGGGGGAAATGGAGAATGAGATAATAAAATTATTCAAGGATAAGCCTCTTGTAGAAAGAATTCCAAAAAATTGCCATACTTGTTTCAGCTGGCAGAATTAGAAAGTTCTCGTGCTGGAAAAGTTGGAATGGAAGTAGGATCTGTCCGTGAAAAGATTATTACCGCTATATAAATTTGGTGAAAAGAATGTGGAAACAGAAATACCTGTTACCGAAGCTGAATTGGACATGAAAACTTATATAAGATTGCCAAAACCAGGCATAAATCCTCGTGGGGTTGAGATGATCGGGACTGCAATGGGACTATTGATAAATAACCCTAATACAATGCAGATATTAATTAACCGGAGAAAGGAACCTATAGATTTTAAACCATTTGCAAGGTGGGTGGAACTATGGCAAATGGATTAATAAGAGGTACTACTACCAGCTCTTTTGGTACAAATGAAAGAATAAATCATGACTCATCAAAATTCTATGATTCTAAATTATATAAGGAACTGGAAAGCAATAATGATAATATATCTAAAGAAATTAATACATTCCCGCCAGAATATTTAAATACAATAATAAATGGTTCTTGTACCAATATGAAAGAAATTCCTGATAATTCTCTACATTTGATGATAACATCGCCGCCTTATAATGTATCAAAAGAATATGATGACGATTTATCATTAAAAGAATATTTAGACTTATTGAAAAATGCGTTCTCTGAAACTTACCGTGTTTTGATAAATGGTGGTCGAGCTTGTATTAATGTTGCCAATCTTGGACGCAAACCTTACATACCCCTTTCTGATTTTATTTCAAAAATGATGGTTGAAATCGGTTTTAATATGCGAGGAGAAATAATTTGGAACAAGGCAGCAAGTGCAAGTCCTTCTACAGCTTGGGGTAGTTGGCAAAGTGCGGCCAATCCAATATTGCGCGATATTCATGAATATATTTTAATTTTTTCAAAAGGATCCTACCG
>JAITJW010000138.1 GCA_031278715.1 Treponema sp. | reverse complement strand
CAGTAATGTTTTTTCGCCTTTGTTCATTGAACGGCCAAGCGCCAGTCCCTCCGCATTGTAAACAGCGCCGATGGAATCTATCAATGCGGGGAAAATGTCAAAATGTGAAAATATTCTGTCTTTTGTATGCTTCTCCTGCAACAGGGAGTTAATAAATATATTCACCGGGAAGCGTTTGTATTTGTTATTTAGTTTATCCCTGTAATACGATGCTTCGTATCGTGATGATAGAGAATGTATCTGAAAATCCTTTGGGAAAAATGAAGAATCCTGATACAGATGATCCCCCAAAACAGCTACGGTCGTATTTTCGTAAAATGACTGCTCCTCAAGCCATTTCAAAAAATCGGCCAACTGCCTGCTTGTGTCAAATAAAACATTCTTATACTGGGAATCAAAAATATTTTCGGCATCCGCATCAAGATAGCCATCCGATGGATGAGTGTCCGCGGTGAGCAGCGTAATAAAGAACGGCTCTTTACCGGCTGCTTCTACAATTTTCTCTTTCGCAAAATGGTATAATTTTCTGTCTTCAATCCCCCACCAGACCCGGTAATCCTTCGGAATATAACCATGATCATAAAAATAATTGTAATCATAAATAACAGTATCTTTATGCGTCCTGAAGTATTTATCCCTGGCCCCAAATTCTATTTCCGATCCGAGGATAAAATAATTGGCATATCCTGCACGGTATAAAATATCCCCAACGCTGGAAGCCCCCGGCAAAAATTCATCCCCAAGTATTCCATAATTGTTCCAATCTGTCTGATTAAGGAAAGTTACCGCGAGCGGAATACCCGAATACTGGGCGGTAATTCCGGCGATGGTCCATTCCGTGCCATATAGTTCATGTGAACCCCCCGGTCCCTTGTCCAGGCTAAAATTGATGTTATTTTTCATCAAATTTTCTATATCGGGGATTAATGACTCGGAAAAAGCTCCCCCATCTTCGCGTGTTAAAAATCCTGTTTCCAGCGATTCAACAAAAATTACAATTAAATTTCTTTTTTGTTCAGGAAAGATTATTTCAACGCCATTGGGATCGATGTAATATTCTTCGTAAAATATTGATGTCCCCTGACGCAATGACTCTATATAATCAGGAACGCCCATATTCAACATGAAAAAACCTGTTCCCGCTATGCAGAAAAATACCACCGCTATCCGTAGCTGTTTTTTGTTATTATTAAACAAAAACACTTTATTCAACTTTTTGAATGTTATCCGGAAAGACAGAACCACCATCAATAATATGAATAATATTACTGAATCAACCGCCGTTTCCCCAATTACCTTATAAATCATGCTGAAATTTGCACCGGTTTCCGGCATCATTATATGAAAAATTAACTGCTCCACCGGGACAATGCCATACACTTCCTTGAATCTAAACGATCCGGTAATAAAAAAAAGCGATACAAAAATAATCGCTAGAATTGGTTTTGACACCGATATTTTACCAAGGTCTATTACAAATTTACCAAATTTTAATGTTCCAAAGATGAATATATTTAAGGCCAGAGCAACAAGTAAAAATTTTATATTTATTTTTTGACACAAATACAGAAATGTTCTTGTGATACTTTGCGATCTATAAATTGAAAAAAGGACCAGATAAAAGAAATACATCGTAATACACGAAAAGAAAAGATGGTTTACGATCCTGCGTGAAACGGACTGCTGTGAATATTGAATCGCGACCTGGGCAATAATTATTGGCAGTATTACAATGCTGAATGTAATAGCGGCATTTACAAACATCGGCAAAGTGAGATTCAAAGGACGCCCCCCTTGACATACTTATGGCTTATGGTTTTTGCATATAGCATATCTATCTCATAACCCTGAATTGGATGATGGTACGGGGCAAAGCTGCCCGCCCGGACAGGGCTACAGGAAATATATATATATATATATATATATATAGGGGGGGGGGGGGGGGTAACATAAGCATCTGTAGGGCAGTCTGCGTGTCCGCCGGGCTCTTGTGCGCCATTGTTAGCTCCACTCCAAGGCTTAAACCTGGAAAAATCCGTAAGATTTTACCAGGAATGTGAATATACTACCACGCTGTTAAAAATAATGCAAGGGGCCGGCGGCAGGGACAGGATAGGCGTATAAGGGAGAATGCCACGGGCCTTGGGGAACCAGAGGGGAGCAGGGGGAGGACGGGGTGTCAGAGGGAACAGTCCAGGCCCCGCCAGATTTTTCAAGGCGCCGTTTCATGCTTGAAACAGAGAATTGCTGTTTATCCTGCCCTGCGGCTTGAACAGGGGGAAGTTTGCGGTAATACTTGGAAAGGGCCGGATACTGGGCCCGATTAATGGAACCTGAAAATATGATACCCGAAAAAAGCCTGGTGGCCTATAAGAACCGTCCTGCCTTTGTGAAGAGCCGGGACGGGGATAGACTGTTGATCGTTGCTGCGACTTCAGTGGACGGGGCCCGGTCTGCCGAAGTCCTTGAGTTCAAAGTCCGGGAAAAAGACCTGGAGTTTCTCCATCCTGGTCCCTGCGGGGCCCCGGATCTGGCGGCCCTGGCGGAGAATTCCACCGGGCCTGAAGCCCCGGTCCGGGAGGCATGGGAACTTCTGGAGGCCGAAGAATCCGGTTCCGGGGCCGGGCTTTCCTTTAAGGAGCTGGCGGAGTTGATCTGGGGGGACTACAGTCCCCGCAGCGCCTGGGCCTTGTTTCTATTTTTGCAGGATGGACGTTATTTTAAGGCTGTCGGGGGTCTTATCTGCCCTTGTTCTGCGGAGGAACTGGAGGCGAAGGAGAAAAAGCGGGCCGAAAAGGGGCAGGAACTTAGGGAGCGGGCGGCTTTTTTGGAACGGCTTAAGAACCGGACGCCGGATCTGGCCACGGATGGCCGTTTTTTACAGGATGTGGAGGCCCTGGCCTATGGAACGGCGGCAAAAAGCCGGACCATGCGGGATGCGGGGCTGGAAGAAAGTCCTGTCCGGGCCCACCGGCTGCTTGTGGAGACGGGGTTCTGGGATTCCGCCGTGAATCCCCACCCCCAGCGTTTCGGCCTTTCCCTCAGTTCCGCTTCCCCCATTCCCGCCCCGCCTCCCCCGGAAGATCGCATGGACTTGGGCCATCTGCGGGCCTTCGCCATCGACAGTCCCTGGTCCGCCGACCCTGATGACGCTGTTTCCCTGGAAACTTCCCCTTCTGGCCTTCTGACCCTCTGGGTTCATGTGGCCGATCCCTCCTCTTCGATTGAACCCGACAGCCCCGCTGAACGGGAGGCCCGGAACCGGGGGGCCACATTTTACCTTCCGGAAGGTACCTACCGGATGCTGGCCGATGAATCCCTGTCTTTTTTTGCACTGGGCCTTTCCGAACGCTCGGCGGCCCTTTCCTTCAAATTGACTCTTAACCCCGACGGTTCCCTTGCCGATTCTGCCGTAATTCCCTCCTGGGTGCATGTTACCCGGCTCAGTTACCAGGAGGCCGATAAGCTGGCCGCCCTGGCCTTGTGCCCTGCCCCGGTCCCCTGTTCCAGCCCAGGGGACCCCGGAATCCCGGAGGATTCCGCCATCCTGGCGGCTCTGTTTGCGCTGGGGGAGCGGAATATGGCCCGGCGCCGTGACGCGGGGGCGGTTTTTATAGAGCTGCCGGAATTGCACATTACGCTGGAAGGGGGACAGGTACGGCTTGAACCTGTATTCCACTGGAAATCCGCCGACATGGTCCGGGAATGTATGCTTCTGGCCGGCGAGGGGGCTGCCCGCTGGGTCCGGGCACGGGAACTGCGGGGAGAGACTCTCCCCTTTCCCTATGTGGGCCAGGAAATAGGGGATCTTCCCGCCAATCCTTTGCCGGGCTATGCAGGGGCCTGGCAGCTCCGTAAATCCATGCGGCCCAGAAACCTTTCCCTTAAACCCAGCCTTCACCAGGGTTTGGGTCTGGATGTGTATACCCAGGTAACCAGTCCCCTGCGCCGTTACATGGACCTCCTGGCCCATCAGCAGATACGGGCCGTACTCCGGGGCGCCAAACCTTTGGGGAAGGAGGAACTGCTGTTCAGGTTGGGCGCCGGGGAAGCCGCCATGACCCAGAGCGTCCAGGCCGAGCGGGCGTCCCGGGTCCATTGGACTCTGGTTTACCTTCAGGACAAGATCGGTTCCCGGTGGGAGGGAGTGGTTTTGGAAAGAAAAGGTTCCAAAGTCCAGTTGCTTATCCCCGCCCTGGGCCTGGATACCCAGGTAAGTCTTAAAAAAGAGGCCGCCCCCAATGAAACCCTGCCCCTTACCTTGATGGCCCTGCGGATTCCCGAAGGAGAGGCAGTTTTTTCCGCCGAATAGAGAGCCTTCCCGTTTCCCCTTGACTTAATATGGGTTCTCGATAAATGATTTATATATAATGAGCGATTATCTGGATCCCAATAATGAGGAGTTGCTGAAAGATTTCTTTAGCGAAGCCCAAATGCAGGTTGATACCCTGGAGCAGAACATCCTGGTTCTGGAAAACGAAGGGGGCAACAAGGATTCGGTGGATGAAATTTTTCGAGCTGCTCATACGCTAAAAGGCGGGTCCGCCACGGTGGAAATGATGGAACTTTCCCATTTTACCCACCTGGTGGAAGATGTGCTGGACGCAATCCGTTCGGATCAGCTTTCAGTAAATGAAGATGTGGTAGATGTTCTTCTTTCTGCGATAGACGTGATAAAGGCCATGCTGGGTAAACGTATGGAGGGAATGGTTTACCAGGAAGATACTTCGGAGATTGAGGCCAAACTTTCCGCCCTGTTGCCTGAGGGGGTCAAAAACAAGAGAGGTTCTGCCTCCAAACCCGCGGCGAAGGCGCCCCCGCCCAAACCCGCCGCCCCTGCGCCTGTTGCTGCCGTTCCTGTAGCGGCAAATTTGACTGATGATGAGTTGCGGGAACTGCGGGAATCCGTGGATGGCGGCATGCCAATCTACCGGGTTTCGGTCAAATTCGACGAACATAGCCTTATGAACACGGTGGGCGGCATCCAGGTCTACGCGGCCTTGAAAGGGGAGGGCACGGTCCTCCGTACTTCTCCGGATTTTGAGGCCCTCTACGAGGATAATTTCTTCCCCGTTGTTGACTATTACTATGCCAGTTCAAAAACGGCGGATGAAATTCATAAATACGTGATCATCCCCGATGTATCGTTGGATGCCGAAGTTACCGATATCAGCCATGCCCCTGCGGAAAGCCGGCCTTCCGCCGGAAGCCGGGCTCCCGCGGAGGCTCAGGCTCCCGCAAAACCGGCCGCGCTCAGGCCTGCAGCGCCGGTCGTCCCGCAAGCCGCTTCACAAGCTGCCCCGCAAACCGCTGCGGCGGCCGATTCTGCAGTTCACGGTGCGGCCGAAACTTCCGTCAAGCCGGCTGCGGCCGCTGCAGGTTCCGCGGAAGAGGCTAAAAAGGCCGGGAAAGAGGCCGGTTCTATCCTGCGGGTAGATTCCAAGCGTATCGACGACCTTCTCAACCTGGTGTCCGAAACGGTCATTACCAAGGCGACCTTCAACCAGATCAGTAACCAGTTCAACGACATGCTTGTCGAACTGCACGATCTGGAGAACAAATACCGGGAAAAAATCAAAAGCCTTTTCGATAAACTCCCCGATTACCTTGACAGCATACAGGAAGGACATTCCGTCAAAGATATCCGTAAGGAAATCAGTGAAGAATACGGGGATATGTTTACCTTGTTCGACGGCTTCGAAGCCTCGGTCAAGAACAACATGGGGAAATTCCGTTCCACCGCCCAAAATTTGGGGCGGATCACCGGGGAACTGCAAGAGGGGGTCATGCGGATCCGTATGGTGCCCATCAGCCAGATCTTCAGCCGTTTCCCCCGGCTGGTACGGGACCTGTCCAAGTCCTTGAACAAGAAGATCAACCTGGTTATCGAAGGGGAAGAAACGGAACTGGACAAATCGGTTATCGAGGATCTCCTGGATCCCATCATGCATTCGGTGCGGAATTCCATTGACCACGGCATAGAATCCCAGGAAGAGCGAAAAGCCGTGGGCAAGCCCGAAGAGGGTATGGTTCTCCTCAAGGCCGCCAACGAAGGCAACATGATCGTCATAGAAATTATCGATGACGGCAAAGGCATAGATGTGGAAGCGGTAAAGGCCAAGGCGGTTGAACGCGGGCTTATCAACCCCAACAAGATCCTTGCCGATGTGGAAGCCTTCAACCTGATTTTTGAACCGGGTTTTTCCACCGCGAAGCAGATCACCAGCATCTCCGGCCGGGGGGTGGGCCTTGATGTGGTGCGCCGGCAGATCGACAAGCTCAACGGGACCGTAACGGTCAGCTCCGAGCATGGCAAGGGTACCAAATTCACCATCAAGCTGCCCCTTACCCTGGCGATTATCCAGGGCCTTTTGGTCCGGGTGGGTACGGAAATATACTCCATTCCCATTACCAGCGTAATTGAAAGTCTGCGGATTAAACCCCAGGACATCAAGATGATTGACAACTACGAGGTCTTTAATATCCGTAACGATGTTATCTCCCTGCTCAGGCTGAACCGGCTGTTTGGAATCAAAACCGAGGAACAGCAGGAATATAATTTTATCGTTATCGTCGGTTCCGCGGAAAAGAAAATGGGCTTTATGGTGGATAGCCTTATTGGTGAGGAAGATGTGGTTATCAAGCCCCTGCGGGATCAGTTTACCAACTCTCCGGGTATCGCCGGGGCCTCGATATTGGGCGATGGTTCGGTTTCCCTGATCATTGACGTGGGCCAGCTTTTGGAGCTGGGGCTTCGCCGGGAAATGGAAAACCGGCGTATCCGCGAATCTTCTGTACGGTGATGGAGTAACACGATGGCAATGATCAAAGACCTGGCCCAGGTAAACGCCGAATTACAGGAACAAAAAGAACAGGCTAGCACCGATGATTACAAGATGATCACCTTTTCCCTGGGGGGGAAGGATTACGGTGTCGATATCATGAACGTTAAAGAAATTGCGAAGGCCGATAAGTTTACCTATGTTCCCAACGCCGCTTCCTTTGTGAAGGGTGTGTATAATCTCCGGGGTGATATTATTCCCATTATAGACCTGCGCTCGTTCTTCCACCTGCCGTTGGACCGGAAGGCGGACGGTCAGGAAAACATGCTGATCCTCCGTATCGACGACCGGGTTTATGGGACCATTGTGGACAAGATCGACAAGGTGGTGCCGATTAATTCCGAAAGCATCCAGCCCCCCCACCCGATTTTTGGAGACATTAACATCAAGTTTATAAGCGGTGTGGTGGAAAAACAGGGGGCCCTTTACATTATCCTTGATGTGGTCCGTATTTTTTCCCAGAGCAAGGAAGAGGAGAAGCCCCGTCCTGTAATAGCGGAGCCAGCCGGAGCCGCATATAAGGCGCCGGAACAGGCCCCTGTCCAGCCGCCGGTGGTCTCCGATGCCGCCCTTGGGTTCATTCAGGAAAATTTGGGGGCCCTGCAGCATTTTTATACCTCCCTTGTCAACGAAAACTGGGTGAACAAGCGTTTTGGCGAATGGGCCGCCACCCACACGGACGCGGATATTCAGCTTAAAAATGCGGTGGAGGCGGAGAATTTTCTTGCGTCCTTCGGCTCTCCCTTTGCAGGGGCCTTCTGGGACGATGATTACGCGGGACTGGTCAAGAATATCCTGCCGGAACTTCCCTCCAACAATATCCAGGTGTGGAACCTTGGCTGCGGTAAGGGCTATGAAACTTATTCATTTGCCTGTATACTTAGACAGCGGTATCCGGATGGGCATATCAAGATATGGGCCAATGATAACGACATTATGGCCATATCCCAGGCGCCCAATCAGGTTTTTGATCTGGAGGAACTGCCGGAGTACTGCCGGCCCTTTATGGTAAGCGGGAAAAACGGTTATAGTTTTAACCAGGTAATTAAAGATTCGGTAGTTTTTGAGTATCATGATATTCTGAACGATAACCCGCTGCCGGATTTGGATTTTGTTCTTGCCCGGGATATTCTTTCCTTCCTTTCGGTACGGGATCAGGAAAAGATAATTGATGCCTTCAGTGAAAAGCTGAAAAGCCGGGGTATGGTTATACTGGGGCGGAACGAGCAGCTTCAGGGTGGTGAATGGCTTTCGATGGCTACGGATCCGATATCCGCATATTTGCGTAATTCATAGTTGTGTTGAAAAGGAGTTTTTATGAGAGTTGAATACATTAATCCCTTTGTGGAAGCGGCTTTTAATGTGTTAAAGGAAGTACTCAACACCGATGTCAAACGGGGGGATTTGTTTCTCAAGTCTACAAATATGGCTATTCAGGGTGTAGCGGCCCTGGTCGGTCTTGCCGGGGATGTGGAAGGCCGTGTTCTGTTTGATATGACCAAAGAATCGGCCCTTTACGTGGTAAGTACCATGAACGGGGAAGAATTCAAGACGATGGATGATATGGCAAAGGCCACTATTCAGGAACTTGCCAATATGATCACCGCCCAAGCTGTTACAAAACTCCATGACCTGGGCTTCAAGTTCGACTTAACACCCCCGGCCCTTTTTACCGGCGACAACATGGAAGTTTCCAGTAACCTGGGTAAGGATGTGGAAGCCCTGATTGTTCCCATGCAGCTTGGTTCCGGGGGCAAGGCCGGTAAGATAGAGATCAACGTGGTTATCCGGGAGCGGACCTGAGGCTTCCTGCCTTATGTGTTTCGTCGGCGCCCCCCAAGGTATCGCTTGAAACGGACCGGGTAACCCCCGCCCGTGGCGGATAGACCTTTTGGGGCGCCGGTGGTAGTGTGAATAAACGCCGTACTGCGGCGTGAAATAGCCGGGCGGTTAGCTCAGTTGGTTAGAGCACCAGTATGACACGCTGGGGGTCACAAGTTCGACTCTTGTATCGCCCATGCCCCCTCCGGGGGCTTTTTTTATGCCCGCTCATGTACCTCGTACTGACCGTTTCCGGCCCCCGGGCCTAATGTCCGAAATGACAAAGGTCCGAAATGGCCCTGTTGCCGACCCTGCAAAAAGCATTGAACCGGGAGATAAGAACCCATATACTTAAGAGTCGTATCGGAGGTTTTGGTATGGTAAGAAAATATGTCATTGTGCTGCTGGGCCTGTTCGGTAGTATTCCCCTGTTTGCCCAGAACCTGAATATAACGGTAGAAGAGCTTGACGGGGCCATGAGGATCACCAAATCCACAGGCCGCGCCAAGGAACTGGTTATTCCCCAGTCCATTAACGATCTGCCGGTTACCTCCATCGGTCCGGGGGCCTTTGCCAACCGGGGTCTGGAAACGATCACTATTCCCGATACGGTAACGGAAATTGGGGATCTGGCCTTTGCGGACAACCGGCTTACAAGTCTGGTCCTTGGCGACAATGTTACCGCAGTTGGCCGGGGGGCCTTTGCGGGGAACCGCCTTACCGAGCTTGTCCTGGGGAGGGGGCTCTCTTCCGTTGGCCGCGGGGCTTTTTTACGAAACCATATTACGAATCTTACGATCACCGATAATATTACCGTTATCGAAGATTATGCCTTTTTTTCAAACAATATACAAAGCCTTTCCATTCCCGGTACGGTTACTGTGATTGGGGCGGGCGCCTTTTCCGGGAACCGGATTTCCCGGCTTGAAATTAACCAGGGGGTTACGGATATAGGCCCCGGGGCGTTTTACAACAACCAGATCAGTGTTGTAACAATTCCCGGCAGTATTACAACGCTGGGAGAACGGGCCTTCGACATTCGTACTACGGGTACCTCCGGTACGGTGGAGTACCGGGACACCAACGGGAATTTGCTTCTTTCATCCTCAAAAAATTTTGACGCGTACTATAGCATCAGCGGAAAACGGGCCGGGACCTATACCCTGACCCGGGAGGGCTGGAAATACGGAGAATAGCGAACCATTGTCTGCCCGGACCGGGACTGTGCAGCCGTTCAAGGAGCAGATTCCGCGTATTCTAAAACGCTTTTTTCTGGTCTTTACCGGGGCGGTACTGATGGCCTTTAACATCAACACGTTTGTAAGTGCCGGCGGGCTTATCCCCGGCGGATTTACGGGGCTTTCCCTGCTTATCCGGGAGCTTGTGCTGCTTTTCGGCGGCATCCGGCTGCCCTTCAGCCTTATTTTGTATACCCTGAACGCCGTACCGGCGATTATCTGCTTTAAGTTTATCGGGAAAAATTTTACCCTCTATTCCTGTCTGATGGTTCTGGTGTGCGGGTTTCTCACGGATTGGATTCCCGGCGCCGAGATTGGCGGCGTAAATGTGACGGCGGTGATTATCGAATTTCTGCGGCCCCACGATACCCTGCTTTCATCGGTATTTGGGGGACTGCTGAATGCGGTTTCCATCAGCCTGTGCCTTTACGCGGATGCCACCAGCGGCGGGACGGATTTTGTTGCCATTTTTATTGCCGAAAAGTACCGCAGGGATGGGTGGAATTATATTTTTGCCGGAAACTGCATCATCCTGGCCGTGGCGGCCTGGCTTTACGCCCTGGACAGGGCCTTGTATTCGATTATTTTTCAGTTTACCACCACCATTACGCTGTCTTTTCTCTACCGCGGCTACCAGCAGAGGACCCTGTTGATCATTACCGGGAAACCGGATGAGATTTACACCCTTATCCGGGAAAAGACCAACCATGCAGCCACCTTATTCAAAGGGGTGGGGAGCTATGAAAAAGTAGAGCGGATGTTGCTCTACTCCGTGGTAGCTGCCAATGAGGTGTCCGGCCTTATGGCGGCCATCAAGAAGATCGATGAAAAGGCATTTGTCAACGTACTGAAAACCGAACAGCTTAACGGTCGGTTCTACCAGCGGCGAAGGGATTAGATCCGGTAAGGGATTAGTGTCCGGTAGGGATTAATGCCTGGTAGGGATTAGATCCGGTAAATGACCCGCGGATATAGACGGGGAGAGGGGGCGTAAGGGCCGGGCCTGGATCGGTTTTAACGTTCCCGAATTTCCGACAAAAGTACTTTCCTTCCCCCTTCCTGGCGGCTCCGGGTCCCGCCGATAACCATCTTGATTAGTTCAATCGTCTCGGTAAAAGGATGGGGTTCCGTGCCGGTCCGCAGGTAGTGTACAAAATTATCCATCTGTTTTTTAAAGGAATAATAGGAATCGCTGTCGCTGATGATCTTGTTACCGGCGCTGCCGATAAGCAGGGTACAGCCAAAGGCGCCATACATCTCCGCCGAAAGGGGGATATGAACATCGCAGCCTGAAGCATGGGTGATGTGGATCATGTTCCGTTCACAGGTACCGGTGTTTTGTATCGAGACAAAACCTTCCCCCAAAAGGGGGAAAACCTCTTCCAATGCGTGGATGCCGTATGTTTCCCATTTTTTACACATGGGCTGGCAGACATACATAAGTTTTCCAAGCTCATAGTGGTTTTTATAATAGGGTTCCATGGATTTGACATACCGTGCGGAAGAGGAAGATATAAAATGTTTTCCCTTATCGCGCCATTGTACCATCGTGCGGAGATCTTCTTCGGTATCCGCCATAGGCTTGTCAATAAACATGGGTATTCCCGCTTCCATGAAGGGTCTGCAGCGTTCCGTATGTTCACCGCCTATATCGGTAGCACAGATAACCGCGTCTACCTGTCCTATCATGTCTTCCGGCGTATCAACTACCTGGGGGACCAGGGAACAGCGGGAAACGTCTTCCGCATCGGACCGGTTATTGCAATATACATGGGTGATACGGGCTCCCTCTATACCGATGGTTTCAGGGGGCTGCTTATTAAGGTATTGGGGAATTCCCGCAAACGGGCAGGCGTCCATGAATTTTTTGTTAAAGCCGTTGAACATGGCGCTCCAGGAATAGGGGTGTCCGTTGCCTTCGGTCATGCCTAAAATCCCAATATGTAATTCCTTATTGCCCAGGGGCCAAACCGATTCCATACATTACCTCCTGCCGGATAAACTGTACTTATATAAGACTCAGGACTATTTGTCAATCGGCTTAGGATTTGTTGGCTTAGGATTTGTTGTCGGCTTAGGGGTTTTTCAGTAATTCTCAGTTTCAAGCATGAAACGGCGCCTTAAAAAATCTGGTGGGCCCTGGCGGGGAGTACACCCCCGCCGGATTTTTGCATCAGGTTTTATATCAGAGGTTTTTACGAGTTTTTACGATGGCAGGCTGTAAAGTGTTCAGGATTATCTTTCAGGGGCCGCAGTTCGGGGGCTTCTGTCCGGCAGCGGGAAGCACATTCCCGGCATCGGGTATGGAAAGGGCAGCCCGGGGGGGGATCCGCCGGGGAAGGCACATCTCCTTGAAGTACAATACGCTCTCCCTTGTTCCCCAGCCTGGGAATTGGGACTGCCGAGAGAAGAGCCTCCGTATAGGGGTGGGCAGGTTGGTAATATAGGGATGCCGAAGGCGCCAGTTCTACGATTTTTCCCAGATACATGACCGCTATCCGGTTACTCATGTACTCTACCACTGAAAGATCGTGGGCAATAAATATGTAGGTAAGACCCAGGGTGGCCTGCAGCTCTTTCATAAGATTGAGGACCTGGGCCTGAATGGACACATCCAGAGCGGATACCGGCTCATCACAGACCACCAGTTCGGGATCGACGCAGAGTGAACGGGCAATACAGATCCGCTGCCGCTGGCCTCCGGAAAATTCATGGGGATAACGGTACATATAATCGGCACGGAGGTTTACCTGTTCAAGGCTTCGGGCGATTCGTTCTTTCCGTTCTGCCGCGTTCTTCCAGCCGTGGATTCGCAGAGGTTCGTCAAAGGCGGTAAAGATATTTTTTACCGGATTAAGCGATGAGTAGGGATCCTGAAAAACCATCTGTATCTTTTTGCGGGTATTAAAACTCTCCTCCTTGCTCAGGGAAAGGAGATTCTTGACAACGCCGTCCGAATGATAGCGGAGTTCCCCGCCGGTGGGTATATGGAGACGGACAATACATTTTCCCAGGGTGGTTTTGCCGCAGCCGGACTCCCCAACAAGGCCCAGGGTTTCTCCCCGTTTTACGTAAAGGTCTACATTGTCCACCGCCCGGATATACCCTGTGGTTTTTCTGAAAAATCCGGAGCTGACGGGGAAATATTTCCTGACGTTTTTCATTTCCAGCAGAATATTATCTTTGGGGGCGGCGTTTTCTGCCGTTGCTGTACTATTCATCGTATCAGTCATTTTCCTTATCTTCCCCGCAGTAATGACACCGCACTCTATGTCTATCCCCCAAATTCTTTTCGGGGGGAGGCCGGGAACAATTTTCCTGCGCATAATCGCAGCGCGGGGCGAAGGCGCAGCCCGGAGGCAGATCCGAAGGGTCCGGGGTATTGCCCCGGATGGGTTCCAGCAATTTTTTCCCGCCGTTCCCCAGAACCGGAACCGACCGTAAAAGGGCCTGGGTATAGGGATGGGAGGGTCTAAGAAAAATATCTTCTTTGGAACCGGATTCGACGATCTTCCCCATATACATTACCGCCACATCGTCGGCAATATCAGCTACAATCCCCATGTTGTGGGTAATGAGGATCACCGTAAAGTTCAGACGCTTTTGCAAATTCTGTATCAATTCCAGAATTTGAGCTTGAATGGTTACATCCAGGGCGGTGGTAGGCTCGTCTGCGATGAGGAGTTCGGGATTACAGATGAGGCCCATAGCAATCATTACCCGCTGTTTCATGCCCCCGGAAAATTGATGGGGATAGTCGTTTATCCGCTCCGCCGCACGGGGTATGGAAAGGGTTTCCAGTATATGAACCACCCGTTTCCGGGCTTCTTTTACGGATACTTTTTCATGGGTACGGATATTTTCGATGATCTGATCCCCAATCCGGTAAACGGGATTAAGGGAAGACATGGGGTCCTGAAATATCATGGAGATTTTTTTGCCCCTGATGGCCCGGAGACGGCGGTCGGTTTTTTTATAGGAGAGGAGATCCGCCGCTTCACCCTTCCCGGGACGGAAAATTATCCGGCCGGATTGTATGCTGCCCGCCCGGGGCAGGAGCTGCATGATGGAATGGGCGGTAACGCTTTTACCGCAGCCGGACTCCCCAACAAGACCCAGGGTGGTACCCCGCCGTACTTCCAGTGAAACCCCGTCCACCGCTTTGACGCTACGTTTCCCCACGGCAAAAGAGGTATGGAGATTCTCTATCGAAAGAACACAGTCAGGATTATTCATTACACCCATTCCTAACAACCATTCTTATAGTTGATTCGGGTCCAGTACATCCCGAAGTCCGTCACCGAAAAAGTTGATCCCCAGAACAAACAGGGCAATGGCAAGACCGGGACTTATCCAGAGCCAGGGATTTTCAGTGATAATAACAATGTCTTTGGCGGCGTTGATTACGTTACCCCAGGTAGGAGTACCCGAAGGCACCCCCAGGCCGATAAACGACAGGGCCGCCTCGGTCAGGATAAAACCCGCGGTGTTCAGGGTGAACTGCACCACCACCGGACCCAGGCAATTGGGAAGGATATGCTTAAAGGCGATGGAAAAGCTCCCAATTCCGAAGGCCCGGCAGGCCTCCACAAAACTTTCTTCCCGAAGGGAGAAGAAACGTCCCCGGACCAGGCGGAAGGTGGCGATCCAGCCGGTAAAAGTAAAAACACAGATGAGGTTCCGTATACTTTGTCCGGCTATCAGAACCAGTACCAGGTTGAGGAGCAGTTGGGGAATAACGGCGACAAGTTCCGCCATCTTGATGATGACCGCATCCGCGGTCCCGCCGAAATAACCGCACAGGCTTCCCATGATGATGCCGAAGATCATCCCCCCGGCGGCCCCGGAAAGGCCGATAAGGATGGACATGCGGCCCCCGTAAAGAATCCGGGCAAATACATCCCGCCCCAGACTGTCGGTACCAAAGAGATGTTTCCCTCCGGGGGCAAGCCGCCGTTCGGGAAGGGAAATTCTTGAAGGATCGAAAGACGTAAGGAGGGGCGCAAAAACGCACATCAAAATAATAACCGCTATAATACCCAGACCCAGCATGGCAAGTTTGTTACGCCGGAATTTTTCAATGCCCCGTTTGGCCAGCTCGAAACTGCGTTTATGTTCCCGGGCCATGTTACCGGCCCTCCGCCGTTTGCCTGCCGCCGATCCGTACACGGGGATCCAGCAGGGCGGTAAATATATCGATAAGAACACTGGCCAAAAGGGACACGATGGAAAGCATAAAGATGATAACCAGCACCAGTTGATAATCGTTGGCGTTGATGGCGTGCAAAAGCCGGGTTCCAATTCCCGCATAACCGAATACCTGCTCTATGACAACGGAACCGGAGATGATCATGGGGAGACGGAAACAGACAAGAACGCTTACGGGCATCAGGGAATTGCGGAAAGCATGTTTGATGTAGACCTTCCATTCGGGCAGCCCTTTTGCCCGTGCGGTTTTTACATAGTCCTTGTTCAGCACATCCAGCATGGAATTCCGGGTGTACCTGGTAAGGGCGGCGGTAAGAACTATCCCCAGGGAACAGGCGGGGAGTACCAAAAATTTGAGAGACTGGATGACGTTAAGCCCGATGTCGGTACGCCCCTGGGCAGGGAACCACTGGAGCCGGATGGCAAAGATCAGGATTGCCAGGATGCCAATAAAAAATTCCGGTACCGATATACCCATCACGCCGAAAACAGAAAAAATATAATCTACCCAGGAATTTTGTTTAATAGAACAGACGATGCCGAAGATAAGCCCCAGTACGGTAGAAAGCAGGAGGGCCGCCAGGGCAAGTTTAATGGTAGCGGGCAGGAGGTTGGCAATAACATCCGAGATAGGTTTACCCGTTACAATGCTAAAGCCAAGATCGCCCCGGATAAACCGTCCCAGCCATTGGAAATAACGTACCAGAAAAGGATCGTTGAGACCAAGACTTTCCCTGAGGGCATCCATTTCCGACACCGGAACCGAGGCAATCAGTTCCGGTGAAAACATCGCCGTAATAGGATCTCCCGGAATAAGTTCCAGGGCAAAAAAAATAAGAAAACTTATGACCAGTACCATTGGTATGAGGGACAAGAGCCGGTTCATAAAATACCTGAACATGGAACCTCCTTATTGCGGATTATCAGCAAAATTGCAGGATGGCCGTCAATTAATAAACTGCATGGAATACAGCCTGGCCTCACTCAAGGTAAAACGGATTCGTACCGGCTTTCCCGACAGGGAAGCTACATCGCTGTCCGCACTGTCTCCCCGCCGGAACAGGACCTTCAGGGCTATATCGTCGCCGAACATTTTATATCCCGCGTTACCTGAATAACCGGGAATAAGCTCGTTTTCGGGGCTGAGAAATTCGACCATAATAAAACCCGCGGCGCCGGTACTTACGTTCAACGTTAAGGTACGGCCTTCAAAAACAAAGGGCCTGGTTAGTGCTGTCCGGGGCTCCCGTGCCGCATGGAGATACGCAAAGCCGTCAAGCCGGACCGTATAGCGGCGGAGGGACAGCGCCCGGTCCTGGTTTTTGTAATCCTCCCCGGCAAAAAAACTTATCTCCGGGGGAGCATAGGGATCTTCGGCGGGAGTTTCAATAAGTCCCCAGGATTGATACCCGTCTCCGTAAACCCAGTTGTGGCGGCGGGCAAGGCCGGGACGTAAAAACGGTTCGTCCCAGCGATGAAAGTTAATCCCGTCCCTGCTGAACATAAAAAAACCGTCGGTAAGCGCGGTTCCTTCCCGCAGATTAAGGGCGGATTTTTTTCGCCGCCATTCGACATTGGGCAGTTGTTCAAACATGGGTTCCCATTTTCGTTCCGTGTATCTGGTGGGGAACCCCACAATTATATGGGGAGCCCGGTAATAGGGGAGTATCTGGTTGGTATAAAGTTCTTCATCGGGAGCATCCCCATAGGAGAGGGGCACACTTTCTGTCCATTGGATAAAATCCTTCGAGGTGGATGTTCTAATATCCCGGACAACACCGCTGGGGCGTGAACGGTCCTGGTGAAAATCCCGGTAGTAAAGACGGTACTCATTTTTCAGGCTGTCCCACCGGACGGTGTTGAGGCTGTCAAAGCCGCCTTTGGTTAAAAGGGGAGACTGGGGCATCCTGGTCCAATGGAGGCCGTCGGGGGAGCTATAGCCCCAGAGGGTAGCATATTCCCAGCCCCAGGAGCCCGGCCGGGGAGTACGCTCGCCGGGATCGGTTCCCACGCTTATGGCCTTAAACCGTTCAGCGGGGGGACAGTGGGGCTTGGTATCCAGAAACACAAAAAAATTATCAACAAGTTTTGAATGTTCTCCTGCAGGGTGGTAGGCGCCCGGATCAATCTGTTGTGTAGTACCGGGAGCGTCTCTATTCCCCTGAAGAACGATATTGGTCTTTTCCCCGTCAAAGTCAAAAATACCCAATTCCGGCCGTTCCCAGGTGATGCCATCGGCGCTGGTAAGCATGCAGATATAGCTTTTCGGGTCTTTATATTCAATGCCGTGGGAACCCCGGTAATACATGCGATATTTCTCCCCGTCGTGAAACGCATGGAAATAACAGCACGTATTACCTTCCCAGGGACGGTCAAGGACCATTACGACTTCTTTTTTCTCCGGAATGGCCTGGCGGAAACCGGCGGTACATTCTTCTAAAAATGCATCATCCCAGAATAGTTCCCGCCGGCCGCCTATATTCATTTTGCGGAATTGAGGGTCCACTTTTCAATGTACCGCTCGTAGTTGGTCCATTCGTTGGAAAGAACCAGTTCCGGGGGCAGATTAACACGGGCGGTGTTAAAGACCTGGATATTCCGCAGGGCAAAGAGGGGCATGTGCCAGAGCATATCTTCGGTTTCAATCGTTTGCATGTCCAGTTGGATCTGCTTACGCTGGGCCGGGTCTACCGTAACCCGGAGTTTTTCGATGAGGGGATCCATTTTGGTAAATCCTGTGGGGAAAATATTGGCCATGATGGAGGTACCGATGGTCTGGCTGTAGAAGACATCGTAGGCCTCTTCAAAGGCCATTGCGGAAAGCCCCGCGTACATTACGTGGTAATCCCGGATTTCGTAGATTTGGGGGGCCAGGTCGCCGCTTAAAAAATGCCACTCCGCCTTAATGCCGGCCTCGTTCAAATAATAGACTATCGCGTCCATAAAATCGGTGGTAGTTTGATCCGCATAATAGGTGGCAAGCCTGATGGTCGTGCTGAAATCAAAACCCGCTTCGGCTAGAAGCTGCTTGGCCTTGGCCGGGTTATAATCCAGCTTATACACATCCTTGTTGGCGTAATCGAAAGAAGAAGGAACTTTACTGTTGATTATCGTCGCCTGGTTCGGCATGAGGGAATCCAGTAATGTTTGCCGGTCTATGGCGTGGATCAGGGCCCGTCGTACCCGGATATCCTTGAGGGGATCATCGCCCTTGCCGCCAAGCCCGTAAGAATTCCACTGGAAATAGCGGACAAAATAAATGTCCGTAAAAAAGGCCTTGTAATTGGGATTTCTAAGCGCGGCCTGGGCAGTGGCAAGCTCGTTGGTCTGGAAGAAATCGATGTCATTGGCCAGAGCCCGTGTGGCAAAATCGGCTTCAGTCATTTGGGTAACTTTGATCTGTTTAATCTGGGGCTTGGGACCGAAATAGTCATCGAAAGCCTCCAGCAGCGTATAGTCGTTGGGAACAAATTCCTTGATCCGGTAGGGGCCGGTTCCGATAGGATGGTCATAGAATACCGAGGTGTTTATCTGCAGGGGATTCAGCCCTTCGATTTTGTGCCGGGGCAGAATATTGAACTGGGACATGGCAAGCAAAAATGTTCCCGACGATCTGTCCATCGTGATGGTAATTACATTGCCGTTGATCCTGATGCCTTCGATATTGTCGGCGGCGGTTTTTGCCGTATCCGCGGCAAAGGCCGCTGCCCCCTTGATACTGTTAATGGCAGATTTGATTGTTGCGTTAACGTAGGGAGATTTCATGGCGGTCTTGAGGGAGAACGCCACATCGTCGGCGCTAAAGGGAGTACCATCGTGCCATTTGATATTGTTTTTTAACGTGAATGTATAGGTGAGGCCGTCGGGAGAAACTGTCCAGCTCTGGGCCAGATCGCCGTACACGGGTTCTATATTGGAATCCACCTTGAGAAGCCGGGAAAAGAGGATATACCGCAGGGTAAAGCCATAATTATCCCATGCTCCGGGCCACCGGTCCCCCATGCTTTGGACGGAGGGCAGAAGCAGCATGTCAGACCCCAGGCCCTGGCTTGGGGCTGGCTGACTCTGTTGAGTCTGTTGGGTCTCCTGCTGGGGAGCCTGCTGTCTGCCGGCGGCAAAGGCCATTGCCGTGATGAGGGTCATGCCCAGAACCGTGAACATGAATGTTTTCATCTTCATAATCATCTCCTTAATCGAAAAATTGAATAGAGTGAGCTTGTTCCAAAATCTGACATTTCGGAACAATTTCTGCTATAATAGCACATTTAAGATAATTTATCAAGGGTAAAATTGAATAGCCGGGGATGCGCCCAAACCCATAACTTTAATTGTGCCTCTAAATCTAAGGTTGCTTTCCCAAAAACTGAAGTTTTGGGAAAGCCTCAAGATACTGGATTTTTAAGGTAGTCTGTCCATAATGTGTTTATGGACAGACTCTAATTATGAGGTAATGCGGGTGCTTCCATGAACGGGGCATTATAGGTATAATATTCCTATGTTTGACAAGCTTACCCAAAAAATATCGGATGCCCTGCGCTTTGTGGCAGGAAAATCCACCATCACCGAAAAAAATATTGACGATGCCGTCGAGGTCATCAAGATGGCCCTGCTGGAGGCGGATGTTAACCTCCGGGTGGTCCGCCGTTTTGTCAACTCTACCGTGGAGGAGGCCAAAGGTGAACGGGTTCTGCGCTCGGTAGATCCGGGCCAGCAGTTTACCAAGATTGTCCATGACAAGCTGGTGTCTTTTCTGGGGGGGGACGATGCTGCGGGGACCGGCGCGAAAGGGGGCGTAGGTTCCGGCGCGGTCTTGAGTCTGCGGGGACCGGATGTTATTTCGTCGGTTCTCATGCTGGGGCTTCAGGGTTCCGGGAAAACCACCAGCGCTGCCAAGCTGGCCCTGCGGCTCAAGAAGGGGGGGCGGAAACCTCTGCTGGTGGCCTGCGACCTGGTACGGCCCGGCGCGGTGGAGCAGCTTTCTGTTTTGGGCGCGCAGATTGGTGTCCCGGTTTTCAAAGGGGAAGGCGCGGATGATGTGCTAAAGGTCTACGGGGGGGGCTTGGACTGGGCCCGGAAGAACCTTATCGACACGCTGATTATCGATACTGCCGGACGGCTTCAGATAGACGAGGTCATGATGGCGGAACTTGCCCGGCTTAAAGAAGCTGCCAGGCCCGATGAACTCCTCCTTGTGGCGGACTCTATGACCGGCCAGGCTGCAGTGGACATTGCCAAGGTCTTTGATGAAAAAATTGGTCTTACCGGTGTGGTACTGACCAAATTCGACTCCGATACCCGGGGCGGGGCGGCCCTCTCCCTCAAAACTATTACCGGCAAACCTCTTAAGTTCGTGGGAACCGGGGAAAAGCCTGAAGACTTTGAGCCTTTCCACCCGGAACGGGTAGCCGGCCGTATTCTGGGCATGGGGGACGTGGTCAGCCTTGTGGAGAAGGCCCAGGAGCTTATTGACCAGAAAGAAGCCCTGGAACTCCAAAAAAAAATAGAGAAGGAAAACTTCACGCTGGAGGACTGGCTTACCCAGTTCCGTTCTGTAAAAAAAATGGGTTCCCTTAAATCCATGCTGGATATGATCCCCGGTATGGCCGGTCAGGTGAGCGAAGAAGACATTAACAAGGCGGAACTAAAGATCCAGGAGGCGATCCTTTCCTCCATGACGCGCAAAGAGCGGGCCAACCACCTGATCATCGGTCCTTCGCGCCGCTCCCGTATAGCCAGAGGTTCCGGTTCTTCTGTGGCCGAGGTGGCCCGGCTTCTTAAGCATTTTGAAAAAATGCGTACCATGATGAAGAAGATGAGCAAAATGGGAAAAAACCAGACTCTTCAAAACCCGGCCCTGCAACGTATGATGGGCCGTTAGCGGCAAATTCAGGTGCCGGGCATGTGTACACGGGCGAGTGCTTAACCCAGGCTGCTATCCTGTTTCCCGGCGGTTTTTCAAAGCTGATCGGGAAAAAGTGAACCCGCCGGACTCGGCACAGCCAGGGTCTCCCGGTGGAGTTCCCGGTTTAGTATCGAAAGGATAAGTACGGTCCCCTGGGGAAGCCGGTAGGGTACGGTAAAATTCCCGCCCCGGTAGGGGACATTGATGAGTTCTGTGCGTTCCCCACCGGGAAGCAGGGCTTCAAGCCGCATGGTCAGTGGGTAGGGGTTTGGTGGGACGGTGTAGCTGAACAGGCCGAAAAGTTCCCCCTGGGAAAGTTCGGGAGGAATGTTGACCAGAATTTCAACCTGGGTGTTTGCCGGCGCCTGGGTTTCCGGCGGGGGGTTTTGGTACACCACGGTTCCCCCTTCCTCATTGGCCCGGCTGGGTCTAAGGCTGAACTCAAAGTCCAGCCCTGCCTGGCCCAGTAAGGCCAGGGCCTCCGAAAGGCCAAGGCCGGTAAAGCGGGGAACCGTTATGACGGTGTTCTCAGGTCCCCGGCTTACCACAAACTCCAGCGTCGTGGGCCCCGATATGCCCGAACCGGGTTCCGGTTTCTGCTCTAAAATGGTTCCCGGTTCCTCATCGGAATATTCGTACATCAGGGGTTCTTTAAGGGAGAGCGGGGCCAGGCCTAAACCGCCGGCTTCGGCGAACATGGCCTGCAGGTCCATCCGCACCTCGTCAATGTTGCGGCCCCGGTAATCTTCAACGGTATTAACAAGCACCCCCCGGCTTACCACCAGGTTGATCCGGCGGCCTGCCTTGACGATGGCGCCGAAATGGGGATCCTGCTCCAGAATAAGCCCCTTGTCGAAAGAGGACTGGGTGTAACGCAGGCTTATCCGCGGGTAAAGCTCTTTTTGCTGCAATTCCAGCAGGGCTTCGGTCAGCTCTTTGCCCCGGAGATCGGGGACCATCGTCTGTTCTGCCCCCCTTACGGCGATAAAGAAGATGGAGATGGCGATAAGTCCGACAAAAATCAAGAGTCCTATAGCCATGAATATGAAAAGTTTGAGGTGGTTGGCGATATAGCCCTCAAGGGCGTCAAGGTCTAAATTGATAAAACCCATGTACTCAATCCGATTATCAGGCTTATAAGGGCCTGGTTTATACCGGGAATGTTCCTATCCAAGCCGCCGGCCAATAAAACCACGTGCGCCGTTCAGGAAAGCCCGCCATTCAAGGGCCTTTTTTGCCTGGTACTGCAGTATGGCAAGGATCAGGACCCCATCCCCTGTTTGTACCAGTATCCCCCGTTCCTTGTCTACGCCCAGAACCATACCGGGCCTCTCCGGTCCGTCTTGTCCTGCGCCCTTCCCCTTATCTATCCTGTCCGCCTTGAGGATGGAAAGACACCGTTCCCCGTCCAGGGTCCAGGACAGGGGCCAGGGGTTGTAGGCCCGGACCTGGGCCTCGATACGCCGGGCGCTCAAATTCCAGTCGATTCGCCCGTTCTCCCTGGAAAGAAGGCCGCAATAACTGGCCTTCTCCGGGTTCTGGGGCCGGCCCTGCACGGGCCCCGCGGCAAGGTCCCGCACAACACGGGGGAGTAACTGCGCTGCCCGGCGGGCCATGTCATCACTCAGGGTGGCGGTAGTCTCCCGGCCCGTCAGGGGAAAGGACTCCTGGGCCAGAATATCCCCGCAATCCATATCCAGGGCAAGGCGCTGGATGCTGATCCCCGTTTCCCGGTCCCCGTTCAGGATAGCCTGGGGAATTGGGCTAGGCCCCCGGTAGGCGGGCAGCAGGCTGGGGTGAACGTTGATCCCCCCCAACGGAAAAAGGGTGAGGAATTTGGGGCCGAAGATCCGGCCATAGGCAAAGGAAATAAGCAAATCGGGGTGAAGGGCTTCAACCGCCTCCCGGGCTGCGGTTCCCAGCTTTTCGGGTCTAAGGATGACCGGCGGCTTCCGGCCCGCCTGCTCAAAACGGGCCTCCAGGGCCAGCGCCGCGGCAGCCACGCCGGTAGGCTCCGGTTTCCCGTGCCGGCCGCGGGGACTATCGGGATTGGTAAGCACCCCTGCAAGTTCGAAAACGGGGGCGGAACTTCCTCCGGTAGGCCGGGGCCTGGGAGAACCTGCTCCCGCAGCCTCCTCCTCCGGTGGCAGGTCTCCCAGGCCCCGGGCGGCCAGGCTTTCCAGGGCGGGGACGGCAATGGCAGGGCTTCCCGCGTAGATAATCCGCATGCGCCTTATTTTTCCTGCCGGAGCGGGGCCTGCTTGTTTATTTTGGCAAGAATACTGTTCCGTTTGGAAACGGAAAGGCGGTCGATAAACAGCACGCCCTCAAGATGGTCGTACTCGTGAAGGATCACCCTGGCCAGAATACCGTCCGCATCCATCGTAAAGGGCCGGCCCTTCTCGTTCCATGCCTGGACCTGCAGGGACCGGGCCCGGATTACATCGGCCCAGACCCCGGGGATGGAAAGGCAGCCCTCTTCGTACTTTACCGTCTCCGTCGAGGTAGCCGTAATCGAAGGGTTGATAAACACACGGGGCACATCGCCCTCCACATGAACCACGAAAAGCCGTTTCATAAACCCAATCTGCGGACCTGCCAGCCCCACGCCTTTTCCGGCATGAAGGGCATTGATCATCTTCCCCGCGATTGTTCTAATCGCGTCATCTATGTTCTTTACCGGCTCCGCCTTCTGCCTGAGCAGCGTATTTTCCAGTGTAAGAATAGTCATACCTTTTGTATACCGGAATTCCCGGTATAAAACAATTCCTTGTTTTAGGCATGGTTAGGCATGGCTAAGCGTGGTTTTAGGTACGGCTTTAGGCATGGTTTTAGGCATGTAGCACGGTTCACATTGGCTTTGCGCCGACCCTGCCCGGCAGGTACCGCGTGTCCCATTTCAAAATGTTACCGAAAGGCCGTTTGCAGAATAGCCGCGGAAGGTTATACTGGCCGGTATGTTTGATGACTGTATCATCATGGCCGGAGGTTCGGGAACAAGGCTTTGGCCGGCAAGCAATTCCCGGCGGCCTAAACAGTTCCTTCCGGTTTCCGCCGCCGATCCTGCACGGACTTTCTTTTCAGGCGCCCTGGAGAGGGCCCTGGCGCTTACCGGCGGCAGGACCGCTAGTCAGGCCGGAGGGCCGGCGCCCGCGGGCCGGGTGATCATCATCGCCGGGAAGGGCCACGTGTCCCGCATCGTCTCCGCCTGTACGTTGTTTGATCAGAAGGACCGGGACCGGATGCTCCTCATTGTTGAGCCGGAGGCAAAGAACACCGCCCCTGCCATAGCCTGCGGCGCCCGGTTCGCGGAGATCGTCCCGGACCCGGCCGCGGCTGCGGACCAGGCGCCGTGTTCCCGGAGCAGGGCCATCCTGGTCCTTACCAGTGATCATATCATCGAACCCCTGGGAATTTTTCTGGAAGACGCTGCCGTGGCGGCGGCCCTTGCAGGGCAGAACAGGCTGGTGGTATTCGGCATTGT
The DNA here is from genome assembly GCA_031278715.1 of Treponema sp. Classification (GTDB taxonomy): domain Bacteria; phylum Spirochaetota; class Spirochaetia; order Treponematales; family Breznakiellaceae; genus JAISFT01. The sequence continues at coordinate 3,178 of JAITJW010000138.1, read as the reverse complement.
CCCCGGCAGGCCGGAAACAGGCTACGGTTACATCGAAGCCGGGGAAGTCCTGGCCGCCGCAACTCCTGCGAATACGGGGGAAGCCGGGGCAGAGGCCCGTGTTGCACTCTCGTTCCGGGAAAAACCAGACCGGCTCCTTGCGGAGGAATATTGTGCTGCGGGCCGTTTTTACTGGAATTCCGGGATGTTCGCGTTTTCCTCGTCATTCATACTGGACGAATTCCGCCGCCACGCCCCGCAGGTGCTTGCCCCTTTTATGGAACTTGAGGTTCCCGCCCCGGCAGCTTACCGTACCGAACAGGGGCTGCGTATTCTGGACCGCTGGCCCGGTTTTGCGGAGGCCTATGCGCGGACAGACGCCGTCTCCATCGACTACGCCATCGCAGAACACTGCCAGTCCGTGGCGCTGGTAAGCGCACATTTTTCCTGGACCGACATAGGAAATTGGGATGAGTACGCCAAACTCCTCAGCGGCGCCGGCACTGCCGGGGCCAGGGTCGCTGCTGCCGGGGCCGACACTGCCGAGACCGACACTGCCAAGGCCGATGCTGCCGGGCTTGAAGTCTACCGCGCCGGGGCCGAAAACTGTTTTGTGGATTCTGATATTCCCGTGGCCCTTTGCGGTGTGGAGGACCTTATTATCAGTGTCCGTTCCGGCAAGGACGGCGGCGCCCCCCTGGTCTTTGTCGCCAAAAAGGGGAAAACCCAGCAAGTCCGGGAAATCGTAGAACAGATCAGGGCCGCGGGGCGGACAACATTACTGTAGGAGCGGAACCATGACCACCGGTGATCTGACGGGGACAGCGCAATGAACACCACACAAACCAGGGAACCTGCAAGCACCGGTTGCGGCGCTACGGGCCGGGGTCCGGCCTCGTACTACACAAACATCCTGCGCCTGGCCCTGCCCATCAGCCTGCAGAACCTTATCGGTTTTGCGGTGAATTTTGCCGACAACATCATGGTGGGCCGCCTGGGGGACCTTGCTATTGCGGGGGTCTTCATTGGGAACCAGATCCACTCTATGGTCATGTTTATTACCAGCGGCATAGGGACTACGCTGGTAATTCTGGCTACCCAGTACTGGGGCAAGAAGGATATCAAGAGCATCCGTTCCCTTACCGCCATCTCCCTTTGGGTTTCCCTGGGGGCCGGGGCTTTCTTTACCGTCCTTGCCGCCGCCTTTCCCGGCTTTATTGCGGGACTCCTGTCCAACAAAGAGGATGTCATTCGATCTTCCGTCCCCTACCTCAGACTTATCGGCCTGTCCTTTGTGTTTTTTACCGTGTCCCAGGTTTTGGTAGCTTCCCAGCGGAGCGTGGAGACGGTACGCTTCGGCATGTACATTGCCCTTATCACGCTGATCGTCAACGTAGGACTGAACTACTGCCTTATCTTCGGTAAGTTCGGCTTCCCCGCGCTGGGGGTAGTCGGCGCGGCCCTGGCAACCCTCATTTCCCGTATTTTGGAATGTCTGGCGGCTTTCTGCTATGTCTTTGGTTTTGACAAACGAATCGCCCTCCGGTTGCAGGACCTGGGAAAGCCGGACCGGTTCCTGTGTTTTTCCCTTCTCCGGTACGGCGCCCCCGTAGTGGCCGGGGACATAGTCTGGGCGGCCAATTCCTTTGCCTATACTGCCATCGTAGGCCGCTTTACCGCCGATATTATCGCCTCGTTTAACATTGCCGGTATGATGAACACCCTGGTCTACATCTGGATGTCCGGCCTTGCAGCGGCCCTGGGGATCATGACCGGAAAACTTGTGGGCGCCGGAGCCCCCATTGCGGAGATCAAAATCCACGCCTTCAGAACCCAGCGTTTTTTCCCCCTGGTGGGATTGTGTACAGGGTTTTTCGTATTCATGTTCAAAGGGGCTTTTATCTCGTTTTACAACATATCGCCGGAGGCGGCCCAAACCGCCCGGCAGCTTCTCAACGTCCACGCCCTCACCATCATCGGTACCGCTTACCAGATGCCCTGCCTGGGAGGACTGGTAAAGGCAGGAGGTAATATCTCGTTTGTATTCCGCAACGATTTTATCTTCGTGTTCTTCGTAGTGATCCCCTCCTCAATCATCGCCATGCTGCTCAAGACCCCCGCCTGGGTAGTATTTCTGTGCCTCAAATGCGATCAGATCCTCAAATGCTTTGTCGCGCTGGTGGTTATCAACCGCTTCCGCTGGATCAAGGACCTTACCAGAGGCTGAATCATAAAAAGGGGGGAAGCCCCCCTCCATAGTCCTCCCCGGCTGCGCCGGGTCCGGTCTATTCCGCTACCCCCCTTTCCAACGCCAGGCGTTATGTTCAAAGAAGAAATATCTTGTAGTGGTGAGAAAACGGTCTATTATGTCACGGGGACTTCCCTTTATCAATAAGATTGGCAAAAATAGCGGAAATATCCTGGACCCATGCCAGTATATTCGCGTCATTAGGACCATTAATCATCGTCGTAATGTTTTCCTTTTTTAATTCTTGATCGAATATTGAGAATGTATCATGTATTACCTTTTTCAGATTAAGCGAACTTTGTCTTGACCTTTTTCCCATGGCAAGCGGATCTATTTTATTAAACAATAATACAAACGAATTTGCATTACTGCCTATTCCTTCGGCAATTGACAGAAATTCACTATGTGCTGACGGATCCTTTGAGGTTATTATTGAATTATACCAATGCTTCAAATTTGGAATTTGATTTTTGAAATAATTTAACGGCCTCCGGCCTTCATGAAGAATGACGTTTATTATTTTCCCTAAAGTAGCCTGTCCCTGATAAATGCCAACAATATTCTTTACTTCTTCTGCCAGTTTTACCTTTTTTTCTGTATCATCACCAAATATCTCATCTATTCGTCCAATGATTTTATTCCCGACCTTTCCTTTTTTTAACTCATTTATCACACCTCTTTTTAGTTCTTCATTTAAGTAGACCTTGTCAAGTTTATCATTTACATTTCTCCCGGATCTGCTTAATCCTGAATCGCGGCGGAATTTATATCGCTTTTCCTCCAGTTTACTTATTACAACAGTTGTAATGTCTATCAATGAATTATATGCGGTATTTGTTTTCAGCCCGTCCCTGGCGCTTTTTTCAATCAGACCGGATTTCTTTTCCGATTCTATCAATACAAGCCCTATTATTTGGTCACTGCCGATAAATCTCGACGGATTCTGAACCC
>JAITJW010000093.1 GCA_031278715.1 Treponema sp. | reverse complement strand
TATCCTGTCGCTCGGATTTGAGGAGCATATCCAGACCATCTTCAAGGTTCTGAATGCCCAAGCCATTCAAAACCTCCTGCTCCCCAGAACTGGGTAATATTCTATGCGTTTATCCTGGCAACACCCAGAGACCGGTTGACAATGTTGCGATAAATGTATATCTTCCATAACTATGTTAGTACGATATAACATAAACTACAGGAGGCTTTTTAGATGAAAAAAAGCGTTTTAGCCGTGGTGCTGGTATTGGTACTCGGCGCCGGATTATCCGCTCGGGGAAGGGTAGAGGGAAACGCCCCGGCCCAGCTTGAGACGATAAAAATTATCGACACAAGCCTTGAAGAGGTTGAGGCTGTGGTAAACCCGCAGGTAGTGGCCATTTACGACTACTCAATCCTCGATACCCTGGCGTCGGTGGGTTTTGAAAGGACGGGTATTAAAACCCTGGTAGTTCCCTCGCGGAGTACCCTGCCGGACGCCCTTGCCTATTACAAGACGGAGGTTCCGGGAACCACGATCATCAGTGGCGGCAGTCTTTTCTTTATTGACTGGGACGTACTTGACTTGGCGGACCCCCGGCTGGTGATCCTGGGGGGAAGGTCCTTCGGGATGAACGAATCCGGACAGCGGCTTAACACGGAAGACGCGGCCACATACCGCGCCACCACCTACAGCCGCTACAGCAACGCCCGGTTCATCAAACTTTCGGTGGACGCCAGCAAATCGACCCTGGACCAGGATATACTGCGGAACCTTACCGCCCTGGGCAGCATATTCCCCGCGCTTAAAGGGGACCTTGACGCCCGTTACCAGGAGATCAAGGCCGATATCGACACTATCAGAACGAAGGCCCAAAGTTCCGGGGCAAAAGCCCTCTTTGTCATGACCCCCGATCCGTCTTCCATCTCGGTGTTCCTGCCCGGCAGCCGCTTCGGCATGCTCTACAACGAATTCGGCTTTACCCCGGCGGATCCCTCGACAAGCGCGGATTTCAGCGCCCACGGGGCCACCACCGCGGCGGAATACATCCTGGCCGTCAATCCTGACGTTATCTTCCTGCTTGACCGGGCCGCCACCGTGGGAACGGAGGCCGGGGAAACGAATTTCAAAAACGACGCCTCCATACGGCAGACCGAGGCGTTCAAAAACAACCGGATATACACCCTGGACGGCGACTCGTGGTATACTATGACCGGAGGAATTCAGGCCACAAGGCAGATGATACAGGATCTGATGCGGTTTATTGATACACTCTAAGGGATGTACATTGTCTTTGCCCTGGCTTCGGCGGTATTTTCGGCATTAACCACGGTACTGTCCAAGCTGGGGCTTAAAAACATCAATTCCCATGTCGCCACCTTTTTCAGGACCGGTGTGGTATTGGTATTTGTCTGGCTTATCGTTCTTGCTACCGGCGTCTACAGCCCGATCACGGCCCTTTCAACAAAAACCCTGCTATTTTTGGTATTGTCCGGCATTGCCGGGGGCGCCTCCTGGCTTTGCTATTTCAGGGCGCTGCAGCTAGGTAGTATAAACAAAGTTGTGGCGGTCGATAAGTCCGGCATCATACTGACCATGCTGATGGGGATGATCTTCCTTGCCGAATCGGCCGGAGCCCTGAAGATCATTGCCCTGGTTGTTATTGCCGCCGGTACCTATCTGATGCTGGAACCCAAAGAGGAGGAGAACCGGATAGTACAAAGCCGCTGGTTCCTCTACGCCGCGGGTTCCGCGGTTTTTGCCTCTCTCAGCTCCATTTTTGCCAAAATAGGTATGGGCACTATCGACAGCAACCTTGGCACAGCCCTGCGGACCAGCATCATTTTTGTCTTCGCAGGGCTGATGGTTCCCATAAGCGGCAGCGCCGGGACCATCGGAACCATAAAAAAAAGGGAACTCCTCTTCCTGGGCCTTTCCGGTGTGGCCACCGGCCTGGCCTGGCTCTGCTATTTCCGGGCACTCCGGCTTGGGGAGGCAAGTGTAGTGGCGCCCCTGGATAAACTGAGTATTGTTTTTACGGTTCTGCTCTCCCGGCTTATCTTCCGGGAACGGGTATCGCCAAAAACAATCGTGGGCCTAAGCCTGCTTACGGCGGGCACCCTGCTGCTGCTGTAAGACACAGAGCAATCCCACCGTATCCGCTTGCGGAAACGCCTTGTAGGAATGTCGTACAATAGAAAACCGGGGATGCCGCGTCCCCGTGCGACGCACGGACACCACGACACCCCCGGTTAATGAATGGAGGGGCCGTTGAATTATGGGTAGAATTCAACAGCCTTGAATATTGAATCCGCCGAGAGAGGTAGCGGCAAATTCCTGAATTCCGGGCCTTTCCAAAAAACCGAAGTTTTGGGAAGCAGCCTGTTACGAGGCAAATTCGGCCTTGCCTACCAGCCGTTTTCCAAGTTCATAGCATTTCGTCAAACTGTCATTATCAGGTTCCAGATGGGCGATGATTCCCCCGTCTTCAACAACGGCGCCCAGGCCCTTCATCCGGTCAACCCAGTCCCGCATCCACTGCCCGTCGCCCCAGTCATAGGAGCCAAAGAGTCCCAGGGATTTCCCGCCAAGTTCTGCGGCGCCCAGGCCCGCGATCAGCGGTTCCATCTCCGCTTCTTCAAGGACTTCCGCCCCCATAGCCGGACAGCCAAAGGCCAAGGCCGCGGCTTCCCTGACCAGGGCCGGCGTGGTTTCCGCCGCTTTTTTCAGTACCGCTTCCCCGCCCACATCAGTTACCCCCTGGGCAACCCGTTTTGCCATCGCCTCCGTATTGCCGGTGCCGCTCCAATAGGAAATCAGTATCTTCTTCACATCAAACTCCTCTTTGCCTTGTTAGCATTAACTTACAATACAGTTATATCAAACTAACAAAAGAATGTCAACTGGTTTTTACACTGGTGAGCCATTCCCAAAACTAACCGAGTTTTGGGAAAGCCTTTGGTTTCAAAAAAAATTTGCAGTGCCGGTGCATACGCTATACGGTTTGAGCAGCGCAAGGGATTGGAGCGGAAATACCGCAGAACCCCGCAGGGGTTCGAGGAATTGGAGCGGAAAGCCCGGTCCCCGCCGCAGGCGGGGATGCGCCCAAATCTAGAAGTTTAATCGTGCAACAAACTGCTAGAGCTCTGTGTGCAGGTTGAGCAGTCTGCGCCGTGAGCTGATAAGGTCGGTAAGTTCGGTACACATGTCATGATCCACTATCCGGGCGATGGGCAGGACAAACTCTTCCGTTTCGTCACAGTACCTTTTGATGAAGGCCTGTTCTGTGTTAAGTCCCAGTCCCAGGGCGATCATGTTGCTTATCCGATCCGCGCACTTTATCAGTTTGGCATTCCAGCTGCCCTGTTCGTAAATTCTGCGGAGAAAATCGCACTTGGCTTCTCCTTTCCGCCGGGTAACTTCCATGACGAGTTCGTAAACTGCCGGACCGTCGGAATCGGCCTTCCGAAGTAGTTCGATATCAAAATCCTCAAGTTCTTCGATTAAGTCGTGGGTAAGGGCGGCCTTGTGCAACACGGGACTGATATAGCCGTAGTCAATAAGAATCGCACGGGTTTCCACCTGGTGCCGAAACTGGTTACCGCTGGACTTCCTGGCTTTGGGTATCAGCATGGTTGCCAGGGCTACATAGGGAGCGGTTACCATATTGGCAAGTATTTGACGCTTTTCTTCTGTCATCAGCATGATGGCTTCTCCCTGGCAGCCTGTTACACTTGCAGGTTTTTGTGCCGCTTTGCACTACAAAAACCACGATTTATAGGCTGCGTGACAGTTAAGGCTGTTCCCAAATGTCGGATTTTGGAACAGCAATTAAAAATTTCCCGATATGATTCATCGGGTAGGCGGGAGTCGAACCCGCGACCTCTTGGTCCCGAACCAAGCGCGCTACCAACTGCGCTACTGCCCGCAAAAAAACCCACCCGGTTAGGGCGGGCCTTTTCCTCGTATTCACCCGGCGGGGGCTCTGTTTCAAGCCCCCGGAAGCATTGTCTCCATACAAACCGCTCTGCGGTTTCGGTTTGTATGACGGGAGCGACGGGGCTTGCCTTACGGAACTCAGCATCCTGCTTCGTTCCTCCAGGCGC
>JAITJW010000078.1 GCA_031278715.1 Treponema sp. | reverse complement strand
TGCCGCTTGGCAGTTTGTAGGGTAAAAATCACCTGAAAAGGCGATTTTTGACCAAATGGCGTAGCCAATTGGTCTTGGGGGTTTTAAGCGCGAAGCGCAACAAATTCCTGGCTCCTTATGGCATGGGAGTTAGCAAACGTCCTGCCGTCATAACAATCGACAGCCCAACAGCCAATACCCTGTTCTCAAGGCCGGATACATTGGGGAACGGTTTGGGAACCTGTTTTATGTACCGATGGCAAAAGATGAGGGGGGATATATGATTGATTATCTGAGCCGGCGGCAAAAGATGTACGACGCGATGGCCCGGGAGGGTATCGCCCTGCTGCTCATCGAAGATACCGAAGGACGCAGAGATCCGGCCTTACGCTGGTTTTGCGGACATCCCCAGGACGCTCTTCTCTATCTTTCGGTAGATAAAAGATCCCTCCTGGTTCCCTGGGACATCAACATGGCGCTTCTCTACGGCAATGCCGACATAACGGTGCCCTACCGTGAATTTGAACGCCAGCCGGTATCCGCCGCGAAGGGAGTGCTGGAAAAACTCAGGATTCCCCCCGGTTCAAAAATCGAAATTCCCCCCGTAACCTCATACCCCCTGTTTTTGGACTACGTGGGCGCCCTTACCGATTACGATATTATATGCCGGAACACGGGACTCCACGGAGAAATAGAAAAACTACGAGCCGTAAAGGACGAGGAGGAGATCCGCATTTACCGTAAAGCCGCGGAGATTACCAACGATGTTATTACCCTGCTGGAAAAAAACGTCCGTTCCGGCAGGATCCATACCGAAGTTGATGCCGCCCTTTTTATTGAGTCTGCCTCCCGAAAACGGGGTTGTGAAGGCACCGGTTTTACCACCCTGGCGGCGGGACCGGAACGGAGTTTCGGCATCCACGCATTCCCCCCCTACACCGCCGCCCCTTTTGCGGGCAAAGGACTTTCCATTCTGGATTTTGGTCTTAAATACGCCGGTTACACCACCGATGTAACCCTTACCTTTGCCAGAGACCCCACACCCGCCCAGGAAAAGCTTATTACCCTGACGGAAAAGGCCTATAAACTGGCCCTTGGCCTTGTCGTTGACGGAACGGGGACACGGGATATTGCCCTTGCCGTGGATTACCTTTTTAGCAAGTCAAGGAAGACCATGCCCCATGCCCTCGGACACGGTATCGGCCTGGAAGAACATGAAAGTCCCGCTATCCGCAGCCGGGCGGATAACCCCTGGGTTTTCTGCCCCGGCATGGTCTTTACCCTGGAGCCCGGACTCTACGATCCCATCCACGGCGGCTGCCGCCTGGAAAATGATATCCTCCTTACCGATTCCGGCGCGGAGGTTCTTACCAACGCCGCAATTATCCGCCTGTAGACCCCAAGGGCACAAAACGTGCTGTTTTTTGCGCGGCCCTTGTCCGTTGCATTGGGCGATGAGATTATGACCCAGGCGATCCGGTGAGTAAGCCCCCCAAGAAACCAGCCCGCTAACATACCGTCTTTGGGACCTGGAGAATTGCAAAGGCTTAACTCAGAAACCCCTCTTTCGCCTCCCGTTTTCGCCGTTGCCAAGAAGGGGGAGCATATATGTCCCGAAAAGCAAGATTCTTGTGCCCCATAAAAATCATTTTGACGCTGCTCCCCCTCGCTCCAACCCCGCTTCGCGGGTTTTCCGCTACCCCCACTCGTTTTTTTCAATACCCATATCCTTAACTTATTGACAGAGGTTAAAAACACAAACGCCGGTTACCCTGAGGCAAACCCGCCATACCTTGTCGTAATTTCCCCTTTGTGCCATGCTGAATGGGTACTGTCCCGGGTTTGTTTGAAAAACGGTCCGGTGGCGTACATTGCCGGCGTGGTGGAACGGTAGACACGGCAGACTCAAAATCTGCTATCCGCAAGGATGTGAGAGTTCAAGTCTCTCCGCCGGCATGTAGCCCCTTATCAGGTTTATTGAGAGTTAAGATGATTATTCGTTAAGGGTTTTTCTCAAACCATCGGTTAAACCGGCGGTTTTTGACCGAACCTGTATCCAAGGTTTTCCAGGTACTGTTTGTTGATGCCTACGGCATGTTCCGCCGTTAAAGGCATGTTCTGCCCGCGGTCAAGTTCAACCAATACCGGCCCGGCAAAACCGGAGTTTTCCAAAAATTCCAGTATCCCCGGAATATCTACCACGCCTTTCCCCAACGGCGTATAACAGGCGTAGCCGGTGGTGTCTATCTCCCTGCCATCCACGTCGAACTCTACCCTGCCGGAATAATCCTTCAGGTGAATCAAGCCCAGCAGGGAACGATAATCCTGTATAAGATGTAAAGGATCGGCGCCGCCCTTTTGTATCTGACCGATGTCGGGGGCAAAGCCCACATGCCCAGTGTCAACCGTGTCAAAAAAGGCACGGATTTCCCCTTCGGTTTCCACAGGCGTACCCGTGTGGGGGTGGAAATTAAGGCCCAGGCCCCGGTCCCGCAGCCGCCGGGCAGCCTCGTTGACAAAACCGGCTATGTAACGTTTGTGCTCTTCAAAAATGAAAACCCGGCGGTCTACACCATTACCGCCAAACGTCGCGAATTTCGCCCCCAGCCCCGCGGCAATATCACCCCATTCCCCAATTTTCGCCATTTCCGCGTCCCGCCGGTCAGGATCAGCTATGTCGGCGGAAAAATAACTTGAAATAAGGGGAATACGGTATTTTGTGAACAAGTCCGTTGTTCCCCTGTCATGCAGTGTTTTAAGTACCCAGGCGAAAATTTCGATGTTCTGAAAACCAAGACCGGCAATACATTTGATACCGGCTTCTACATCCTCATCCGCCCAGGTAATACCCGTGTGTCCCATTACCATGCGGGGGCTTACCACAGCCATAGTTCAGCTCCTATAAAGTGTTTCGCCATGAGTATGCCGGCTTATACCCCAGCATACGTTCAGCCTTTTTAATGCTGATAAGTCCCTCCGTCCCCGGAATATTTTTTGCCTTTTCCGCCAGGGACGGCCAGCGTCTTGCGGCCACCACCCTGGTAGGCTCGTTGTAAGACGTATCGGTAGCGACATAAAATGCTTCAAAAGTCGATAGATTGTCCGCCTCTATTGCAAGCTTTACAAATACCGCCACATCCCGTGCATCGGCGTACTGGTAGACATTACTCAGGAGATAACCCTGGTTAACCTCGTCCGCGGGAGGAACAGTAACGTTAAACTTATAAGAGTTTCTGCTCCATTCAAGGTAGTCATAGTAGACCCCTAAAAGACGCAGGGCCGTTACCTGCATCCCATAGGCCCGCGCAAAAGCCCGGTATGTTTCTTCGTTCAACACCTTGGACAGGCTGTAGGTATCTTCCGGCCATAGCGGATGCTCCTCGTCCATGGGAAGATAGTCCGGCAGGAAGGGGGTCCCGCTCAGGCGGTACCCCAGGCCCAGCACAAAATAACTGGACGCGGCCACAACTTTTTTCACCCCAAGCCGCCGGGCCGCGTCCATAATATAAAACGTACCCATCGTGTTGATTTCCATGGTGGTATGCTCCGGCGCTCCCTGGCTGTACCGGGCCCCTTCCGCCGCAGCAGTATGCTCCCCGGCAAAGGGCGGTTGTACTTCGGTGTTATACGGAATCGCCCCCAGATGGACGATCACATCGGGCCGGGCAAAGGCGACCGCCCGCAGGCAGTCCCCCAAGGATGTAAGATTCCCCTGGACAAAGGGTATCCGGGCCTTCCCATTCGGCGAATCGGGCTTTGCCGGGTTTACATCGAAACTCGCCACGTTATAACCCTGTTCTTTGAGATAAGGACAGACACAGTTCCCCAGGTTACCTGAACCGCCGGTAACCAAAACGTTCTTCACCACGTTATTGCCCCCTGCCGATAAGCTTGTTAAGGTACTTCATACCTTTTTTTAGACATGTTCTGCTGTATTCCCCCGGATCCTCACCCTTGGGAATTTCCATCCACCCGTGCTCAATAATAAGCCGCAAGCCTCTGGCAAAGGGACTCTTTTTCGCCAACACATCAAGCGCCCGCTTAACGTCTACATTTCCGTCCCCCACCGCGCAGCCCCGCGCCTGGAAGGGAATCAGATCCAGGGGCGATTCGTAACGGACAACCGCCATGTCTTTAATATGGGTAGTAAATGTAAACTCCGCAAGGGCGTCCAGATCGTCGTTGGGGTCAGCGTAGACCGTGTAACTGTTCCCTGTATCCAGAGCGCAGCCCACGTGCCTGGAGTTTACCGCCGAAAGAATCTCCGCCAGTTCCCGGCCCGTAAAATCGCAGTGGTTTTCTATAGCCAAATAAACGCCTTCGGCCTCAAATATTTTAGCCGCTTCTTTAAGGCAGGAAGTTACGAATTTCATCTGTTCTTTTACCGGACGCGCCTTGTTGAACCGGGAGAACTCGTATTGAAGACCGCCGTTATAGGCGCTGCGCAAAATAGTATTATTGAAATATTTTGACCGCTTAATGGACGCAAGAACCGCCTCTTTCGCCTTTGCCTTGTCGGTTTTGAAATCCAGCCAGCCGGAAGCGTAAAGTTCAAATTCCAGGTTGTTTTTCGTGAACAGTTCCCGTATCTCCTCCCGGCCCGCTTCCTCTTCGGGCAGGGAAAAACCACCGCAGAGAACAGTTCCCTGCATCGCCATAAGTTCTTTTGCCTGCCATGTTATTAAATCTAAAGGCTTCTTCTTGTCCGGTGGCATATAGGCAAACTGCATAAATCCTGTCTTCATTGACTGCCTGACGGATACCATAGAATTCCTCCTTTAAGAAAATTCTTAAGTACTCTATGTTATCCTTTTAGTCCGGTAAACGTAACCCCCTCGATAAAGAAACGCTGGGCAAAAAAGAACATGATGATCATCGGGATAGTAGAAACCGTAGATGCCGCCAGCATCAGATTGTACTTGGTAATATACCGGCCCACGAAGGCGTACAAGCCCAGGCTGACGGTCCTTAGGGAGTCATCCTTGATGTAGATCAGGGGCCCCAAAAAGTCGTTCCACGCGCCCATAAACGTAAAGACCCCGATGGTACAGAGTACCGGTTTTGCCATAGGCAGAATGATCTGCCAATAAATTTGCAGGTAATTCGCCCCGTCCACAAAGGCGCTTTCGTCGTAATCTTTGGGGATGCCGTAGTAAAACTGCCGGACCAAAAAGATATTAAACGCGCCGCCGCCAAAAAACGCCCCGGCGGTCAGGGGCCAGTAGGTATTGAAGGCCCCTATGCCGTTCCAGATGAGAAAGGTGGGGATCATGGTTACCGCTCCGGGGATCATCATCGTGGAGAGCAGCAGTGTAAACCAAAAAGTCCGTCCCTTAAAGCGGAGCCGGGCAAAGCCGTAAGCCACAAAACTGGAGCTTAAAAGGCAGCCGAAGATGTTCACCACCGCGATAAACAGGCTGTTTCGGAAGTAGAGGTGGAAGGGTACCCACGTCATGGCCTTGACAAAATTCTCAAAGTAAAATGTTTTGGGAATCCACAGGATAGGGACCGTGTTGATTTCAAGATCGGACATAAGGGAACTGCGCAGCAGCCAGTAAAAGGGGAATATAACCACCCCCGCGAACAGACACAGTATTACCATGGCAACAGGATGCCGGTTTCTTTTCGTTTTTAATGTCGATGGCATGGTAAACTCCTTTAGTCCTTACTCTCGTAAAAAACCCACCGGTTGGATGTACGGAATACCACGACGGTGAGAATCGCTATGATCACAAAGAGTATCCATGACATGGCCGAGGCGTATCCCATGCGGAAATAGGTGAAAGCCGACCGGTATATCAATATCGATATAAAAAGGCTCGCGTTGGCAGGCCCGCCGTTGGTCATAATATAGGCGCTGCCGAAGGTCTGAAGGCCACCGATGATACCCATGAGGAAATTGAAAAAGATGATAGGGGTCATCATGGGAATAGTAATATGGAAAAACCTGCGGAACGCGCCGGCGCCGTCTATCTCCGCGGCCTCGTACAGGGTTTTGGAAATGCCCTGGAGCCCCGCCAGGTAGATGATAACCCCCGATCCGGCGCCCCAGACGGACATGATAACCATAGAAGGGATTACCTGGCTCCGGCTGTTCAGAAACTGGAAGGTAGGCAGGTTCAGGAGTTTGAGGACATTGTTGATAAGGCCGTACTGGATGGAAAACATATTCATCCACAGGGCGGAAGAGGCTACCGCCGGTACAATGGCGGGGATGTAATAAATGGTCCTGAAAAGAGACATCCCCTTAACCCCGGTATTGAGGAGGTTTGCCAACAGAAACGTTACGACCAGGCCCAAGGGTACAGCAAGAACGCAGTAATAAAAGGTAACCCCTAGCGAATGGGGGATGAGGGGGTCCTTAAAGGCGTTGATATAATTGGTAATCCCGATAAACCTGACCGGGGTGATAATGTTCCACTCTGACAGGCTGATGTAAATACTGAAAATCATCGGACCGAAGGCAAACAGGACCAGGCCGATGATACAGGGCATGATAAAAAAATACCCCCACCGGGTTTCGGCCCGCGCCAGCTTACCGGACCTGCGTCTTACATCCATAGCAAAACTCCTCTGCCGGAACCGGCTGGTAAAAAGGGCACTGCCCCGGGGTTTAATTTCCCGGAACAATGCCCTTCAAAAATCAATACACGCCCTGGAAGAGGCCCCTGGTCTGGGCATCCAGATCCTTAAAAGCCTCCGCCGCGGTGGCATCGCCGGTTATAACCAGTTCAATGGCAGGCTGGACATATTCATAGAGAATTTGGGTAAAATTCTTCACCGTGATGTTTTCCCCTACCCGGGAAGCCCTGTCCACAATATTGGCGCAGAGTTCGGTGTACCACGGATGGGTGAACTTCGCGAGTCTGGCGGCCAAGGCGGGATCGTTAATGACGTTTTTGGTAACAGGAACGTAGAAGATCGGCTTTGAAAAACCCAGCTCCTGCGCTAACTGCTCGTTGTCTTCGATAATCCTGAGACTGTCCTGCTTATATTTGAAGTACGCAAAGCCTTCTTTCGAGGCGTTTTTGGAAAGGACGGACGCGGCGCCCCATACCATGTTGCTGGCCTTCCCGGACTGGGTGGGAATCTGGGCCATGCCGACATCGTAAGGCACGGCGGAGTCCCCTTCACCAACTACAAAGCCACCGGCGGCATAGTTACCGTCGATATAGGTAGCAAGCTGATCGTTCACCAGGGCTGCAGCATTACTGGGGAAAGTCCCTTCGGGGGCCGATACATGGTACTTGTTCTTAAGATCCGAGAATTTCTGGATTGATTCAATCCCGGCAGGTTTGGTAATGGCAAGGCCCATGCCGTCCGGGGTGAATACACTGGTCCCGGCGGAGTAGAGCATGGGCAGGGTGTAGATCCACCAGTCATTCATGGCGGTGCCCCACTGGACTACGTTGTTCACGTCGAATCCGGGCTCATTGGGGTGCCGTCCGTTCCGGTCGACCGTTAGTTTGATCAGGGCGTCCAGGTACTGATCCCAGGTCCAGGGTTTGGTAACATCATCGGGAGGAGGGGTAATCCCGGCTTTCTGCAAAAGCCCTTTGTTATAATAAAGGAGATTCAACGCTCCGCCGACCCCGATTCCGTACACTTTATTATCTCCGGTCTTGGCCATCTGACCTTCGACAAATACATCGTCGATATTCTGCCCGTCTTCGGCATAAAGAACCCGCAGATCTTTGAGTACGCCCTGGGCGGCGAATTCGAGAATTCGGTGCTCTTCCAGCGCCATCAGGTCGGGCAGCGCGTTGGCCGCGATAAGGGTTATTAATTTTTGGGCATAGTCGTCGTACGGAACGCTCTGGGCGTCAATTTTTACATTATAGGCCTTCTCATACTCAGTCCTCCTGCGGGCTTCAAGCGAAGTAGGATCATCGCTGACCGCGCCCCAGCCCATATCGGTAATAACCGGCACCCCGGAACTGGGCTGGGTACTGCCAGCTCTGGTACCACCCGCAAACACCGCGCTTCCGATGAGGGAAGTCGCAACCAACAGAAACAGGATTTTCTTCATGGAAAATTCCTCCTCAAAGAGATTTTTTCAGGGATACCCCTGCGGAGACCTGGATTGTGTGGAATATGGCGATATTTTGACGTACTCGGTACGGTGAAGGCGTGGGGGGATCTTGTGGGAACTCTGAGAGTGTTAGATAAGGAACCGCACTTGGGGCGGCTAAGGCCCGGCGGGTTAAATCCAATAAATATACGGGGGGG
>JAITJW010000033.1 GCA_031278715.1 Treponema sp. | reverse complement strand
ACCGATTTTGAGTTCAAATCCGCCAAGATCGATTGTTTTTGCCGGCAGTACGATCCCCTCAGGAAGAATTTCCTCCTCTACCTGCGGTACGGCCTGTTGTTCAGGCTGGCCGGAAGTCTGACTCCTGCCTCCTGCGGACAAATTTACGCTACAATAAGAAGTACCACAATAATTGCGGATACTTTTAACGCAGCCGAGAAATGCCATGATTTTTGCAGCATTTTTCCTACCTCCATATCGTCATATATTTCCAACGGCTTAATACCGCTTAGAAATCTCATTACATCTTCAATCCTGTCTGGCTGATGCTCTGAACAAATATTCTCTGGGCAAAGCAATAAAGCAGGATCAGTGGCGCCAAGGTCATCAATGTACCCGCAGCAACAATTGAATGAGGCGATGGCATTGGATCATAAGGAAATCTTTTTTGCCACATAGTAACAAAGTTGCTACTTAAGGATGCCAATTTTGACGAAATCATGGGGTATTGTGTAAGAAACAGCGTTGTATACAGCGAATCCGTCCACTGCCATACAAAAGAGAAAAGAAAACACGAAGTAACCATCGGTGCGGCATCCTGTGGATGAGCCATTTCCGCAAGGATGGGGAGCAGGGGCATTTCCACATTCTCAAAGATCCCCCGTGTCTCTCCCTCTCCAAGGATCGGGCTGAGCTACTCCTTCATTTGGGTCATGCCGCTTACGCCCCAGCTACGCTGGGGCGTAAGCGGCATCCATACAACCGGAACGTTAGAGAAGCGACGCCGCCGCGTTGGCAAGTTTCGTTTGAATACGGAGCAGCCGTGCGCTTTGCGCGGCGCTTATTTCACCGGAAGCCGCCGTAAGCCTTCCCGACAGCGTTTCTGCCTGTTCCATGAGGGATGCGGCGGTGGTCATGGCGCTAAAATCGCCGGCCACTGCCTTTTGCATCGCTACGATATAATCATCCACGAATTTTTCATACTGGTCCAGGAGGCTGTCCCAGTTGGTACCGGAACTGGCCGGCACGACAGTACCGGGGGCAAAACTTGTTTTTAAGCTATAGGGACTAGCATCGTATCCTTTTAGGTACAAACAGTAGGTTCCCGCGGCAAGATCGGCTTCTACCCGCACATCCCCTTCGTAACCGCTTATATAAGTGCCTTCTGCCAGCAAGCCATTGTAGCGGCCATCCTCGTCAAGTTCCTCAATCCAGAGCATGAACACATCGTCAGCTCCCTCGGTGTACGCTGTTAGCTTTCCAGATGAGGCTAGGGTGATTTTATAGTAATCCTCGTCGTCATCCGCGGCGAAGGATCCGTTCACGGTTACTCCCGGACGAATAACCTGTGCCGTTAGTTCCGTGTCATTGGGTTCTACTTCCAGAATACCTCCCGGAGCCGTACCTACACTGGTCTGGGTTGGCGCCGGAGCGGCGGCCGGTGTAGAAGCCGCGGCTTGTGCGGGGGGAGTGGCGGCTGGCGCGGCCTGAGTTTGCGTAGAGGCCGTACCGGTAATTTTATTGAAAATAACGTCATCCCACCTGTCTTTCAGGGTAGTACCGTCGACCATAAATACTTCCGTATCACCATCCGGCAATGAAAGACCGATCACATAAAAGACGCCAAACTTGCCTTCCATACTTTCGCCGCCCGCTGACATCGTGAAGGTATCAATAGTAAAATTAATGGTAATAGGATTACCCCATGTCTCTCCTTCCCACTGGGTATTTTTGATGACATCCGTTCCCGATTTCTTGCTGAACTCTATATCGCTAAACTCCAGGGTGTTACCGGAGATTCTTCCTGCCTCGGTACTGCCGCCAAGTTCAATATTGACGGCGGTTACCAGCTCGTACTTGCCTTCTATATTTTTTCCACTGTTATTCAGCTTGTAGGTAAACGTACCGCGATCGAATTCCAAAACTATATCTTCCTGATCGGCGCCTATCCACCTGGTTCCCCGCAAGGGGTTTACCGGTACGGTTTTCGTAGGATCGGCGATTATTAAAGCCGCCAGGATCTCCTCGTATTGCTTCCTGTTCGCATCGGAGAGCTTGTCCAATGCCTCGAAATGCTTGACAAAATCCTGGGCGGCCTTCGCCGTTTTTTGAGCATCCGCCCCCGCATCCAAAACCTGCTGTTCCAGCTTTACGGTCTCCTGGGCCAGGGCTTTGGGACTCTTGGCACAGCCGGTACTTGCCAAGGCAATAAGCGCGGCGGCAAGGACGGCGGCGGTTTTGTGAAAGACCTTTTTCATCTGATACTCCTTCATCGTTATTTTGCCTTACCCTGAATGGGTTTGGTTCCTTATCCTATCATGCCCACAATGGCTTTTCTTCCGTGTGAACGCACGATCTTCAGAAAAAACGCGGTTTTGCGGGACTAACGCCGGGTTTTACGCGCCGGCGAGCGGTTTACGCAGGCGTAAGCGGCTTCTTAGTAATCCACAAGTTCCTGCCGGGTATAACGGCTGGTTTTAAGGTAAATGTGGCTGATGTGGTTTTCCACAGTGCGTAGGCTGATGAAAAGTTCGGCGGCGATGCGCTGGTTGGTGTAGTTTTGCTTTATCATGGTGAGGATTTGCTCTTCCCGGCGTGTAAATTTGCTGTACCCGCCGGAGTCCCGGCCAAGTTTGACTTGGAGCCGGGGATCGATATATTCACCGCCGGACAGCACGGTTTCTATTGACCGCAGTAATTCTATTTCACCGGTTGACTTGTGGATATAGCCCGCCGCGCCCATCCGCAGGGCCGTCCTGACACGGAAGGGGTCTTCAAGGACCGAACAGACAAGGACTGCGGGCATGGCGATCCCGCGGGTTTTGCAGAAACCCCTAAAGAACTCGATAAACTCAAGGCCGTTTTCCGCGCCTAGATGGATGTCCAGGATGACGAGCTTGGGGAAAACACCTTTCCCGGCGCCTTCAATAAAACGCCGCCCTTCTTTCAGGGAGCCGACGCTTCCGGTTACGGAAAAACGTCCGGTATCCTCCAGACAGGCGGCAAGGCCGCGCCGCATCAGGGGATGATCCTCGATCAGCAGAACGGCTGTTTTTGCCGCGTCAGGGGAATCACGCACGGGCAGTTCCCGCCCAGAGGTTCCAGAACCCGCCGGCCGGCGGCGGGGACGCAGGCCCCCGAAAAACAGGAGAAGAAGAGTATCCGGGGGGCATGTTTTTACTATCCCCGCTTACCGGAAAAAGCTTGGGGGGGGGGGGGGGGGGTAGTATTTTGTGTAGAGTTAATAGTAGACGGTAAATAGTAAACAGCCCATAAGGCCAACCGCGGGAAATGTGCAAACGATAAGCGGCCTGCGTACATACTCCGGCTACTCCCATTACCCTTTAGGATAAACAACAATACCACGTTCCGTGGGGACCTGCCAAGCATTCTTTACAAAAATTCGTAAAAACCCAAGCGCCGTGCATGGCCGCCCCATAGGTAAGGGGGGAACTCTACGGGGTACAGATAGTGGTAAGGGGGGAACTGGAAAAGGCGCAACGGATGTCGGGAGTGTCGCCGGTATCGGCGTACAAGCACCGGGTAGCGGGCGGCCGCCTATCCCTGCCTAATGAAAATCTCCCCACCGTTTACCGGTCTCCACGCTGACGCGCAGGGGCAGAGAAAGGGTAACCGCCCCTTCCATCACTTTTCTGACCAGTTCCGCTGCGGTGGGGGCCTCTGCCCTGGGACATTCCAGGATGAGTTCATCGTGAACCTGGAGGAGCAGCTTCGCGGGGCTATGGGACAGGCCAAGGGCCCGATCAACCTTAAGCATGGCGGTTTTAACAATGTCCGCTGCGGAACCCTGGATGGGGGTATTCACCGCTACCCGTTCTGCTGCCGCTTTTTCGGTCTTGTTCCGGGAGTTGATCGCCGGAATATAGCGCCGGCGGCCCAAAATGGTAGAGGCGTAACCGGTCTGTTCAGTTTTACTGACAAGTTCATTGATAAGACGGCTGACCCCGGAGTAGGTCTTGAAATAGGCGTCAATAAAAGCTGCCGCCTCGGTACGGGTAATATCAAGTTCGTTGGCCAGGCGGAAGGCGCTCATACCGTACATGACGCCAAAATTGATGGTCTTGGCGATGCGCCGCTGGCTGCTATCCACCTTATCCTCGTCCACGCCAAAGATAAGGGAGGCAGTACGGGCATGGACATCTTTTCCTTCCTGAAAGCTGGAAACCAGATTCTGGTCCCCGGACAGGTGGGCCAGAATCACCAATTCTATCTGGCTGTAATCCGCACTAATAAGAAGGTTCCCCGGACGGGCTACAAAGGCCGCCCGAATCCGGCGGCCTTTTTCATCCCGGACAGGGATGTTTTGCAGATTGGGTTCTTTGCTGGAAAGTCGCCCGGTGGCTGTCCCGGTTTGCATAAAATTGGTGTGAAGTCTGCCCTGGGAGTCCGCCTGTTCCACCAGGGCATCCACATAGGTGGATTTAAGCTTTGACAGGGTCCTGTGCCGCAGGATGAGGGCGGGCACCGGATCTTCCCTGGCTAGTTCTTCCAGTACCGCCATATCGGTAGAGTAGCCGGTCTTCGTCTTTTTTCCGCTTTTCAGTTTCCGCTCGACAAACAGGACTTCCTGAAGCTGTTTGGGGGAGCCCAGGTTGAACTCGTGCCCGACCAGGCGGTAGGTTTCGTTCTCCACCTGGACCAGTTCAGTTCCCAGTTCTTCACCGTAATCTTTAAGGACGTTTGGCTCAATTTTAATACCCTCCCCTTCCATTTCCGCAAGGATGGGGAGCAGGGGCATTTCCAGATTCTCAAAGATCCCCCGTGTCTCTCCCTCTCCAAGGATCGGGCTGAGGTACTCCCGCATCCTAAGACAGAGGTCCACGTCTTCGGCGGAATACCGTGTCGCGGTTTCCAGCGACACCGCATCAAATGCGCTGCCCTTGGGAACTACG
Organism: Treponema sp.; assembly: GCA_031278715.1. Taxonomy (GTDB): domain Bacteria; phylum Spirochaetota; class Spirochaetia; order Treponematales; family Breznakiellaceae; genus JAISFT01. The sequence continues at coordinate 1,703 of JAITJW010000033.1, read as the reverse complement.
GTATGGTAGGCCAGGGCATCATGGTAATCCAAGTGGTAAGCCGCCAGGGAATCCAGGGAGTAGTTGTTCCGTTCCGGCTCGACAAGCCAGGCGGCTACCATGGTGTCCCAAATTTTACAGTTCCAGCGGGGGATACCCCAGCCCCGGCTTACCTTGTAATCAAATTTGGCGTTATGGGCCGCAATGGTCATGGAGGGATCGGCCAGGAGGGGGGCCAGGAGTTCCCGTACTTCCCGGGGGTTCAGAAAAGGGGCGGGCCCCTCCGGACCGGAGACCTCTGGGCTGGAACCCTCCGGACTGGAGGTTTCCAGGCTGCCGTTGTCCCGGGACAAGAGGGTTTCGGGCGGGGCGTCCCGGAGCCGGGCATGGGGGGCCACGGGGACGTAGAAAGCCTCTTTTGGTTTAAGGGCCAGGGAAATTCCGATGGGCTGGGCATTCCAGGCGTCAAGGGAGTCGGTTTCAAAATCCAGGGCCATAAGGCCCTGCTTTCTCCCGGCGGCAAGCAGGGCTTTGAGGTCCTCCATATCCAAAATTGTCTTGTAGGTTCCGCTCCCCCGCAGTCCGGCGGGGATCCCGGCCGGCCGGAACGCGCCCGGCGGGATCCCTTCGGGACCCGTGTCCGGGCCAGCGGGAACCGGACTATCCGTGCCCGTACCCCCCTGATCCGGGGCAGGGCTGCCCGCATCTTTATCCAGTCTGCGGGCTATTTGCAGTACTCCTTCCCGGTACAGAACTTTGGCGGCTGCGGAACGATCCAGGTTTCCGGCGGAAAGTTCATCAATACTTTTTACGGAAAGGGGAACGTTATCCTCCAGGGTGATAAGCTTTTTGGAAAAATAGGCGTTCTCTTTCCCTTCTGCCAGCTTTTTCCCGGTGCTTCCCTCGATAGCGGCGATGTTGTAGTAGATCCCGTCCAGGGACCCGTAACGGGCCATAAGTTTGGCGGCTGTTTTATCCCCTATGCCTTTTACTCCGGGGATGTTATCGGAACTATCCCCGGTCAGGGAAAGAATATCCAGGATTTGAGCCGCGGACACTCCCCACTCGGCCTTAACCTCATCGGGACCCACAAGCTCATAGGCCGGACCGCCGCCCGTTCCGCCGCCGGTACCCGATGATTTCCGGGGCCGCAGTTCCCAGGTCCCCTCCCCTACCAGCTGGAGCAGGTCCTTATCGCTTGAAATGATATAACAGCGGCGTTTTTCTTTCCGGCACATGGTGGCCAGGGTTGCTATAATATCATCCGCCTCGTAACCGTCTGCACGCAGAACCCTTACCCCCAGAGCTTCTAACAATTCCTCTACCAGGGGTACCTGATCGTGGAGATCATCCGGAGCTTTCTCCCGTGTGGCCTTGTATTTGTCGTAGATCTTGTGCCGGAACGTGGGGGTACGGGAATCGAAGGCCGCAGCCAGGCAAAAACCCCGGTCCATTAGTCCGGAAATACCGGAAACCCCCTCGTCCATCAGGCTTAACAAAGTCCGGGCAAAACCAAACAGGACAGACACATTACGTCCCTGACCGTTCCGCAAGGGGTGGGTCATGAATGCAAAATACGAACGGTAAATAAGACCATAGGCGTCTATAAGAAACAGGGGTGTAGGTTCAGACATGGGGCTATTGTACCGGGAAAACGGCGAAACTGCCAGCAGTCTGTTGGGCTTCGCTCGTAAAACCTCCGTACTTGACTATGCGGCGGTTCA
>JAITJW010000073.1 GCA_031278715.1 Treponema sp. | reverse complement strand
ATGGCTAAACCGGCGGTCGGACAAGAGAAGTCTGTACTGGTGGCAGTACCTGATGTACCTGAAAGCCTGTCCCTTGCCGTACCCCAAGATAGTACACTCCTACGTTTAGCGAAACTTTTTCTGGAAGAACCGGATGCCTTAATTGGGCACGTCCGGGTCTGTGGGGGTTCCGGGCGGGTAACCGCCCGGTTCTACCCGGCGGGGCCAGAGCGGCGGTGCGCCATAGGCGCGGCTACGGGGACATTGGTCGTGGTAGCAGGCCCCCCCTACAGGCGCCTGCCTTGCGGGGTGAGTAGTTCATTCCGGTATTTCAAAAACTCCGTCCAGGATGTGCTTGGGCTGGTAGGGATAGGCGGGAACATCGTTCATGGTGGTAACACCGGAAAGAACCAGTACGGTTTCAATATCTGATTCCACCCCCGCCACAATATCGGTATCCATCCGGTCGCCGATGATCACTGTATCTTCCCGTTTGGCGTTGAGCCGTCTCATGCCGTGGCGCATCATCAGGGGATTGGGTTTGCCTACAAAATAGGCTTTCACCTTTGCCGCAAGTTCTATGGGGGCCACCAAAGCGCCGCAGGCCGGCACTATGCCATTTTCTACGGGGCCGGAAAGATCCGGATTGGTACCGATAAGCCGGGCGCCTCCCATGACCAGCTTTACGGCCCGTTCCAGGGATTCAAGGCTGTAAGCCCGGCTTTCCCCTACTACTACATAGTCGGGGTTCACATTGTTCATGATAAAACCTGCATCGTAGAGGGCCTGAATCAGGCCCGGTTCGCCGATCACATAGGCCGATCCTCCCGGATGCTGGGCGGCAAGGAAACTCGCGGTTGCCAGGGCGCTGGTATAAAAATGTTCCGGGTCTACCACGATGCCCAGCCGGGACAATTTTTGGGCTAACTCCAGGGGAGAACGTTCACTTGAATTTGTAAGAAACAGAAAAGACTTGTTGGCGGCTGTAAGCCATTCCACAAATTCCGCCGCCCCCTTAAGGAGCAGGTTCCCGTGGTAAATAACCCCGTCCATATCAATAATGAACGCCTTTTTTGCCCTGATTTGGGCCAGATCCTTCATAACCGCGCCTTGGGACTTTTCTTAGTCCACTTTGAATTTTGATACTTCTTTGACCAGCACATCAATGTTCTCCTTGTTCTGGCCGCTGATAGTATTGATCTGGTTTACCGCCGCGTTGATCTGATTTGCCCCGGTAGCCATCTCGTTCATACCGTTGCCTATCTCCTGGGTAACCAGATCCAGGCTCTTGCTTTCCTGTATGACCTGTTTGCTTCCCTCAAGCATTTCCGCGGAACTGCTCTTGACCAACTGGGTAGCTTCGTTTAATTGCCCAATGGCTTCCAGGATCTGTTTGCTCCCCGCGCTCTGTTCTTCCATAGCGTTACGGATGTTTTCTTCCTGCTCCGATACAGTCCTGACCCCGCCATCTATGGCTTCAAACTTGTTCAACACGTTGTCGGTTGATTTAGTTATTTTGTCGATAGAATCCTTGATCTTTTTGAGGACCGTTGAAATGGTCTTGGACTGTTCCCCGGAGTTTTCCGCCAGTTTTCGTATCTCGTCGGCTACTACGGCGAAACCTTTTCCCGCCTCCCCGGCGTGGGCTGCCTCTATAGCGGCGTTCATGGACAGGAGGTTTGTCTGGCTGGCGAGGTTTTCCATTACCGCGTTGATCTCCAGAAGCCCCTCGGATTCCCGTGCTATTTCCTGAATGTCCCCCGCTACTTCCTGGAGTCCCGTGCGCCCTACTTCGGAAGCGTCAATAAGGTCTTTCACATTATCACTGTTCCTAACCAGAGTCTGGGTTACAGACTGAATATTTGCAAGCATTTCCTCGATAGCACTGGAAGATTGGGCGACACTTGTACTCTGGCGGTCCACATGACCGGTAAGTTTATCAATGTTAATGGTGATCTGTTCCATAGTAGCGTTGGTTTCCGTTACCGATGCGGACTGGTTGAGTACCCGGCCCTTGATGCTCTGGATGTTGGCGGTGATCTCGTTAATCGCAGCGGCGGTTTCGGTCATGTTACCGGCAAGTTCGGTTCCGATATCGGACAGGGAGACGGCCTGGCGCTTGATGACAATAACAAGGGTTTTAATTTTCTCCAGAGTCGCATTAAAGTACCGGGCCAGATCGCCGATCTCGTCTTTGGAATGAGCATTGACGGTTTTTGTCAGGTCTCCTTCGCCCTCGGATATATCCCTAAGGGTTAAGGCCACATTGACAATAGGTTTGGCAATATTGCCGGAAACAAAGAAGACAATCACCACCATAATAACAACCGCCACAAGCGCAATGATAACGGTATAGCCGATCATGGTGTTGATCTCTTCCAGGATCACCGCTTTTTCCGTACCTAGCATCAGGGCCCAGCTTGTACCGGTTTCACCGATGGTAAAGGGGTAAATGATCATTTCCAGTTCTGTCTTGAGAACATCCGAATACTCCGCCAGTCGGAATTTTTCGCCCTTTATTATCGCATCCTGGGCTGCAGCGGCGTCCACATTGAACAGAGAACCCTGGGCATCCTTGAGGAACCTCCCGACTTGATCAGCGGCATAACTGGCAACAATGAACCCCTTATCGGCATAGACGGTCATAGCGTTAATATCGGGGTGGGCCTTTATCGTATCGTCCACCACAGGCTGGGTATAGGTGGTGTTTACGTTCACTCCGATCCGGCCTACCACCTCTCCTGTTTTCCGGTAAATAACCGGTACGGTGACTCTGACTATGTAAGTATTTTTCCCTTGCACTGTTTGGGATACCGGATCGTCGATTTTTTGTTTCTGCGCATCGGGGCCGTTGATCATCGCCATCATACCCGGTATATCGTTATAGGTTAAGTGTTCTATGGTTCCCGTCCGTTGGGTATACCAGGGGGCCCACTGGCCGGTTTCGGTATTGCCGGGGCTTCCGGCAAATTCGGCGTCCAGTCCGGAGTCTATGGTATTGGGCTTGAAAACCGCAAAAATACCGACTATCCGCTCATTGGACAGAACAACCGATTGCATAAGCTGATCAAAGCGGTTGCGTTGCCTGCCTGCTTCCGTTCCGTCATAATCGGCCATTGTGTTTGCCAGGGTATTGGCAATCGACAGGTAGGTTTCATACCTCATCTGAATAACCCGTGCCTGTTCCGCGGCAAGCCGTTCCTGACTTTCCAGGGCGGTAGCCATCTGCGTGGAGGACGCAATGCTGACCAAAATGATTGACAGGGCTGCCCCAGTTACAATTACAATTGCCGTAACAATAATCAGTAAACGATACTTAAGTTTCATAGTCCTTCCTTAGTTTTACGGGATCTCCAGAATCCCGAATTTAGCGGTCCGAAAAGATACAGCATACTACGTTGCCGGTTGGTTATCTCCAGTACTGCCTGAATGATAGGAATTTCATCCTAATGATAATTTTCCCTGCTGTAAAGCGGGTTTACACGGATCTGTACAATTCCGGCGTCCGGTTGTATTAATCATGCTATGAGAGTATTCTTAGTAGGGCTGGGGAGGCGTACGAGGAGAATGTGTGTACAAGATAATTGAGTTGTTCAAAGAATCCGGGGCCATGCTGGAGGGACACTTTCTCCTTTCATCGGGCCGCCACTCGGATAAGTACTTTCAATGTGCCAGACTGCTGCAATACCCGGACAAGGCGGCCCTGGTTTTGCGGTCTGTGGCGGAACGGATAAGGGCTGATATTGCCGCGGGGAGGCTCGCGGTTGACGCGGTGGCGGGTCCTGCGATGGGGGGCATTATCGCCGCCTATGAGCTGGGCCGTCAGCTTGGGCTTCCCGCTTTTTTTACCGAACGGGACGAAACGGGGGCCATGACCTTGCGCCGGGGTTTTGCCGTTGAACCGGGGCAGCGTCTTCTTATTGCCGAAGACGTGGTTACCACGGCTAAATCTTCCGGGGAAAGCGCCGCGGTACTGGAAGGTCTTGGGGCAAAAATAACCGCCCTAAGCTGCCTGGTAGACCGCCGGATGGAGGGAATACAGGTTCCCTGGCCCCTGTACGCGGCCGTACAGGTATCCGTTGCGGATTGGGACGCGGAAAGCTGTGAACTCTGCGGGAAAGGTATCCCCCTGGTTAAGCCGGGTTCCCGGAAATTCAGCCGGTGAAAGACGATAAACTGTCCCGCCGCAGTTTTCGCAGTTCAAAGCTGATCATGACGGCGGTGAGTACAAAGGAAAAAGCGTCCGCCACGGGACTGGCGGCGATTACCCCCCACAGACCCCAGATTCTTCCGAAGATGAGCATACAGGGAATAAGTACAATAAACTGACGCAGCATGGAAAGGAAGATGGAAAATTTGGGTCTTCCGGTAACCACGTACATGTTGCTGGACACGATCTGGAAACCGTTCACGGGCAGCATAATTACCGCAATCCGCATGGCCAGGGGGGTAAAGACCAGCAGCGCTTCGCTGGATTCGGTAATAAAAATACCGATCAGGAATTTGGGGAAAAGTTCCACTACCGCGAAGCCCACAACACAGATCGCCGTTGCAGCTCCGACGGCCAGAATATAGGTCCGCAGCACGCGGTTGTAGCGTTTTGCCCCGTAGTTGTAGCCAAGGATGGGCTGGGCCCCCTGGTTGATACCGAATACCGGCATCAGAATCATCATAATAATGGGACCGGCGATACTCATCCCCGAAAGGGCAATATCTCCGCCGTTTTCCACCCCCAGGGCCTGTGTACCGTACCAGCCCATGCTCATGTTGGTGAGGAGCTGTACCGCGGACATGATAAACTGCAGCAGAAACTGGGCGGACCCAAAGGCCATGATCTGGCCTACCATGGACAAGGAGGGGCTGAAATTCCGCGGTTTCAGTCTGATAACCGCCCGTTTCCCCAGATTGAAGGAAATAATCCAGACGGTACTGACAAACTGGGAGATGATAGTCGCCCAGGCAGCGCCCCGTACCCCCCAGCCCAGGAAAAAAATGAAAACTGGGTCCAGGATCATGTTCAATCCTGCCCCTATGATCATGCTGACCATGGTAACGGCGGGGAAGCCCTGGGCGCGGGTACAGTGAGAAAAACCAAAGCCCACCATAGAAAAAGAACTGCCCAGCAGGATGATACTGAAATATTCGCGGCTGTAGGCAAGGGCGGCGCTGTTCTCCTGGGCCCCCAGCAGGCTTAGAAGGGGTTCCATAAAGATCAACCCCGCAATGGTACTTAAAATCCCCATCAAAAGGAGCAGAAAAAAACAGTGATTCAACGCATTTTCCGCTTCCTCCCGGCGGCCCTGACCCAGGCGCATGGAGATCATGTTGGCGGACCCAATGCCAAACAGCATGGCAATGGCCATTTGGATAGTCATCAAGGGCAGTACCAGGGAAAGGCCGCCCAGGGCAATTTCGTCTACTCCCCGGCCTACAAAGATACGATCCACCACATTGTAAAGGGCCATTACCAGCATGCCGGTGATGGCCGGCAGGGAAAAACGCAGGAGCAGCCTGCCTACCGGCATGATTCCCAGCCGGTCTGCTGCATCGGGTGTTGCGGGAGCGGGGGTTATTTGTTCGGGCGCGGCGAGATGCGCGGTCCCCTGTCCGGGTGGCGGGACCGCGCCGGCCTGTTCATCATCGAAAGACATTCCGCAAGTGTCCTATATTGATCTGATCTTGTAAAGATCCCGGCTGTTCCTGCCAGGCCCAGGTATTTGGTTAGCTCGTAGAGCCGGTAACTGTCCGCGGGGGCGGGGCGGCGGAGTAGTCTTCCAGGGCTTCCGCGGCCATATCCGCGGTATGGATACGTTGGCGGGAAGGACGCTTCCTGTCTGAGGCCAGCCGGGTCTTTGCCGCGGCGGAATCTTCCAGGGCCAGGCGGGCGGCGGCCCGTACCGCACGGGCGGGGGCGTCACCAAGACGGCAGCGTTCGGCAATTTCTCCGGGTTCCGCTGCGGCGATGTTGGCAATGTTTTCGTAAACTTTCATGATCCGCGCCGCCCGCCGGGGTCCAATACCTTCCACCGATTCCAGCACGGGGAAGAACAGGTCCCCGGTTCGGAGCCGCTGGTTCAGCCCTGTGGCAAAGCGGTGGGTTTCGTCCCGGACAAACTGCAGGACCTTGAGGGCCTCAGAATCTTTGGAGAGCCGTACCGGTTCCCGTGCATGGGGGAGCCAGAGTTCCTCATCCCGTTTGGCAAGACCCACAATGTCGCTGTCTATCCCCAGTTCGTCCAGCACCCCCTTGGCGGCGTTCACCTGGCCGATACCCCCGTCGATAAGCACCAGATCCGGCAGGTCCTTACCCTCCCTGATAAGCCGGGAATAGCGGCGGGACACCGCCTCCCGCATAGCGGCGAAATCGTCCACAATGCCTATCACGCTGCGCAGTTTGAAGTAGCGGTAGTTCTTCTTATCCGGTACTCCGTTCTTGAACGAGATAAGGGAGGCCACCGGGTGCTTGCCGTCCAGCTGGGCAATGTCAAACCCCTCGATTTGTTCGGGACGGCGGCGCAGTGATAGCGCCCGAACCAGTTCATCCAGGGCCGGCCCCGCGCCCCGTTCCTTGAGACGCTTCCGCAGATCCTCCAGGGCGTTCTGGCGGGCCAGAGCCAGAACCGCGGTGTGGCGCTTTTCCGTGGGGACGCTGATCGTTACCTCGTAATGAAACTGTTCCCGGAACCACCTGTCGAGGATGGCAGAAGGCGTCCCTTCCGGTGTCCCTTCCGGCGTCCCCTCCGGTGTCCCCTCCGGCGTCCCTTCCGGTGTCCCTTCCAGCAGGGCCCCGGCTGTACCGGAGGAGGCCCCATCCCCGGTGCCGGGCTGGACATAAATGGCCGGCGGCGGTGGCCTGCCGGGATCGTAGTAGGAGGCAATAAAGGTTTCCAGGGATTCCCCTCCCTCCGCGGCGGAACGGGTCCGGTAGAGTTCCCGGCCGGTCATCCTGCCCCCCCGCATGGAGAAGACCGTAAAGGTACTCAACACCCCCTCGGCGGCCCAGGCGATGTAGTCCCGGCCTTCCGGATCAAAATCCACCACCGAATTGCCAACGGAAAGGTCCTCGATGGCCCGGATGGCGTTCCGCAGCTGGGCGGCCCGCTCGAATTTCAGGGCCGCCGCGGCCGCCTGCATGTCCTTGCCCAGATCCCCGATCAGGGTACGACAGGCGCCGCCGCCGCTTTCTGCGCTGTCCGCCAACAGCCGCTCCACCCGGCCTACATGCACCTCGTAGTCCTCCGCGCTAATCCTGCCGCAGCAGGGCGCCGCGCAGCGGCCAATGTGGTAGTACATGCAGGGGTTGTCCCGTTTCTTCAGAGTCCGGCATTTCCGCAGGGGAAAGAGCCGCTCCACCAGTTCCAGCACTATGTCCACAGTCTGTACCTGGGGAAAGGGACCGTAGTACCGGCTTCCATCTTCTACGATATGGCGGGTCCTGAATATCCTGGGGAATTCCTCTTTGGTAACCCGTACCACCGGGTAGGTTTTGCCGTCCTTTAAGTTGATGTTGTATTTAGGGAAATGCTGTTTGATCAGGGTATTTTCCAGCAACAGGGCTTCGTATTCACTGGCCACGATAATGGTTTCAATGGACCGGGTGTGGCGGATCAGAGTGCTGGTTTTAATGTCCTTTTCTCCGGCAAAGTAAGAACCCAGCCGGTTTCGCAAGACACGGGCCTTTCCCACATAGATGATGGCCCCCTCATCATCCCGCATGATATAGACCCCCGGTTCTCTGGGGGCCTCGCGGGCCAGGGTCTTGAGGCGCTCAAAATTGGAAACATCGCTGTTTTTTCCGGATGTACCGGGGGGAAACCTTTCACTCATTTATGCCGACAATAAGAATCAAACAGATGAAACCACCATCCATCGTACCTGTGGTTAATCCTAAAACCATCCGGGTTTCGGGATTAGCTCTCTTAGTATACTTCTTTTTCCCCGGTTTCGGTAGTCTGCCCGGACTCTTCCCGGCGGAGGAACAGGTCATCTCCATTGGCGGCGAGAACAGTTGGAAAGCGGCGGAGCGCCGTTCCGGGCTTACCGAGATGAGCGCAGTCCGGCCCTGGCCGGTCCTGGTTCTGGACAGTACCCCTCAAACACCCAGGGGAGCCGAAGCAGCTCCCGATCTGGTCCTTTCGTTTGACGAAGCATCCCCGGAATACTATTCGGGGGGGAACCGGTATTCGGTAAGCGCCAATCTGGGGAACAACGGCGCCACTGTTTCCGCGGCAGGCCCCGAATGGGCGCGCATAGGAGCCGGGGCCGCATTTTTTTCCAGCCAGGACACCCGGTATACCCTGGTGGAATCCCGGCCCGCTTCGGCCGGACCCTTGCGTATCGCGGCCCTCGATTCCGAGGCGCTTTTTGCCACGGACGCCCATATCCGGGATTTTAGCCTGGAATTTTGGCTTTACCCGCTGAATTTTGAAAATGGGGAACAGGTCCTCGCATGGACAGCCTCCCGTGTCCGGAGTCCGGGTTCCTATTTTTTTCAGCGTGTCTACTGTTCTGTCGTCAGGAACCGGCTGCAGTGGAATTTTCACGATTTTTTCATCTCCCCGGATGGACAAGAGACCCTAAGCATCACCCTGGACGGTGAAAAGCCGGTAATCCCCAAAGCCTGGAGCCACCACCTTATCCGCTTTGACGCAGACACAGGACTTTTAGAATATGTGGCCAACGGCCGTATTGAAGCGCTGGCCTATGTTACCAGGGAAGGAGCGGAGGGGGGGGAGGTCTACACTCCCCTTATCGGTGCCGGCGGGGAGTTCATTCTGGGAAGGGTTTACACAGGCTTGATGGACGAATTCCGTATCCACGGCCGTTATGCAGGTCAAACCGGCAGGGAATTCAGCCTTGAGGAAGGACTGCAGAAGTACTCCCCCACCGGGGGCAGGATGGAAACAAAGACCCTTGACCTGGGGCAGGGGACAGGCAGCGTCCTCCGGCTGGAAACCCTGGGGGGCAGAATTACGGCGACGGGGAACCGGATCCGTAATGATTATGCCGGACAGGGGGAGCTCCACTTTACCGATGATTCGGCAATACAGTTCTTCATGCGTATCGGAGATAACCCCTACCGCTGGACAGGTGAGGAGTGGCAGGTAATAAAACCCTGGGTAGAGCTGCCCCCGGAGTTCAAGGGCCGCTATGTGCAGGTGGCTGCGGTTTTTTACCCCAGCGCCGACGGAGAAACCAGCCCCTACCTGGAAGAACTCCGCGTTGTTTACAGCCCCGATGAACCGCCAAGACCCCCGATCCGGCTAAACGCCGTTGCCCGGGACGGGGCAGTGGAACTAACCTGGCGCCAGTCCACCACCGGGGTTGACGGCTACCTGGTCTACTACGGCACGGCGCCGGGGGAATACTTCGGCGTTGACGCGCTGCAGGGGACATCCCCCATTGACGCGGGAAAACACGGAACCCTGCGTATTGACGGCTTGAAGAACGGGACCCTCTACTACTTCGCCGTAGCCGCCTACCGGTACATTGACCGGGATGGAACCACACGGGCATCCGGACCAGGGCTCCTGTCAGGGTTCCTGTCAGGATTCCTGATAGGGGAATTCTCACAAGAGATGACGGCGCGGCCGCTTTTGGGCTATACTCTCGGCAGGTATGAATGAGAGTCTTAAAAAAAAAGCTGAGGACTATATTCATAACATGCCAAGTCTGCCCACTTCGACTGTTAAGGTTGTGGAAGTATGCAATGATCCACGTTCAAGCCCCGCGGACCTGAACTACGTGATCTCCCTGGACCCGGTTCTGACCGGCAGAGTCCTTAAACTTGTCAATTCGGTGTACTATAACCTGCCCCACGAGCTTACCACGCCGGTACGGGCCATCATCATGCTGGGACTTAACACGGTAAAGAATCTGGCCCTGTCCAGTGCGATACTGGAGACCCTGCGGGGAAAGAACAGGGCCGGGGCAATCGACATGGAAACATTCTGGCGTCATTCCCTGGGCGTAGGAGTTGCCTCCAAACTACTGGCGAAGAAGAGAGGGGTAGATCAAAAACGACTGGAGGAGTATTTTACTGTTGGGCTCCTCCATGATATCGGAAAAATCCCCCTTAACGCGGTGGCCCCTGAGGCTTATGCTATTACCGTGAGGACTGCCAAACAGAGGGGACAGATCCTTGTCAGGACGGAAGATAAACTTCTTGGGATAAACCACTGCGCCTGCGGGGAGTGGATCGTCAATGCCTGGAAACTTCAGGGTCCGGTGGGGGATGTGATCATTCATCATCACAATTGCGGCGCCTACAACGGGTCGTACCGGGACATTCTTTACACGGTGGCGCTGGCGAATTATTTTATTCAACAGAGCAACATAGGCTTTGCCGGCGATGAGAACCCTGAACTACCCCCTGAAACATGGGAAGTTCTTGGGGTAGCGCCCTCCATTACCAGGACCTTGAGTGAAGTGGTGATGGGAGAAATAGAGCGGGCCCAGATTTTTTTGAAACTTTAGTTCAGGCCGCCAGGGCCAAAGCAGGGAGCGGGGCATGTTTTACACCCGTTTTTGGGGTGTCCGGGGTTCAATCCCCACACCAGGACCAACAACAGTTCTTTACGGCGGAAACACCGCCTGTCTGGAGATTCGTGCCGGTGAACGACTTCTTATCGTAGACCTGGGGACCGGGGTTAAACCGTTTGGCGACTGGCTGGTCGCCAACGAGATCAAAAAACACCCCATCAACGCGGATATTTTTGTTACCCATACCCATTGGGATCATATCATGGGCTTTCCCATGTTTACCCCCATCTTTGTCCCCGGTACCAGACTAAAGATATGGGGTTCCGTTTCCTATGACGGGGATACACTGGAAAAAGTTATCGGCGCCCAGCTTTCCTACCGGTACTGGCCCGTCCGCCTGGACGAACTTTCCGCCCATATCGAGTACGAGGAACTCAAACAAGGATCCTATGACCTGGGCGGTGGCCTTAACCTGGTTACCAAGTACCTGAACCACCCCACACTGTGCCTGGGCTACCGCTTTGAGTACGAAGGCAAGTCCATTGTAACCGCCTTCGATAACGAACCCTTTTACAACCTTTTCACCACAGACAAAGACGACCCCGCCTACAATGAGGAAGCCGCCCGCGAAGGGGAGCAGACAGCGGCCCTGGAAAACCGGCGAATGTTGGAATTTATCAAAGGGGCGGATGCACTGGTCTACGACACCTCCTACACCGAAGACGAATACAAAAGCCATATCGGCTGGGGCCACAGCTCCTATGAAACCGCCATCGGCAACAGCCTCAAAAGCGGGGTAAAAAAACTCATCTGTTTCCACCACGAACCCCGGCGCAACGACGATGAGCTTGCCACCCTGGAAGCCGGTTTCCGTGAGCGTTACGCCTCCGAACCGCTGGAGATCCTCATGGCACGGGAAGGCATGACCGTAGAGGTGTAGCAGCTCGGTAGGACCAATAGCAAGATCAGGGCGCATCGCCGCTTCGCGGCGACCGGGCTGTCCGCTTCAATCTTTTGCCGCCCAAGGGCGCCAAAAGTATTTCCGCTTCCATCCCTTGCGCTTCGCTGGAAGCAGATACAAGCAATTATCAGCAAAAAATTCGTAAAAAAGTCAAAATTTCCTTGACAAGCCGTTTATCCCCCACTATA
>JAITJW010000052.1 GCA_031278715.1 Treponema sp. | reverse complement strand
TTGTGGACATCCAGTCCTATGTAGTACTCTTTCATAAGTGCCTCCTGTGTTAAATGTGGTAATTCTACCACACGTAGTAAACCCACGGCTTTTAACCGGGGGGCACTTCATATTGTCTTTTCTTTGAATACCCCCAGCTCTTCCTCAGTGGTTCCCAGTTCCTTCTCGATACTCCCGGCTATCAGGATATGCGCCTCCCGCATCAATGCTACCGGCTGCTTGTTCCGCCCTGCAGCCGTGGCCAGAGCGCTCTTCTTCAGCCCTGTCAGCCCCGCCTGCACATAGATGGCGTGCAGCCGGTTTATCAGGCTGGTCCTCAGCCGGGTAAGAAACTGCTTCATCATCCTGCAGATAACGGCCTGGCAAAAAGGCGATGGAACAGGCTTCCGTGCCCACCACATCGTCTTGACAGAGCAGGGACGCCAGAGCTTCCCTGCCTTTCTCATCGGTTCGTATCCGGCTCATGCCCGGCAGCTTTTCTCCTTCGCAGAGCATACAGACTTCCACTATCCGCTTGGCCAAGTCCAATCCTACAAAATGCCGTTGGCTGTTGTTCATCATCCACCTCCGCACGATAACATAAAACATGGCAAGGGAGACCTACGCCTCAACGAGGGGTACGCCGAGCTCCTAGGTCATTCCGCTCTCCAGCTATACTGGGGACCCCAGCATAGCTGGGGAGCGCGCTCCAACTTCATTGGCGAACATTCCCACGTTGATATTGCCGCGAAAGCGACTTCCTTACTCCGGCACAGTTTGTCGGCCCTGGTCGCGCTTCCTGTGGAAGTGATGCTACGCATTTCCTTATTCGGGCCGCCAAACCTTTGAAATTGCCGCGTAGCAGCATCCATACAGCCGGAATCGTTAGGCGTAGATCTTCCTGCCTTTGGCAAGAATGTTTGTTTATCACGAGGCTATGTAGGAACAGAGTACCCGTTGGCGGGTAGGATGCTGGAGCCGTTTAATAGCCTTTTTTTCAATCTGCCTAATCCGCTCCTTGGTCAGGTTAAAGCGGCTGCCGATTTCCTTTAAGGAAAGGGGGCGGCAATTCCCCAGGCCGTAACGGAAACGGATAATATCCGCCTCTTTACGATCCAGGGTATCCAGTACATTTTCGATATCTTCTTTTAGGGCCCGGTTCATAGCGTAATCTTCCGGGGCCTCATGCTGTTCATCTTCGATAAAGTCTTCCAGAGCGGTAGAGTCCCGGTTCCCGGTGTGAACCGGGTTGTCCAGGGAGATATGCTCCCGGCTGATGTTCAATAATTCCGCTACATGGTCTTCGTCCATACTGAGAAGCTGGGCTACTTCCCGAATTTCTGTTTCCGTAGACTGGTTTTCCTGCGCTATTTTGCGGGCCTTCTGTATCTGAACCAGCTCGTTGGCCCGGTTCAGGGGTAGCCGGATCATGCGGGATTTTTCGCAGATAGCTTTTAATATGGCCTGTCTAATCCACCATACCGCATAGGATATGAAATGGTATCCTTTGTCTACATCGTAACGGTCTACGGCGTTCATAAGCCCGATGTTGCCTTCGCTTATGAGGTCCATAATTGCCAGGCCCTGGCCCTGGTATCTTTTTGCCACATTCACTACGAAACGCAGGTTTCCGCTTACCAGTTTGTCCCGGGCCGCCTTGTTGCCCTTTGCCGCTTCACGGGCGGCCTCGTCCTCCTCTTCCCTGGAAAGAAGGGGGATCCGGTTGATTTCCCGCAGGTAGGTGGAGAGAATGTTTTCGCCGGCATCGAAATTCTCCTGCTTGATCTTCGTTCGTTTCATCTTCATCGCGGTCATTAATGCCTCCTCATGGTTTTGCCTATAATATTGCAATAACCATGCCAAGAAGGGCTATTCTTTCAAAGAAATAGAAAAAAGCTTGACTTTGTGGAGAAAATTAACGATTTTTTGTATTACCGTACCTTGCGGACTGCCGGAGGACCTGTTTTACGTTCTCTGGCAGGCTGTTTTACGTTCCCTTTGGGGCCCGGAGCGGTTCAAATAAACAGACAAAAACTTTCAAATGAAACACCTGGGGAGGCCGGAACATAAACCCGTCCTATTATGACCCGTTTTCCCATATACACTCAAAAACCGCGCCAAAATGACACAAAAAAGCCCGGACGCTGGTGTCCGGGCCTTCCAAGTCCGGCTCTGCCGGAAGTCCGACATTACCGGAAGTGCGGTTTTGCCGGAAGTCCGGCAAAACCGGACAAGGTTCCCTACTCAATGATCGCAAGGATGTCCTGCATTTTCAGGATCAGGTGATCAACTCCATCGATCTTGATCTGGGTACCGGCGTACTTATCGTACAGGATCTTCTGGCCGGGGCTTACCTTAATGACCTCTTTATCATCCCCAATCTCTACCACTACGCCGCTCTGGGTTTTTTCCTGGGCGGTATCGGGAATAATGATCCCCCCAGCGGATTTTGTCTCACTTTTCTCCAGCCTGACAATGACCCGGTCTGCCAAGGGCTTCACTTTCATATGATCCTCCGTTCTCTATTAATCTAAGATTTTACGTATTGAATATACAAAAACTCGATACAACGGTCAAGAAAAATTTTTCTTCCTTACAAAATTTTACTTTTTTTTATCCTGTCCGGCCTCCGGTTTTTTG
This sequence comes from Treponema sp., assembly GCA_031278715.1. Lineage (GTDB taxonomy): Bacteria > Spirochaetota > Spirochaetia > Treponematales > Breznakiellaceae > JAISFT01. The sequence goes on along the minus strand of JAITJW010000052.1, from coordinate 15,442 downwards.
GAGGTGTTATTGGCCTTCCAGACGCCGGAGTTCCAGGCGGGCGGCCAGATTGTCCGGGTTAAGGTCCAGGCTGTAGTGGAGGGCCCGGCGGCAGTCCTCTGTCCGGCCCAGGGTCCGCAGACAGCCGGCGATACGCAGCTGAAGGCGGCTTGCGGCCCGCTTGTCCTGTACCTGTGCGGCGGCGATTTCGTATTGTTCAAGGGCGGGGTAGGGGGCATGGCGGCTTTCCAGAATAAGGCCCAGGTTGGCTTCCGCCTGCCAGACGCTGCGGTTTGCCGGGTCCAGAGTTATGGCCCGCAGGCGCTCCTCCGCCCGGTCAAGGCCGCCGGTTTCCATGTCCCGCAGCCCCGCGATTAGATCCAGCCAGGGGCCCCGGATGTCCCGGTAACCGGCGGTTTTTATTAACACCTCCAGTTCCCCGTAACGGCGTTGGCGGCTAAAATACCAGGCCGCCCACTGGTAAAGCCGGTTGTCACGGGGATACCGGCCCAGGAGCAGCCAGGTTTCCGCTACCGTCCGGTCAACCGTCCACAGTTCTCCCCGGCGGCGCAGAATTTCCAGATCCCCTATGGCCTCTATTTCCGGTACATTTTCCGGTATACCCTCCGTCTCCCATGTGTTCAGAAGGGCCAGGGCCTCGTAGGGGGCCAGGGTCCGGGTATAGGCCGCCAAACCATAGAGGTAGGAGGGTTCCCGGACCACTGCGGGGTTTTTCTGCCCGTCCGCGGCAAGCAGGCCAAGCCATTTTTGCCGTTCTTCCAGGCTTGGGGCGCTGATAGCCAGGTTATAGAGGCTGCGGAGCCGTATTTCCGGTTCTACCGCTGCGTTTTGCCCGTTCAGCGTCAGCCAGATATTTCTGGCGCTCCCGTTTTTTCCGCCAAGCCAAAGGGCATCCGCCGAGCGGAGCAGGGTTTTTTCATCTGCAGCCCGGTTAAAAATCGCCGCCGCCTGCAGGGGATCCCCGAAGTCGTACTGGTATTCACCCAGGAAATTCAGCAGCTCCGGGGTCTCCGTCCAGGAAATTCCCAGAATTTGGGCTTCGGCGCCCCGGTAATCCCCCTTTAGGAGCCGCAGTATGGCCAGATTGGCGATAAACCGGTCCCCCTGGTTCCGGGACATGCCGGGGCGGACAAGGGGAAGGGCGGCGCCAAGGAGGACCTCTCCCCGGCCCTGGGCCAGAGCGGGACTGTTAAAATCCCCGACAAGGATGGAAATGCCCAGGGCAAGAGGGCAGAGGCTGGTCTCGTTGATAAGGGCCGCGTAAGCCCGAAGGGTCCCGGCGTTTTCTGCCGTAACAGCCGTCCCCTGAAGCAGGGCGGCGGTGGCGACTGCGGCCAGGGGTTCCGACCAGGGGAACGCCTCAGCCGCCCGGCTGCTGCTGGCCTGGTACCGGAGGAGCATACGGGGGGAGACCCCGGCAAGGACCCGGCGGCGTTTGAGCAGGGACAGCCAGGATTCTACCCCCTGGGTACTCCGTTCCATCTTGTCCAGCAGGGCGCTTAAGGTATCAAGCTGCTCCGGATCCGGGGGGGACTTGGCGATCAGGTCATAATCCCGCAACAGGCGGTGAAACACATCCCGCGTGGCGGTGGAATCAAGGTAGTTCCGGTCCGGCCGCAGGCTTAGAAAGATCAGGGCGGCAGAGATAAACAGGGAAAGCAGGACGCCGGTGATAACGGCCAGTTTGACGGAGAACCTTAGAACTCTACCCTTTCGAATCATGTCGTACTCTGGAAAGCCGGTTTCTCCCCCAGGGTCCGCCGGATACTGTCCAGCACGCCGTTGATAAAACGGTAGGAGTCATCGGTACCAAATTCTTTTGAAATGCCGATAGCCTCGTTGATGACAATGGAGGGGGCCACATCGGTTTGAAACATCAGGGTATAGGTGCTTATCCGTAAAATGGCAAGATCTACACGGTTAAGCCGGCTAAAATCCCAGTTTTCCAGGTGTGTTCTGATCATCCGGTCTATGCCGGTAATGTTTTCTATGGTACCGGCGATAAGAAGTCGGGAAAAACCCGAAATATCCTCGTCCAGAGCGGCCCGTTTTTCGTTTTCCAACCAGGAAAATTCCAAAAGCTCCTTCGGTATCAGGGTTTCCGGTACATGTTCCCACCGGAGCGAAGCCGGATCGGCAGGGTTTTCCGCCGGAGGACCGGATTTTTTAAGGCCGCCGGTCTTATCACCGCTGTTTGCTTCCCAGGAGTAGAGGGCCTGGAAAGCCAATATTCGTCCTTTTCTGCGGGATGCCATTACCAGTTCAGATACTGTTCATAGATCGTTACCGTGTTTCTTCCCCCTCGCAGTTCCTCAACCAGTTCCGTCAGGGCCTGATTCAGAAGCTGTTGCTGCTGTTCGGCCATCAGGCCCTGGCGGATATACTCCCTTACCACGATTGGGTTTTCCGGGTCCAGAATATCTTCCAGTTCCAGGAACTTTTGATGGTAAATCTCGGTTACTTTGATGATCTGATAGGCGGAAACGCCTTCGATAAGGGAGGACACCTCCCCCTGTTTCAGGCTAAAAGCGGTATTAAAAAAGTTTTCCCCAACTCCCTGCCGGAATTCCTGGGTCCGCCTTACATAAAAATTTCTGGTGGAAACGTAGCCGCCTCCCCCTGTGGCCGTAACTCCGGCGCCGGCGGCAATACCCCTTAACACGGCTTCGTCAAACTTGGTGGAATTTGTACCGATTTCCCGGACCAGACGGTCCGCCGTTTCCCGTGCCTTTGCCTTGGCAGCGGCGTCTGCCCCGTAGGGGACCGCGATAAGGCTAAGCCCTACGATATCCGGCCAGCGCAGTTCCGACTTGTTGATGTTGTACCAGTTCAAAATCTCTTCTTCCGCCGGTTCCCTGGTGGCGTTGATCTGGGTTCCCCGTTTTGCCATCAAATATTTTTGCATGAGCAGTTGCCGGCTTGCCTGCTGCCGGATAAGGGGGGCGTTAGTACCGGCCTGCTGTAAAGCCTGGGCGTATTCGGCATCCGTAAGGGCCCGGCCCGCCTGCTGCGCCAGGTAATTTCTTAGGGCATTGTCAATCTCATTTTCCGATACGGTGATCCGGTCCCGTTCCGCCGCCTGAAGTATGAGCCGCTGGTTAACCAGTGCGTTCAGGGCTTCCCGCCGTTCAGCAACGGTGAAAGACCGGCCTTCAGTCTGTTCCAGGGGAGTTAGCTCCGCCTTAAGCTGCCGTACGGTAATGGGTTCCTGCCGGATAAGGTTGACGATAGCGACCGTCTGGGTTTCGATCTGACCGAACAGACTCAACACCCCGCCAAAACAGAGGATAATACTGAGAAAAAATCGTTTCATAAAACTATCCTTATATTTACCAACGCAATATTAAAACCAATACAGAAAAACCCGGTTACGGCGCCACAGACCCCTACACCGGCTGTCCGGAAACTTTCCAAAAACCTGCTACGTTCAGGACTAACTCTATACTCAATATAACGAAAAAAATACCCCTGTGGCTATTCTAAAACCGCCCGAATTCTTCTGACCCCGGCGCTGGAACTCTGTTCTTTTTGGATTCTGAAGGTTCCCAGGGTCCCGGTCCGTTCCACATGGGGGCCGCCGCAGACTTCACGGGAGAAGATACCCGTCCCGCTTTCTCCAATTGTGTAAACTTTGACCTTGGTTTCGTACTTTTCCCCAAAAAGGGCGACAGCCCCGCTTTCTTTGGCCTTGTCCAGGTCCATTATTTCCATGGTAACCGGCAGATTCCGCCGGATCTGCCCGTTTACTATGTCTTCCACCCGTTGAATCTCTTCCCCGGTCATGGGAAGCGGGTGGGAAAAATCGAAACGCATCCGCTCGGCGGTAATGTTGGAACCCTTTTGGGCCACATGATCCCCCAGGACCAGGCGCAGGGCCTGGTGGAGCAGATGGGTAGCGGTATGGTATTTGGTGGCAATCTGGCTGTGATCCTGCAGCCCCCCCTTGAAAGCCTGCTCTCCCCCGGCACGGGAGAGTTCCTGATGCTTCTTAAAAGCCTCGTCAAATTCGGCCCGGTTAACTGTCATCCCCTGCTCTCCGGCCAGTTCTTCCGTCAGTTCAATGGGGAAGCCGTAGGTGTCGTACAGTTTGAACGCCAGGCGGCCGCTCATGAGCCTGCGGGGATCTTTAAGGAGATTGGGCAGGAGTTTTTCGAATTCATGTTCCCCCTTCTGCAGAGTTTCCAGAAATTTCCCCTCCTCCCGGTTCAATTCTTCGGTGATCAGGGGAAGCTTCTCCGTCAGTTCCGGGTAGGGCCCCTTGAACTCATCCGCGATGATCCCCGCCAGCGGGGAGAGGAGGGGCCCCTCTGTGATTCCCAGCTTACGGCAGTGCCGTACCGCCCGGCGGATAAGACGCCGCAGTACATAACCCGCCCCCACGTTGGAAGGGCTTACCGCCTTGGGGTCTCCCAGGATAAAGACGGCGGAACGGACGTGATCGCTGACAATCCGTATTGATTTGTCTTTTTCCGGGTCATTGCCGTAACGGTAGCCCCCGCCGGCTGTACAAGCTGCCATTGCCCGCTCGATACCCCCGATAATGGGGATAAAGATGTCCATTTCGTAGACCGATGCTTTGCCGTTCAGGATGACGATGGTCCGCTCTATGCCCATGCCGGTATCGACACAGGTGCGGGCCAGGGGCTCGTAGGTTCCTTCTGCCGTTTTATTGTACTGCATGAACACGTCGTTCCATATTTCAAGCCACTTGCCGCAGGAGCAGCCGGGCCCGCAGTCCGGCCCGCAGGGTTCCTTGCCGAAATCGTAGAACATCTCCGTATCCGGACCGCAGGGACCCGTAGTTCCCGCAGGACCCCACCAGTTGTCTTTCTTGGGCAGGTATTTGATCCGCTCTTCGGGAATACCCAGGGCCTTCCACACCGCTGCGGATTCCTCGTCCCGTCCGGCGTCTTCATCCCCCGCAAAGACCGTTACCCCCAGTTTTTCCAGGGGGATACCCAGCCATTTGGGGGAGGTGAGGAATTCAAAACTCATCCTGATGGCCCCTTCTTTGAAGTAATCCCCCAGGGACCAGTTTCCCAGCATCTCAAAAAACGTAAGGTGGCTGGTGTCTCCCACAGAGTCGATATCCCCCGTGCGCAGGCACTTCTGGCAGTTCACCAGCCGCTTTCCCGCGGGATGTTCCTGACCCAAAAGGTAGGGTACCAGGGGGTGCATCCCCGCTGTAGTAAAAAGTACCGTCGGATCGTTGTCGGGGATAAGGGATTTCCCCTGGATCCGTACATGTCCTTTGGAAATAAAAAAATCCAGGTATTTGGAACGGAGTTCATCGGTTGTCATGGAGGCAACACTACTACAAATCTGTTCCCGCCGCCACCCCTCCCCTGAGATGGCCCCTGGGATGGTGCGACTAGTAGTGGTGGAGGTTTTAACTGAGAATTACTGTCCAGGGGTTTCCGAGATTTGAAACCCGTTGGGAATTTGAAACACGTTGGGAAGGGGAATATCGTCGTAGCGGCCGGAATTGTTCCAGTAGGTAAGGCCCCCCCGGCCTGCGTCACGGACACCCTCCACTTCACGGCGTACATAATCAGAGTTGTAGTACTTACGGTCATAGGCGACATTCAGATAAAACGCCTGCACGTAGGGCCGTACGACTATTCTGCCCCTGCCGATGTGGGCGGTACGCCGGGCTCCCAGGTTATAGATACGGTAGGGCCTGAGTTCTGCCGGATCCTGGGCCAGAAAATCCTGGGCAAAGTGGCTGGGGTAGTACATGGGGCAGATCACATCGACATAACGGGAAAGAAGTTCCACCTCCTGACCTGTACGGGCCCCTGTACGGTACCAGCCGTTGGCGCCGTAGATGTCGATGGAAATGGGGGCGCTTAGCCGGGAACGGATATGCTGCAGAAATGACACAATGGCGGACTCCATGTCCATCCCCGGATCCTGCCAGCGGTACCGGGCGTTCCTCAAGTTGATCCCATCGGTCGGAAAACGGATGTAATCAAACTGAATTTCGTCAAAACCCCGCAGGTGGAGTTCCTCGGCAATATCGGCAATGTAATCCCATACTTCCTCCGAGTAGGGGTCCACCCAGCGCTCGTCGTAGTAGGTACGGAGAATCTCGTAGTCCTCATCTGCAGCGGGAAGAATTTCCAGTTCCAGGCCCCCCTTTTTTTCCTCTGCCTGGGCCTGCGGCGTCGTTTTTTTACGGCGGGTATCGTAGTAGCCTGCCCAGGCTTTCCCCGTTTGGGAATCCCACACCGCGTACTTTCCCCCGCTCCGGCCCGCCAGCACCGGGTCTTTGAAGACCACGATCCGGGCGGTGGTGTAGATACCCAGTTCCTTCATCTGTGCCAGAAAAGCATCAATGTCCACAGGACGGAATACCCGGCCCTGCTCGGTAATTTGCGGATTGTGGGGACTAAAACGCAGGCGGCCATAATCGTCTTTCATGTCGATAACCACCATATTCAGGCGCCGCTCGGTCATAAGGTCCAGGTAGGGCTGTAGAGTCCGGCTTTCCATAGCGTGATTCGCCGGAAGGTACAGCCCCTCCTTGTCCCTGGCATAGACGGTTTCCGGCCTTTTGTTTTGTCTGTCAACAAGCAGCCACAGTTCACTCAGGGACAGGTTGTAGTCCTCCGGCCCCGGTGAACGGATCACCAGGCACAGGGGGTCCAGTTCCAGGTATATCAGGATGTTCCGGACAATATCCAGAATATCCTCCCGGACCCGGTAATCCGGTTTGGAACCCTGGGAGAAGGCCAGCTCGGCGACCATGCCATCGCTGACAAAGCGGAGTCCCGTAAGCGGAGAACCGGCGCGGGTGGAGGCAATAGGACCCAGGGAATCGATAGTACCGAAATCGCCGGTATCGCCGGACCAGAGGAGGTGAAAGTACTTCTGATCCCAATCCAGGGAGTAAATACGGCTGCGGAAACTCTGGGAAACGTAAACCTGGGCCGGAGTACCTGCCGTTCCCTGAACCACCAGAATATCGGCAATTTCGTCGGCGTCATTCGTTGTTTCCAGCGTTTCTATTCCGTTGTTAAGCTCGATCCACTTGGCTTCCTGACTGTCGGGCTGCAGGTAGTGGATACCATAAATACTGTGGGACAGAAACACCGTCAGATCCGGCAGAAATGCCACCGCCACCGCTTTAATACCGTTACTTTGGTAGGAGGGCATACCCAGGCTGGTCCATGAACGGCCCGAATCCCGGGACAGAAACACCGTATCCTTGGTGGTACATACCATAATTGCCGGATTGCCCGGGTGAACCTGCAGGTCTTTGATTTCCTGTAACAGCGGGGTAAAAGATTTTACGCCGTTTTCAAAGACTTTAATCGTCTTTACCGGAATCCCCCGGTTCCGGTCCTCCCAGTGCAGAAGATCGCCGGACCAGAAGATCCCTGTTTCGGAAAGAAGGGCCCAGGAATCCCCCACCGCCACAATTTTCCGGACCTCGCCGCCCTGCCACAGAGGCCGCAAATTCCCCTCCATGCTAAGGCCGTACAGCCCCTCCCCGGTACCAATAAGCAGGGGAAATTCATCCCCCTGCTCTGCCGGCCTTTGGGCCTGAACGGGAACAGCTATAAATATACCAAGGTACACGGACAGAAAAAGGGAACAGACGATTTTTGAACGGGCCATAGATCATTTTTAGTACAAATAAACCCCCCTGTAAACTGAGGCTGTTCCAAAACTTCAGTTTTGGAACAGCCTCAACTATACGCAGGTAATACGCAGTCATGGAACTACGCAGGTTTAAGTGTGGCCGGCGGCTAAACTTTGCCCAGCGGCTTTCCCAGGGCGGCGATTCGTTTGCGGTTCACGGTGGCGCCCGGGGCCGCCAGTACTTCCCGCGCCACTTTGTTGCCCAGGGCGGCACATTCCCCCAGGGTTTTGCCCCGGATCCAGGCGGAGAGGAAGGCAGCGCAAAAGGCGTCCCCCGCGCCGGTACTGTCCCTGGGATTCACCGTGAAGGCGCTTTCCCGGTGGCTCCGTCCCCCGGCGAACACCGTTGCCCCCCGTTTTCCCCGCTTGATCACCACAATGGGGAACAGTTCATTCGCCGTAAGGCCCTGGAAGAAACCGGCCATCTCCTTGCCAATCTCCTCCTCCCCATCGGATTCAACACCATCCTGGCTGCTTATGGTCCGGAAAAACGCTCCCGCTTCTTCCTCATTCATAAAGAGGATCAAAGGATAGACGCGGCTATAGGTAAGTATTTCGTGGGCCCGTTCCCGGGCAATCGGCACGGAACTCAGGTCAAGGGCCACCATCGTACCGTAGTGGTTCGCCTTTTCCAGGATATGACGGACCAGATCCTGGCGGTTCATCAGGTAGCCGTCAATGACTACCACAGCCGCGCTCCGGATATCTTCCTCGTCAATGTCTTCCACACCCAATTCCAGCGATGCGGCAGGGGCCGCTGCGATACGGACGGTATCCTCCAGTTTCAGTATCAGGCAACAGCCGGTGGGGGTCTTCCGGGGGAGAAGCGTAAGGCATACTCCGGCCTCCCCCAGTTCCTTTTCAAAGAAGCGACCCGGTTCATCGGTCCCCCGTGCCCCGGTAAAACGTACCCCGGTTCCCAGCAGGGCCGCGATTTTTGCTACATTGGCAGCTCCCCCGCCGGAACAGGGGACCTTGTCCGGCAGCTCCCCGATGGCTGCCATAAGACGGCTGTGCTCAATGTGCTGTACCGGCCCGTCAATACCGTAGCGACGGGCAAATTCCGCATCCGCAGCGGCAAAAAAATCCACCATCACGTTGCCGATACAGAACAGACTCGGAGTAAGATTCGGTTTTGACATAACTGCCCCGTAGATTAGACCTCGCTGCCAGCAGCCTGTTGTAAGCGGACTGCTGGCCCCTCAAAGCCCCCGTACCCCGTCAATCAAGTGCCCCGCGCCCCCGGCCCTACCGGGGAAGGGCGATGATCTCCTTTAATTCCGGATGCCTGGCGAGTTCCTCGCTGAGTCCCGCTGCCCGGCCCTTGTTCACATAGTCCTTGCTCTGGAACGAATAGGTAAATTCAGTGTGGATCCTGTAGGTTCCCGACATCAGGGCGTAGGCATCCTCGGTCATTACCAGTTCCTCATCGGTAGGGATAATGTAGATGGGGATTCGGGACTCCCCCTTGCTGATAATCGTCTCCGTGTTCCGGGTATGGGACATTTCGTTCTTCCGGGGATCAAACACAATGCCTATCCCCTCCAGGCCCTCCAGGATCTTCTCCCGCATGAACCAGGCGAACTCCCCCACCCCCGCGGTAAGGACCAGGGCATCCACCCGGCCCAGCACCGCCTGGTACGCGCCGATGTACTTTTTAACCCGGTGGGCCTCCATATTCTGGGCCAGAAGGGCCCGCTTGTCGCCCTCCAGCTTGGCCTTTTGAATATCCCGCCGGTCCGCGTACTTACCGGTAACCCCCAAAAGCCCGCTTTTCTTGTTCAGCGCGTTCTCCATCTCTGCTGCACTCATGCCGGTCTTCCGCATCACGTAAAAAGGCATGGCCATATCGGCGTCCCCGGAGCGGGTCCCCATCACCAGACCTTCCAGCGGCGTAATACCCATCGATGTATCAAAGGAACAGCCGTCTTTTACCGCGTTTATCGAAGAACCGTTCCCCAGGTGGCAGATAATAAGGTTTGTCGTAAAAGGGTCCTTCCCCAGCAGCACCGCCGCCCGCTTGGCCGTATAGAGAAAACTCGTCCCGTGAAAACCGTAACGCCGCACCCCGTACTTCTCGTACCATTCGTAGGGTACCGCGTAGAGGAACGATTCCGGCGGCATCGTCTGGTGCCAGGCCGTATCCATAATAGCGCAGTGGGGGATAGCGGGCAGTACCTTCCTGGCCGCCTGTATCCCCATAATATTGGCCGGGTTGTGCAGGGGCCCCAGATCCTTTACCTCGTTAAAGGCTGCCATTGCCGCATCGTCTACGATCACACTTTTGGTAAACTTATCCCCGCCGTGAAGCACCCGGTGGCCCACGGCCCCGATCATCCCCATGTCGTTGATAACCCCGTGTTCCTTATCCGTCAAAGTTTTGATAATGAGGTCCACCGCGTCCGTATGGGTGGGGCAGTCCTGGTTAAACGTAATCTCCTCCCTGCCCTTCACCTTGTGGGTAATAAACGAGCCCCCCAGCGTAACCTTTTCTACAATGCCTACTGCCAGGATATCCCTGGCCTCCCAGTCGTAAACCTGATATTTAGCGGACGATGATCCGCAATTCAGTGTTAAAATAACCATGTATTACCTCGCTATCCCAATCATAGAAGAATTACCAGGAAAGTACCACAGACAGGACCCGGTGGCAGGGCCGGCGCATATAAGCCCTGTTGTGTACCGTGCTGCATGCCTGGGTTTACCCCATGCCGAACATTTTTTCCTTCAAATCGAGGTAGTACAGGTAATCCGCCGGTTTTACATTCGGCGGACAGCGGTGGTCGCAAAAGGGGATGTAGCCGCCCTTCGCCACGTATGGTTCCAGGGATTCCAGGTATTTTTTGATGGCTTCCCGGCTTTCGCCAAGGCACATCTTGTCCACACCGCCCATGATACGCAGTTCCCCCCCGTACTGATCCAGAAGCTCACCGGGGTGAGTACAGCTGTTGACCTCGTAGGGGAACAGGCAGTTGATACCGCTTTCCAGGAAAAAGGGGATGAGGGGGCGTACATCGCCATCGCAGTCGGTGTACCAGATGTCGATACCAACGGCTTTCAGTTTTTTGTTGAGCCGCTTGTACCGGGGAACCACAACATCCCTGAAAAAATCCAGGGAAACGATGGGGCCGTGGTTAAAACAGATATCCTCCCAGCCGGAGGCGTAGTCAAATTTGAAGTGAGGCAGAAGCTGATCCAGGACCAGTTCTACCCCCCGGCAGACGGTTTCTACCATGTCTTCCACCATGTCAGGATAATCGTAAACCGCGTAGGCAAGACCTTCAAACGTAAGCATGTCCCGAATCTTGCCTATCATGGAACCGCACCAGATTCCCAGGGGGAAATCCCGGTCTTCGTCGGCGGGGAAACTTTTTTTGATGGCCTCAATGTCCAGTTTCCGGCTTGGATGGCCAAGGTCAAAGTGTTCTTCCTTCACCTTTTTCCAGTCTTCCGGGGTAGTGATTGACGATTTCAAAAAATGCGGAATGGAACTGCCGCCCCCCGCCAGGGGTACTTCGGCCAACAGGCCGTCCCCGTTGATAATGATACGTTTGTTGTCCCTGATTTCCAGTTCCTGTTCCTCAATGGGGGGACTCATAAAGGTAGGCCCGCCGGTACTTTCTATACGGTCAAACGAAAAGAAAATGTCGGCCTCTCCGTTGTTTTTAATACCATTGCCGGTAAAGATATCCCATTCGGTAAAGTTGTCCTCCCAGTAGCCGAATTCCATGTTGAAACAGCGGTCTACACTTTGGTAGTGCATCTGCCGGTTAAACCGCTCCCGGTCGGTCATAGCAGATTTCCATTTTTTCCGTATAGGATTAATTGCCATTGTCTGCCCTCTTCGTAGTGAATTACGATTCCGTCCATACAGAACCAGGTTCCCCTATACTATATCCGGTATTGACTGCTTTACAAGATAACGGAGAAACAAGGGTATACGGAGATCGACGGGCATGCCGGGCGGAGAGTTGCCCCCTTCCCTGATACGCGTTATGCTTTGACAGAGGTTACAGATGGGAAACCGGTACAGCGTTACCAAAACTTTTGGAATTCTTACCGCCGGTGGGGATTGTCCGGGGCTGAACGCGGCAATCCGGGGGGTCTGCCGGGCCGCTTATGACCGCTACGGGATGAACATTGTGGGTATTGCCAACGGTTACCTGGGACTTATCCAGGAAAACTGGCGTTGTCTGCGGCCGGTGGATACCTACGGCATTCTTACCCGTGGCGGAACCATCCTGGGGGCCAGCCGGGAGAAACCTTTTAAGGACAGAAAAGGCGAAAGCGACAGCGAGATTGAGGGCGACAAGGTTCAGGCTATTAAAGACAACTACAAAAAACTGAACCTGGATTGTCTGGTGGTGCTGGGTGGGAACGGAACCAATACGACGGGCTACCTGCTTGCGCGGGAGGGCCTTAACGTGCTGGGGCTTCCCAAGACCATCGACAACGATATTGTGGGGACCGACCGGACCTTTGGTTTTCACTCCGCCCTTGCCATCGGTACGGAGGCGATTGACCGCCTCCATTCCACCGCGCAGAGCCACAGCCGGGTAATCGTCATCGAACTGATGGGCCACAAAGCCGGCTGGCTGGCCCTCTACGCCGGGGTGGCCGGCGGCGGGGACCTAATCCTGATCCCCGAAATTCCCTACGACATTAAAGCCATTGGCCGGCATCTGGAGACCCGTGCCAGCGAGGGGAAGAGCTACTCCATCGTGGTGGTGGCGGAGGGGGCCATTTCGGCAGCGGAGGCCGCTATGGACAAGAAAGAGCGGAAAAAATACCGCGCAGAAACGGTGAACCCCTCCATCGGTTACCGGGTAGCGCGGGAAATTGAGGAGGAGACGGGTATGGAAACCAGGGCTACGGTCCTGGGTTACGTACAGCGGGGGGGTATTCCAAGCGCCTCCGACCGGGTTCTGGCCACCGCCCTGGGAACCGCCGCAGCGGACCTGCTTGCCAAGGGTAAATACGGCCGCATGGTGGCCCTGATTGGGGATTCCATCGGTTCGGTGGACCTGAGTGTCCCCTCGGAGAAGGTAAAAAACGTGCCCCTGGACCACTACATGCTGGACACCGCCCTGGCGGTGGGGACCTGCCTGGGAACCTAGCAGCCTGTTGCGCTTCACGCTTAAAACAAACGCCGAAAGTGCCCCCCTATATGGAGGTGTGAAGGCTTACAAAAGATCTACAAAAAATTCATAGAAAGTCAGAAAACCCCCTTGACCGTCCATTTCCCCCCATGCTATGCTAACCCTTATTATTGAGGGCTGCCCCAAACCATGCGCGAAGGAGGATATGCCGTGTACGCTGCCCGCTACCGTCTGCAAAACACCGTGCCGCGCTCTTTTCCTCAATTGCCCATTGCTCCCTGTTCCCTCATCCCCGGCCGGGCACTGTTAATTGTTAAATTTTAATTTTGTTTCCCCCCCCCCCCCCCCCCCCGATAGATTTAGTAGGATACAGGCTGTTCCGGTTTCTGACACTTCGCCCCCTAAAGATCCTTTTTTTCAGTTTTTCACGCTCAAATTACCGAATAATTTTTCCTGTACACCGGGCCATATTTCCCCATGGATACCGTGAAAAAACGTCCGTATGGGCGTTTATATAAAGCCGGCGGGCGTTAAACGCAATCTGTCCTGTAGGAGAAGAAAAATGAGAAGAAAAACATTTTTTACGGGAATGTTACTCTTGACATTCATGATCGGCTTTGTGTTGACCGGTTGTTTCAGTCTGCCAGTCCAAATTGTTTCTGCCGGCGAGGCGCTTGATGCCATAGGGGGTTCTCGTGCCGCGGAACTTCAATACCTGGCTGGTAATACAATTATACTTACCCTCATGCGTAGCAAAAATGGCCAGCTTGACAGCAATGCGATAATCAAAAACGGCGAACCGGCATACACGAGGGAAAGTATATCGATCCCCTATGGAACAAAAGGCATGGTAGTACAGCGTACTATTCTCGAAGATGGGCGGCTTATGCTTGGCGTTACGTTTGAAGATGACGAAAGCAAATTTCTGTGGTTTGTACAAAACACAGCAGAGATGGGCCCCTATACACATTTTTCCCTGTCCCTTGACGATGCATCCAGTGAAAGTGTCCCGATTGTAAAATACGGTAATGCATATTATTGGGTACAGTGGGGCTCGGATGCGATTCTGGGTATTGTTGAAAACGCTAAAGTGAGTACCCGGTATATCGGAGGGAAAAAAATTAATTAAACCCGGATGCGTCAGTTCCAAAACCCGGGTGGTTTTGGAACTGACGCAGGTAGGAAGAGAAGGTAATAGTTAATTTTCTTGAAACGGCATTGACAAAAATTTATTTTGCCGGCGGGCATTAAACGTAATATTAAGGAGAACGATCATGGACAGTCTTTCCAAGGGAGCCGGGCTTACGCCAGCAGGCGGATCCGCCCGGTGGTCAAAGCTTTTCGGCATGGTGATGTTCTGTGTGCTTATCCTCATGGTCCTGCCCCTTCAGGCGCAGGATATGTCGGAGCAGGATCTGCAGAATATGTACGTGTCATATCTGCGGGAGGAAGGGTATTCCCCCTGGGTAGACGATGACGGGGATGTAGCCTTTGAGAGAAGCGATCTCAATTTTTATATCGCCGTCAACGAGGGCGATCTTGAATATTTCCAGCTGTTGTTTCCCGGTATCTATTCTATTGATACCCCGGAAGAGCGGCAGCGGGCGGCGGATGCGATTTCCGTGGTTAACCGGAGACGAAAGGTTGCTAAAATATTCATGAATACGAATGAGACCAGTGTTTCCGTGGTGGCAGAGGTGTTTTTAAGGAATCCCGGGGATTTCAGGGGTACTTTTAGCCGGATGTTCGACAATGTTTTACTTGCGGCACAGAACTTTCTTGAAGCAATGGAAGAGTAAGCAGAAAAGACAAGGAGAGTAACGATGAAAAAGATAACGTGGTATGCGGCTCTGCCGCTTATGGTTTTGCCGCTTGTGGCGGCTGTTGTGTTGACGGGCTGTTTTTCCACTCCCGCCGTTGTGGAAGCCGATGAAACCGGAAACGGAAGCGCCGCCGCCGCATTGGCCGATGTACCGGTCGCCGCACCGGCCGATGTACCGGCTGGCGGAACGACCTCCGAAAAGGCTGTTCTGCAGAACCGGTACATGGCGTATCTGCGGGAAGAAGGTTATTCCCCCAGCATCGACAGTGATGGGGATGTTTTGTTTAAGATTCAGGGGAAAAGCTATTTTATCATAGTTAATGCGGAAGACGCGGCACACTTTTTGATCCTCTATCCGAATTTCTGGAACGCAAATACGGCGGCAAAGCGGCAACAGGCGGCGCTGGCTGCCTCTTATGCCAGCAGGCGGACAAAAGTGGCACGGGCCTATCTGGGCAGCAACAATTATGTGTCAGCCAGTTCTGAGGTATTTCTTAACGACCCCGATGATTACCGGTATATTTTCCCCCGTATGATTCGTACCATTACTACGGTGATAGACCACTTTGAGGAATACCTGGAGGAATAGGGGCTTTACGGAAGTACGTACGCTTAGCGCTTAAAATGGTAGATAATATCTATCCACAAACTCGATCAGTTTGCGGATAGATATTTGACGCAACGCATGGCGCCGCTGTCCTATTGGGGGGTTGGCGGAAAAGCCGGAGGCTTTGGAGCCAAGGGTTGCGTCACGAAGCTCGTGAAAGGAGGACTTAGGAGAAACCTTTCGAAATGACCTTGTGAGAGGCTACAGGATACTCAACCTGTACACTCCACCCGGCAGGGCCTGGCAAGCCACCGGAAGCGAGTCTTG
>JAITJW010000042.1 GCA_031278715.1 Treponema sp. | reverse complement strand
TCTTTGTTTTGTTTATAATTTGCTTTTTTACTGTGGTTTATGTTCCCGTTTCTTTTTTTTTTTATCACTTTTAATTATCGGCATACTGCCCCCCCCCCCCCCCCCCCACGCGTATATTTTCTGTGTCCGTGTAAATAATTTTTCCTCATATTATTTAATAACTCCCCGTGGCATCGGTAAGCCATCAAGGGCTACCGGGCCCCCGCCCCGTGCTTCCCCTGTTTTTATATTTACCATAGCGTTTCTGCGGTTTGCAGGATATAAGTTTTGCGTGAACAGTGTTATGTTTCACGGATAAAGGAGTTTTTATGAAAAACTTTTTCAAAGTTTTCGGGATTGCCGCCCTTGTCGCGGCCATCGGGTTTTTAACGGCTGCTTGCGACCTTGACGCGGCCTACGAAAAACTTAACGGTGTTTGGGATTATGGAACTTTTGCCGTTAGGTTTGATAATAGTAACGGTGTTTTCAGCCGTATTGGTTCCGATAGCGGCTGGTATGAAGTCCAAAATCATGGAAATGTCAAGATTGGTGACCGGAAGTTCAAGGATATTGTTTGGCACAAGAGTAGTAAAGCGGGTGAGAGATGGACCTGCCAGGAATTGGTTTGGTATACTTGGAACTATACTACACACTGGGTTGATTGTACCATTACGATGAGCGATGATGGTAACACTATTTATACTACATCGTCTGCCGGTACAATGACTTATAAGAGACAGGAGTGATCCGGCGTCTCAAACAAAAGGCCCGGAGTCGAGTCTGCGGGCCTTGGTTTTAGGATGAAATATGAGCCGGTTTCAATTACTGGCGGTCTGTTACAAAACCAGGGTTGCCGGATGGGGGGTAGCGGAACAACCAATGGTTGTGTAGCGAAGGGGGGGCCAGAGCGGTGGCGCGCCATAGGCGCGGCTACGGGGTAATTGGTCGTGGTAGCAGGCCCCCCCTTACTGTTTTACAAAAAGCCTGTGGCCCAGGAGCAGGAGTTTATAATAAAAATAGGGGAACACCCGGAAGAATTTGAGGGGGCTGCGGAAACAGTAGCCGACAAACTCAAGGCCCCGGTCAAAGGTTTTCCGTGAAGGGCGGCGGCAGCGCTCGGCAAACACATCGTACAGGTCGCTGCACCAGAGTCGCAGGCCGGGGTTAAGGGCGGCGTTGTAGCGGGCAATCCAGTGTTCTTTCCCCCGGACGCCTTTTCCTACCAGCAGGAGGGAGGCTGCGGTCTTGCGGATGGCCTCCACAATAAGGCCCTCTTCCTGCTTTCTGAAGGAACCGGGGAAACGTCCTACTACTCTAAGCCGCGGAAATGTCTGGCGGATGTTTTTTTCGGTCTTTCTGAGGACTTTCAGTTTTCCCCCTAAAAGAAAAACGGAAAATTCCCGTTCTTCCAGGATACTCAGAAGGCTTACGGTAAAGTCGAAGGGCATGTAGCGGACTACCTGTTTTCCGGTAAGAAACCGGATTCCCCCTACGATGCTTTTGCTTATGGGGATAACCAGGGCGGCGTTCTGCACGTACTCCCGGTACTCGCTGTTTCGCCGGGCCTCAAGCAGGTCCATAAGGGAGAGAAGTACCACATTCTGCCCGCCTCCTTTACGGAGGAGTTCATATACTGCTGGTCCTAACTGGTCGTGGGGTACAATGTCGATGGGGACTTTTAAGAAATTTATCCGCTCCCTGTCCATGATGAATTCTCCAAAAGTATAACCCGTGCTGCCGCTGCCCCGTATAGGGCGGCTGTTTCCACCCTTAAAACGGTGTTTCCGATTTTGAGGGGCTTAAACCCTGTCTTAACAAACCGGGACACCTCATCGGGTGAAAATCCTCCTTCCGGACCTACTGCCAGGACCAGCAACTCAGGAACGGTACTAAGATACCGGTGTAAATTTGCCTCTGCAAGGGGGGTATCCCCGGTTTCTACCGGATCCTGGTGCAAAAAGATCCCCAGGGCCAGTGGATGGGCGGAACGGATCATGTTCCAGTAGGCGCAAAGTCCCTCCCAGTCCAAAACCGGATGCAGGCTGGTAAATACCGGAGAACCGCTCTGCTGCAGGGCTTCCCGGATGATCCGCTCCCAGCGCTGCGGTCTTTCCCCCGCTCCAGGCCGGGTATTCCTGGTAATGGCTGATCGTTCCGAAACAAAGGGAACTACCTCGCTCAGGGCCCCTTCCGCGGCCTGGCGGACGATCAGGTCCATCTTGGGGCCTTTGGGCAGGGCCTGAAACAGCAGAATGGGGGGTAGGTTCCCGGAAGTCCCGGCGGGTTGTTCCCCTGTGGCTGCGCCGGCAAGGGCGACTGTAAGGGTCCCCGCCCCGGTCGAAACCAGTTCCACCAGTACGGAAGCGCCGGCGGGGAATTCCCCCTCCCCGCGGGGCAGAAAAGCCTTAAACCGATCCCCCTGTTTTAGGCGCCGGACGTGGATCAGGTAATGAAAACCTGCTCCCGAAACCTGGACCAGTCCATTCCGGTCCGGCAAAGCGGGGAGTATGAACTGTTTCACGGGCTTGTTTTACGATGCCTGGGCAAATTCTTCCTGGGCGGCCTCTTCCTGTAAGGTTTTTAACGTTTTCGTGGTCCTCATAAGGACGGGGTAGGTTCCGCTTTTTAGAATATTGACTGCCTCCTGAAGCTGAATATCGTATTCCAGATCGTACACCGGGGCAATTACCTTCCTGATCTGCTCATTACGGATAAGCCGGCGCAGTACGTCAATGTCCAGCTGGTAATCCCGTCTAAGGGTCTGGGCAAAATTGGTAATTTCCAGGCTGCTGGCGTTGGGATTGCCGGCAATAAATTCCGGTATCTTATTGGTCTGCAGCAGGCGGTTCAGTTCTACGGCATCTTCTTCGGTAAACTCCGGGTACTTTACCTCCCGGTCCGGCGGTATGCCGATTTTATCAATGTTGGCGTTACTGGGGGTATAGTAACGGGCGGTAGTAAGCTTAAAGCCCGTGGAGCCCAGGGCATAAACTTTTTGCACTGAACCTTTGCCGTAAGAACGTTCTCCCACAAGGTAGGCCCGGTTACGATCCTTCAGGGCGCCGGCTACGATCTCCGACGCGCTGGCGGAACCCCGGTTGATAAGCACAATTACCGGGATATTGGCGGGTACCAGGGCGGAAGAACGGGCGCCAAAGACCATGTTCTCCGAGGCAATACGGGATCTGGTGCTGACCACTACGCCGGAATCCAGAAAAAGTTCGCAAATGTCTACGGCGGACTGGAGCAGGCCGCCGTAGTTGTTTCTAAGGTCCAAAATCAGGCTTTTGTAGTTGCCGGCGCCAAAATAGGCCAGGGCTTCCTGTGCCCGATCCGCGGTCATCGGGGTGAACGTAAGGAGTTTAAGGTAACCGGTATCGCCGATCATGGCGTATTTGGTGGTGGGAACTTCAATAATTTCCCGGATAATCGTTACCGGAAACTCAAGGTTCTCCCCACGGGCGATAAGGATCGTTACCGGCTGCCCCGGCGTTCCCCGCAGCAGGGCAAGGACCTCGTTCATCGTAAGGCCGTCGGTGGATTCGTCGCCGATCTTGAGAATGCGGTCCATCGGGTTAATCCCCGCCCGCCAGCCGGGGGTATCTTCCATAGGGGCCGACACCTCCACGTACCGCATGGTCCCGTCGGTCTGCAGGTCCCCGGCGGTAATGTACAGGCCGACGCCTCCAAAATTTCCCTGGGTAGTTTCGTTCATATCGGACATTTCGGTTTCCGGCAAAAAGCTGGAATAGGGATCCCCCAGGGCGTTAAACATGCCGTTTACGGCCCCCTCAAAAACCACTTTTGGGTCAACTTCATCGACGTAGTGGCGTTGGATGTAATCAAAAACATGCTGAAGGTTTGTACTGTAGCGCTGGGCAGTTTGTGTACTACTCTGAGCCTGGACGGACGGCACAGAGGCGAGGACAAACACAATGCCAATAATAAGAGTAGCGCCTGTCCAAAGGACCAGGGAGGATACTTTTGGGAATCCGCTTAGGGGAAGACTTTTTTGAGGGTTCATTACTTTATTGTAGATAAGCCAAACACTTTGTCAATGTCCCCCGGCAGACCGCCGCCGGCTGGCCCCCGGCAATTCAAAGTGATAGACGAGGGAAATGCGGAACAGATAGAACCATTCCCAAAACTCGGTTAGTTTTGGGAATGGCTGCGGGAAGCTGCGGTGGAAGATCGAGACCGGCACAGGGTACTTGCATTTTTTTTTGAATTGTTGCAGTATTTTATTCACAGCCTGTTACACTTCGTGTTTAGTCTGCCTGATAAAAGGAGCTGCAAGCTTATGTATCGTACGAAAAGCGGGTTAAACGGCGCCGCCTGGCGTATGGCTCCTCCCCCATTATTCGTTCCCTTAGCCC
>JAITJW010000030.1 GCA_031278715.1 Treponema sp. | reverse complement strand
CTTTTCTCGTACACCGGACAGGACCGCGCCGCCCATTTGCAGGACCGGGAGGCCCGTCGCCTGGCCCTGCGCGGTGTGGAAAACTCCGTCAAGGAGGGGGATTTTGCCCAAGGTTTCGATGCCTGGCTTGGCTCGCTCCTGGAATAGGAGTTTTTACTTTTGCCAATCTCCGTTGAAGCACTGCTCCGGGATTGTATATCAATTTTTATAAGGAGAGATTCACATGAATCTTGTAAGACGGATAGTATCGCGAGCAGTATTGGCGGGGCTCTTATTCCTGACATTCACGGTAGGCGCTTACGCCCAGAACAAGGAACCCCTCGGCAGAATTGCCATTCTGCCGTTTTCAGGCGGAAGCAGGGATGAGCAGGAGGGTATTCCAGAACTGTTATCGTTCACTCCGGGGTTGATGCAGAATTTTTTGGTGATACCCCGTACAGGCATTACCAATGCGGCCAGACAGGAACAAAGTTTCCAGGCCACCTCCGGGATGACCAATGCAGACACCATCGCCAAGCTGGGCAACCAGTTCAGTGCGGATTACGTGATGGCTGGGAGTATCACCTCCCTGGGCAGCAAAAATCTGCTCATCGTCTCTATCGTCAAGATAGACGCTATCAGGCAGGTGGCGGGGGTCTATCTCACCTACGATTCCCTGGATGAACTCAACAGAGACGATACTATTATGCAGGTCATGGCAGCCGAGCTGGTAGAGATGGTACGGAGAGCGGCCAACGGTCTCGACAGGCTCGCGTTGCTGCCGGTGGAACTTGCGGATGGCGGCAATACACAGGAAGGGGACGCGCTGGCGCAGATTCTGGCCATCCACCTTTTGAATATTGGCAAGTACGGGGTGTACCCCCGGACGGGGACCCTGGACCAGGTACAGAGTGAATACAGGACTCAGTTAGAGGGCGGTGTAACGCGGGAAGATGAGGCGGTGAAAGCGGGCTCGGCGGTGAATCCGTCCTACGTACTTTCCGTTATATCCCGAAAGATCGGAACGGGTACCCGCTTCAACGCCTCTATCATCGACCTTGAGCGCGGGATCAGTATCGAGGGGAACAGTGAGCAGTATGCCAACCTGAGCGATGGTATAACCGCGATGGAATTCCTCGCCATGAAACTGAGCGGCCAGGAGGTCTCAGAAGTGGCACGCACTATGCGCACCCGCACGGTTGAGGAGGAAATAAATGACGAAACTCGGGCGGAAAGAGCCAGGGCCCGGGCGGTGGCAATGGACAATTTTCTGAAAAACGCCGGCATTGCCATTGGCGGCTGGTACGGATTTGGCCTAAGCGGAACCGCTACAAAAAGAGTCAGATCAACCGACACCACCGCTAACCTCACTATAAACGGCGTCAAATACAAACAAGACTCTGGCTCCTACGGAGGCGCCAACGTTGAGTTGCGGCTGTTCCGTTACTTCGGCATTCAAACCGGCATAAGCGGAATCACGGACTATGCGCCGTATACACCGCAAAGCGGAGTGAAGCAATACGCAAAACTGAGCTTCATACAGATACCAATTCTGGCTCGCTTCAATTTCAGCTCCACCGATCTTTATGATAGTCCTAACCCTGAGATAGGGCTATTATTTTCGATTTTTGGCGGGCTTGGCATAAACACAGCCGTCAATAGCCCGGAGACCGAGTCCGCTGATCCTGGCGGGACAAGTCTTATAGCCGGCCTCGAAGTGGGGATTGGCGGACAGAAGTTTGGGGTATTTACAGGCTACCAGTGGAACGGCGCCAATGCCGGTTCCCTCACCGTTAATGGCGTTTCGTATATCTACACCCGGGGCAACCATATAATGTATCTGGGTGCAAAATTTTACCTGCCCTTCCGGAACTGATCAGAAAAACAGGCGGGGGCCGGAACGCCCCCGCCAACAAGGAATTTACGGCGGCTAAAATTTGACGGTTTTCGGCTTTTTGCCAAATTCGGCAAACGTTGCCACAGCGTCCTTTAAGTACAGCACCTGGGTATTGCTGTCATCTTCGGAATACCTGTCCCGTAAACTGGGATAAGCGTCCAGCATACTCTTCTTTGCCTCGCGTCTGGGGTCCTCCACTGCCGTGGCCTGTATGCGGAGCCACGCGCCGCCCGCCGGATCAAGCGCGCAAATTTCAACCTTGGGGTTTGCCGCAATCTGCTTCCAGACATCCTTTGACTTGCCGGTTTGGATGTAGAGCTTTCCGTCAAATATATTGACGGTCCCAAAGGGACGGACCCGGGGCTGATCCCCCTCTACCGTAGCCAAGTAGTAAGTTTGGGTCTTTTTAAGAAAATCGTAAACCTTTTGCATAAGAACCTCCATAAATACGCCGGTATAGTGTAACAGGCTGTTAGAATATTGCCACTACGCTGCCGTCAGTATAGTTGGCGCTGATAAAGTCTTTAACCTTTTGGGAACGCAGGGCCTTCTCCAGGGCCTGAATACGGGGATCGCTCTCAAAACCCTTGCGGACCACGACAATGTTCACGTAAGGAGACTGGGCCCCCTCAATGATAAGGGAGTCCCGGATGGGGTTAAAACCTGCTTCCAGGGCGTAGTTACCGTTGATGGTTGCGGCATCCACGTCTTCCAGGGCACGGGGAAGCTGGGCGGCTTCAAGTTCACGGAACTGCAGTTTTTTGGGGTTATCGGCAATGTCCAGCGGCGTAGCGGTGATCCCGGCGCCGCTCTTCAGGGTGATAAGCCCGTTGGCCTGGAGCAGGAGCAGGGCCCGGCCTCCGTTACTGGGATCGTTGGGGATGGCGATGGTGGAACCGTCCTTCAGTTCTGAGATGCTCTTGATCTTGACGGAGTAAAGCCCAAAAGGTTCCACATGGACCCCAAAGGCGTTAGCCAGGGAGCGGCTCCATTCGGGATTCGATTCCAGGTAGGGGATATGCTGGAAAAAATTAGCGTCCAGGTCCCCGGAGATCAGCGCGGTATTGGGTACCACGTAATCGGCAAATTCGATGACCCGCAGATCGATGCCCTGGGCCTCCAGATCCGGTTTTACCAGATTCAGCAAAATCGCATGGGGATTCGCCGTGGCCCCCACCACCAGAGTCGTCGGAGTTCCTGCCGGGGAAGCTGTCCCCGATGCCGTACTACGGTCCGCCGTAGCCCTGGCAAAACCCGGCGCCGTCAGGGCAAGGGCCAGGGCCGCCAATGAAAGCAGCTTCACGCTTGCTTTGTTCATGATGTCCTCCTCTAAGGATCGTAAAGATACCTGCCAATAATACCATTATTGGCAGCCATTATTTATTCCCGCCACAACGGGTTTAGACCATAATTTGCAAGGCCGGGAATTTGTTGCACTTGCACCAGGCTGTCAGCGCCTGGAAAGCAGAGCACGGCTGCAGAGGCTGCCGGCAAGCTGTACCAGCTCCACCAAAATAAGGATGACGATTACCGCGGCCACGGTAACATCGGTACGGAAACGGTAATAGCCGTAATTGATCGCCAGAGTCCCCAGGCCGCCGCCGCCGATAGCCCCGGCCATAGCGGAATAGCCGATCAGGTTGATGATAGTCAGGGCCAGACCGGACACCAGGGAGGGCAAAGTCTCCGGAATAAGTACCTTACGGACAATCTGGAAATTGGTAGAGCCCATAGCCCGCGCCGCCAAAAGCACCCCGCTGTCAACCTCCTGCAGGGCAGTTTCGGCAATACGGGCCACAAAAGGAGCCGCCGCGATAGACAGGGGCACGATAACGGCGGTAGGACCGATACTGGTCCCCACAATAAAGCGGGACAGCGGAATAAGGAGGATCATCAGGATGATGAAAGGCAGGGAACGGAGTATGTTGACGATTCGGGACAAGGTATTGTAGAGCAGACGACGGGGGAAAAGCCCCACCGGGGAAGTACAGTAGAGCAGCGCCCCCAACGGAAAGCCCAGAATCACGGCAACCACCGTCGAAAAAAACGTCATGTGGAGGGTTTCCTCAGTTGCCTGGGGAAGCAGGGCCAAAACCTGCAAAAGTTGTGTACTACTCATCACCATCGCTCCTCTCTGTCTCTCCTTCAACGATTCCCTGGCCCAAAAATCCCCGGCCATCACCGTGAAGCAGCTCCCTTGCCGCCGCAGAACGGGGATTGGCAAACAAGTCCCGCACAGTCCCGTATTCGGCCACCTGTCCCGCGTTCAGTACCGCAACATCCTCGCAAATAGCCCGAATCACCTCCATCTGGTGGGTGATCAACACCACGGTGATGCAGAGTTTTTCCCGCAGTTCCCGGATCAGGGAGAGGATGGACCTGGTAGTCAGAGGATCCAGGGCGCTGGTTGCCTCATCACAAAACAGAACCCCCGGTTTTACCGCCAGGGCCCTGGCAATTGCCACCCGCTGCTTCTGGCCGCCGGAAAGTTCCCGCAGCCGGGCCTTCCGTTTGTCCGTAATGTCCACCAGTTCCAGCAATTCCTCCACCCGCTCACGAATGTAACTCTTATGCAGTCCCGCAATCTCCAGCGGATAGGCAATGTTTCCCGACACATTTCGGGAAGCCATAAGGTTAAAATTCTGAAAGATCATCCCCATCTTCCGCTGCCGTTCCCTAAGGGCCACTCCCCACAGAGTATCCACCCGCTCCTGTCCGTAGTACACCTCTCCCCTGTCGGGGCTTTCCAGAAGGCTCATAATCCGCAGCAACGTGGACTTACCGGCCCCGCTTTTGCCGATAATGCCGAAGATACTCCCCGGTGGAATAACCAAATCCACTTCCGTCAGGGCCGTAACCATCGCATAACGCTTGGATACTCCTTTTAGGGTGATACCCCCCGCGGTCTTATCACCAAACCGGGTGTCTGAAAAAGCAGACGCTACGACCGTATACTTCCCTGCCGAAAACAACCCCAAGGGGCTCATGTTTTCCTCCTCAACAGCGGCCCCGAATATAGCATAGATATTCTATCGAAATACTCTAATATAATACCCGGTTCCCGCATCTTTGACAAGGGGCCCGATCCGGTACAACAAATTCGCCGCGATTCCCGGACTTTCCGGCCCCTGCCCTAAGCATACAGGAAGCGGCCCCAAAATGTCAGATTTTAGCAGCCAGTTATGCACAGGATATACCCCCTCACCTATTCATAACTGGAAAAAACCTATATAAGTAAAGTACTTTATGGAGTTCAAAGATTTGAATCTGCACCCCGATCTGCAGCGGGGCATCGCAGAAGCGGGTTATGTTACCTGTATGCCTGTTCAGGAGCAGGTTCTTGTTAATGCCTTTAACGGCCAGGACCTATACGTTCAATCCCAGACCGGAACAGGGAAGACCGCCGCCTTTCTGGTGGTTATTTTTCAGCGCCTTCTTACGGAAGACCTTTTAGGTGGTAAAAAGGCCATTATCATGGTCCCCACACGGGAACTGGCGGTCCAGGTTGAAGAAGAAGCCAAATCCCTGGGGAAGTACCTGCCCTTTAAAATTGGCAGCTTTTACGGCGGAGTCGGATATACCCAGCAGGTACAGACACTTCGGGAAAACGCGCAGATCCTCGTGGGTACGCCGGGGCGGGTCCTGGATCTGAACAAATCCGGCAGGATGAACCTGATGGACATTGCGTTTCTGGTACTGGACGAGGCGGACCGGATGTTCGATATGGGTTTTTATCCGGATCTGCGAAAGCTTATACGGGTAGTACCCCCGGCAGACCGGCGGCAGACCATGCTGTTCAGCGCCACCCTTAACGCCTGGGTAAAAAACCTTGCCTGGGAATACACCAAAAACCCCTTTGAAATTGAGATTGAACCGGAAACCGTTACCGTGGACGAGGTGGACCAGTTCCTCTACCATGTGCCTTCGGAAGACAAAATGCGGCTTCTCCTGGGAATTCTGGCACGGGAAAAACCGGAAAGTGCGATTATTTTTTGCAATACCAAGCGTTATACCGAAATTGTCGCCAAGCGCCTGCGGATGAACGGCTACGAATGTGAGTTTATCATCGGCGATCTGCCCCAATCCAGACGGCTTAAAATTATTGACGATGTTAAGGCGGGGAACATCCGCTACCTCGTTGCCACCGATGTGGCGGCCCGTGGCCTTGATATTGAAGGCCTGGCCATGGTGCTTAACTACGATCTGCCGGTGGAGTCGGAAAATTACGTCCACCGCATTGGCCGTACCGCTCGTGCAGGAAAAACCGGCAAGGCCATTACCCTGGCAAGCGAACAGGATGTGTATGAACTGCCGGATATTGAAAAATACATCGGAAAGAAGATCCCCGCCCTTATAGCCGGGGAAGAACTCTACGCCGAAGACAAGAGCGCGGGCCTGCGGATCCATACCGAATTCGCCGGGAATGGATTATTCGGTAAACGTGACGGCCCCGGACGCTTCGGCCGCGGCGAAAGGGACCGGAGGGGCAGCCACAAAGAAGGGGACGTTGGTTTCCAGGGACGTGACAAAGCAAAACGCGACGACCGGCGTTCCGGCAGGCGCGGTGAGGGCACAAGTCTCCGCGATCAGACCAGGCAGTTTGAGGAAGCGGAACGGGCAAGGACGGATGCGGGCCCCGGTGGTTCGGAGGACCTGAGCAAACTGTCCTTTGAACAGCGGATGACCTACTACCGGCAAAAGTACAAGGGACAGGCCAATAGCCCCCAGGCCCCGGACCAGAGACCTGAGGCCGGCGCCGGCCGGTCCCAGGACGCCGGCAAGGGCGGCAGGGACCGCCGGACCCAGGCGGCCACGGCGAAACGCGAAGGCCCCCGGCGTGGCGAAGCGCAGGGAAAGGGGCAGAACATCCCCAAAGCGGCCGGTGGTTCCACACGGGGGGCTGCCAACACCTCCCAGCCCGGCGGCGACAAACCGCCACAGAGCCGCCCCCGGAACGGCAAAACAGCCGGCCACAGACGGGGCCCCAGGGGGAACCAGGCCGGTACACGGGATCGGGGCGTTGTAAACGGAACAGGAACGGGCAGCCAGGGCAACAAAGCCCTCCGGCAGGATCAGAGCGCCCCGGCAGGAGGCGCAGCCACCGGTAAAGGTCCGGCTGCCGGCCCCAGGAAGGGCGTTCTGGGAAAGCTGCTGTCAATCTTTAAGCGGAAAGAATAACATTGTAAACTCCAAGCGAACCAGAGCTTTGTAAAACAGCCCAGTAATCGTGCAGCTGTTGAGGCTATTGTGCCATAATGGTGTTAATCATTTTGCACTCGTAATAATTGGTAACAAGCACGAACAGTTAAAGACGCCGGCATTTAGCCAGGACAAGTTTTACCGCAACAACGGCAAGTATCGCCCCCAGCGTGTCGGCAAGCCAGTCCCGTACATTACAATCCCTGCCCGGAACAAAGTACTGGTGTACCTCGTCAATAATGCCGTATAGCGAGCCCAGCGCGGCGGTAACAACCGGAGGCCGGAGGCCGGGCCACCGCCACCTTTCACGGGAAAACCACAGGGCAATGGCGGCGGTCAGCACAAAATAAGCCAGGAAATGCTGAAATTTATCAAATCCCAAAATCCCCTTGGGTTTGGGCAGTATCGGCTGAGAAGAGAGGTACCAGATTCCCGCCGCCACAACAGGGGCAGGCAGTTTCAACAAAAACTTAAAACGTCCGGTAATAGGGGGCCTCCATTTTGTGCGCGAAGCGCAACAGGCTGCTAGTCAATCACCATAAGGTTCCGGGGGAAACGGTGCAATACCTCCGGGCCTTCCGGGCCGATAGCTACCAGGTTTTCTATACGTACCCCCAGCCGGCCACTTAGATAGATACCGGGCTCAATGGAAAATACCATCCCCGGAACAATAGGGGTGGTTTCGCCACGGGCTACGGAGGCCCCCTCATGGATGTCGATCCCCAGGCCATGACCGGTACGGTGGGTAAAATACGGCCCATACCCGGCTTTTTCGATAACCGAACGGGCGGCCAGGTCCACATCCCCCAAAACATTCCCCGGCCTGGCAGCGGCTTCCGCCGCCAGATGGGCTTCCAGAACCGTGTTGTAGATCTTCTCAAATTCCGCATCCGGCCTGCCAAAATGAAAGGTCCTGGTACAGTCCGTGTTATACCCTTCCAGAGCGCCGCCAAAGTCAACCAAAAGCCCCTTTCCGGCCTCGATAAGGCTCTGTCCGGTTACGTGGTGGGGTACCGCCCCGTTTGCCCCCGCCGCCACAATAAGGTCCCAGGCTTTAACGCCGGCGGCGCCCATCTCCGCCACCAGGGCATCACGGAACTGGGCCTCCGTCTTGCCCAGCCAGTACCTGCCCCTGTTGATAAGCGCGGTCAGGGCCTGGTCTGCAATCCCGCTTGCCCGGCGGATAAGGTCAAGTTCCACCTTGTCTTTACGAAGCCTCAGCGGATCGGTAAGGGGGGAACCCAGCGTAAAACCGCTGTGGGAAAACTGTTCCGCCAGGGGCAGGGAAAAAAGCGCCGGAATCTGCGCTTCCAGGGCGATCCTGTTTACCGGCCAGCGCCGCCCTTCAATCTCCCGCTTCAAAAGGGCGAAGGGGTCCTCCCCGTCTTTCCAGCATACCAATTCCTCCACCGGGAGGCCCGCCGCCTGATCCCGGTAGAGTACATTCGCCAGTATAAAAGGTTCCCCCTCCGCGGGCAGGGCCAGGAGGAACAGCCGCTCATCCCCGTTCACGGCGTAGCCGGTAAGGTAAAACAGATTGGAAGACGGACCCGCCAAAAAAAGGCCGATCCCCTGTTTTTTCATCTCGTCCCGTACCCTGTCCATGCGGCTACGGTACACCGTATATTCCATATATCAAAGGTATCCATAACGGCCCTTTTCTGCTAGTATAGCAGTGAATAAAAACAAAATCCGAACAGGAGTAGTAGTGCGTGATTACTGTTACCGATCTTAGTCTTAGTTTTGGCGAGCGTGTTCTTTTTAAGGATGTCAATCTTAAATTTACCCCCGGTAATTGCTATGGCATCATTGGGGCAAACGGCGCCGGGAAATCAACCTTTCTCAAGATCCTCTCCGGGGAAACGGAGTATGACCGGGGGGAAATTTCAGTCAGTTCAGGCCAGCGCATCGCTGTACTTAAACAGGATCACTTCGCCTTTGAAGAATACCCGGTTCCTGAAACCGTGATCATGGGTTATCCAAAACTCTACCAAATCCAAAAAGAGCGGGAGGCCATCTACGCCAAGGCGGATTTTTCCGAGGCCGATGGTATGCGGGCCAGTGAACTGGAAGCGGATTTTGCCGATCTTGGGGGCTGGGAGGCGGAAGCCCAGGCGGGGCAGCTTCTTTCCGGCCTGGGCCTTGATGAGGCAGACCATTCCAAAATGATGAGCGAACTTGATGAATCCGGCAAGGTTAGGGTACTTTTGGCCCAGGCCCTGTTCGGTAATCCGGATATTCTGCTCCTGGATGAACCCACCAATGGCCTGGATCTGGAATCCATTTCCTGGCTGGAAGAATTTCTTATCAACTTCCCCAATACCGTTATTGTGGTCTCTCATGACCGGCACTTCCTCAATTCCGTATGTACCCACATCTGCGATATAGACTTTGGCAGGATAACTTCTTATTCCGGGAACTATGATTTTTGGTACCAGATGAGTCAGATGCTTCAGCGTCAGGCCAAGGATCAGCAAAAGAAAAACGAGGAGAAGGCCAGGGAACTGAAGGAATTTATTCAGCGTTTTGCCAGCAATGCCAGCAAGAGTCGTCAGGCCACCAGCCGCAAGAAGGTATTGGAAAAACTGGACTTGGAAAATGTCCATATTACCAGCCGCAAATTCCCCTACGCAGGTTTTAAGCCTGGCCGGGAAATAGGCAATAACGTGCTTAGGGTAGAAAAACTGTGCTTCACAAATGAAGGGACAAAACTGCTGGATGAATTTTCCCTTCTTGTAAACCGTGGAAACAAAATTGCCTTTGTGGGGATAGAACACGCCGCCAAAAGCGCCTTTTTTGATATTATTGCCGGGGAAAAGAAGGCCGGGTCAGGCGATGTGTACTGGGGTCAAACTACATCTTTTTCCTATTTTCCAAAAGAAAATTCAGCCTGCTTTAATTCCGATCTTTCCATCACCGATTGGCTCCGGCAGTATTCGCCGGATCAGGACGAAACCTACGTGCGCAGCTTTCTGGGGCGCATGCTCTTTTCCGGGGACGAGGCCCTTAAACCCGTAAATGTCCTTTCCGGCGGGGAAAGGGTACGCTGCCTCCTGGCCAAAATGATGCTTTCCGGCGCCAATGTGCTTATCCTGGATGAACCCACCAATCATCTGGATCTGGAGGCCATCACCGCCCTCAACGACGGGCTTGTTGCGTTTAACGGGGTAATCATTTTTAATTCCCACGATCACGAATTTATCAATTCCATTGCCAACAGGATTATCGAGATCGTCCCCCCCTCAGGTTCAGGCACCGGCCGTTTTCACTACATCGACCGGATGATGCCCTTTGACAATTACCTGGCCGATGATTCGGTAAAAGAACTGCGTACCCAGGCCTACCACCACGCGGAGCGGCTGCGGATATAGAGGATCATAACGTGCCGTCGACTTCCACGTTTTTTATAGAAACAGGGGAGTTGAAAGGTAGCGTTCTCCTGTGTCAGGAAGAAGGACCACAATATTCTTGCCCTGGTTTTCCGTCCGTTTGGCAAGCTCTATGGCCGCCCATGCCGCCGCGCCGGAGGATGTTCCAACCAGGATACCCTCGTTCCGGGCTATTTCTTTTCCCGTAGCAAAGGCATCCTCGTCACTTACCCGGATCACCTCATTGTAGATTTTGGTGTTAAGTACCGCTGGAATAAACCCCGCGCCAATACCCTGAATTTTGTGGGAACCGCTCTTCCCCAGGGAAAGGAAGGGGGAACCCTCCGGTTCCACCGCAACAATTTTTATGGCGGAATTTTTTGATTTTAGGAATTCCCCCGCCCCCGTGATAGTCCCACC
>JAITJW010000025.1 GCA_031278715.1 Treponema sp. | reverse complement strand
CTCCGGTCGATGACCTGCCGGGAGGGCCTGTCCCCCCTGTCCGATGCCGCCGTCGCCAGGGGGTCTGTCCCCGCTAGTCGGAACCGCCGCCAGGGGGCTTGTCTCCGGTCGATGACCTGCCGGGGGGGACCTGACCCCGCTGTCCGGTGCCGCCACCAGGGGTCTGTCCCCCTAGCGGGGGCCTGTCCCTTTTGGGGGGTCTGTCCCCGCTGGTCGGAACCGCCGCCAGGGGTCTGTCCTCCTAGGTGGGGGTCTGTCCCCTCGGACCATAGGAACGGACATCTTCACTTCCGCAAAACGAACATTTTAATACTACTGCTACCATAACTTCTCCGTAACTATTCAGTCGTAACGTAATTTAGGACCCATACTTATGCGGGTCCTTAGAACTTTTCTTGTTCTCCAGTGCTTTAACAAAAGGAACAAAGAAGCCGCGCGGCATTTACCGGACCTCTCACCGTGCGGCATGGATGCCAAAAAACGCGCTCAGCCCCCGGCAGCTTTTTTGCCGGTGTTACAGCTATTGAGGGGCACACCGTATCGCATTTATCCCGTAAACACGCTCGCCGGCTCACGCGCATCACTGCGGCGTAGTTAGCGCGCGGATTCGGGTGTCCCGTAGGCGGCTGAATGGTTACGTCCTCTTTTCCCTTATTTCTCCACAAACTGCAAAGAGAATTCGGGTATCATTCCAAAAGCGCAACGCAGAAGTTCGTGTCTGTTCGTGGTAAACCGAGAATTGCTGCGGGCGAAACAGGGAAAGGTGCGGGTACACTCATTCAATTGCGGTAAATCGGTACAGGCGTTCAAGAATTCCCCGAATCTTGTTCCCGTATTCCCGATCCGCGGCCCATGCCCCGGTGAGTTTCTCCACAGTTGGGGATGAGCCGTAACGAACCCAGCGGTAACGGGGATCGACAAGTTCCTGGTTAAGGCCCTCATCGCTGGCATAGGCTTTTAGATGCTGAATATGGGCCCGGACTCCGATTTGAGGGCTGGGAAAACTTTCCCCAGGGTAATCGGCATTAAGGGATCCAAGACCGCAGAAGTTGTTCCATTCCGGTTTTACCAGGCCGCCGTAACGGAGGAAACCCGTCTCCAGGCACATCTGGGCAAAAGCAATATCGTGGTTGATCCCCTCAATGGCCGATTCTTCCAGGTACAGGGCGGCCAGCTCCTCCGCAAAAAGCGGATCCGCACCGGGATTGTTGTCCAGCAAAAACGCGCTCAGATCCGTCTGACCGGTCACTCCTTCTCC
Organism: Treponema sp.; assembly: GCA_031278715.1. Taxonomy (GTDB): domain Bacteria; phylum Spirochaetota; class Spirochaetia; order Treponematales; family Breznakiellaceae; genus JAISFT01. The sequence goes on along the minus strand of JAITJW010000025.1, from coordinate 3,417 downwards.
CATGATGGGAATGCCCTCCGCAGGCGCTTCTTCGGGAGGCGCTTCCTCGAAGGGTGTTTCTTCGGGGAACAATTCCGGCGGGGAAAGATCTTCCGGGGGAGGCGGTACGGCAGCTGTTTCCACAGGGGCCTCTTCTTCGGCTTTTTCGGGCAGGGTGACGCGGTCCGGTCTGTCTACCGATATGCCGCGCTCGTCTTTCTGATCCAGGGCGGCTTTTGGGCTGCTGGCGCATGAAAAAAACAGGATCCCTGATAATACCGGGCCTGCCAGAGCTAAAAGGCGACGACGTGAAAATATCTGCATAACAATTTATCGGTATTTACGGCGAAAATCTGAAAATTTAGTGTAACTATTCAGTCGACTGCGGAGGAAAGCGTCGGCAACTTCATTTCCGCAATCGGCGGAATGAAGGGGCTTTTAGCCCGGAGGGACTTTAGCCGGAAGGAGCTTAGCTCCCCAATGAGCCGATTGAGAGCGAAAGGGCCTTAATGCCGCGACCTGCGGGAGCGGTTTCCTTGGCCCTTTGTTAAAGCACTAGAGAACAAGAAAAAGTTCTGAAGTTGCGCCACGACTGAATAGTTACAATTTAGTAATAATTCAGGGGGACCGGCGATGGTCACGTCGAATGACAAGCGCCGCGCGGTAACAGGCCCCCCCTCTGAATATTCATTAAATTCATTACAAATTTTTCCGGACAATTAAAGCAAAACGGCGACTCAATCCCATATTAATACAAGAGGGGGATCCATCTTTTATGGAAACCGTGGGCGGTCATGCCTTTACGGACAGATTACAGGGAGAAATTATGAAAAAAAAGCTGGGCGAAGAGACAGGGCGGTACGTGATGGAAGCTTTGACCGCACCGGCAAAACTACCGGCCGAGGAAAGACCAAGGGAACGCATGGTAAAACACGGGCCCGAGGCGTTGTCGGATCAGGAGCTTCTGGCGATACTCCTCAATACCGGGGTGCGGGGAAAAAATGTGGCGGTTCTTTCGGGAGAACTTTTGGAGCGCCTGGAACAGAGCAAGCGTATTCCCACGATCAGGGAACTGGTGCAGATGACCGGGCTGGGCTTCTCCAAGGCCGGCGCGGTGGTGGCGATGCTGGAATTTGGACGCCGCCGCTGGGGGGGAACCGGCGCGAGAATCAACCATCCCTCGGATGCGTTCTCCCTTGTCCGCCATTACGCCAACAGGAAGCAGGAACACTTTGTCTGCATATCCCTCAACGGCGCCCACGAAGTTCTGGCGGTCCGCCTTATCACCGTGGGACTGGTAAACCGGACCATCGTGCATCCGCGGGAAGTTTTCTCCGATGCCCTGGGCGACCGGGCCTGCGCGATAATATGCGCCCACAACCACCCGTCGGGGATGACCGAGCCTTCAAGGGAGGACGACGCGGTGACCGAATCGCTTCAACGCGCGGCGGATGTTCTGGGAATCAATTTTCTTGATCACCTGATCTTTACCGAAACCGCCTACTTCAGTTACTGCCAGGCAAAGCGGCTGGGAGGGCACCCCGCCTACTGAGAAAGGATCTCTTCCCGGTCCGCCAGGGCGATCTCCAGCTTTACGGTCCTGCCGCCGCGCAGTATCTCCACCGCCACCTTCTGACCGGGCTTGTTGTCCTCCAGGGCCGAGTATAGGTCCGCAAGGCTATTCACCTTCATGCCATCGACATTGGTAATGATGTCGCCACCCAGGTAGATGACGCTTGAACCATAGCGCACCGGCTCGGAACCCTGGCGCAGCCCCGCCTGTTCGGCAAAACCATTCCGTTTGGTGCGGGATATCAGAAGGCCGGTATTCACCGGCAATTTTGCGTAGCGCACCAGAGCGGGGAAAAGCTGGACCACCGAGGCGTCGATCCAGCCCCGGCGGACCCTGCCGTGTTCGATAAGTTCGGCGACCACCCGCTTGGCTGTGTTCACCGGTACGGCAAAGCCGATGCCGACCGATCCGCCGGAAGGGGAGTAGATCATCGTGTTTATGCCGATCATCTTCCCCTGGGCATCGAGGAGCGGACCGCCCGAATTGCCCGGGTTAATCGAGGCGTCGGTCTGGATCATGTCCCGGATGATGTTCTGCCGGGAGGTCTGGACCGGGCGGCCCAAACCGGAGACTATGCCCACGGTAAGGGTACGTTCCAGGGCAAAGGGATTCCCGATGGCCAGCACCTTCTGCCCCACCCGGAGATTCGCCGAATCGCCGAAGGGCACGGTCTTGAGCTGCATCCCCCGGGGAGGGTCGAATTTCAGCACCGCCAGATCGTTTTCCCGGTCCGTACCTACGACAGTCCCTTCGATCTGGGCCCCATCGGCCAGGTTGATAAACACCTTGTAAGCGTTTTCTATAACGTGGTTATTGGTAAGGACATAACCCTCCGTACCGATGATGGACCCGGACCCGGAACCCCCTTCCTGGGGCACCGGCTCCAGAAACCAGTTAATGGCCACGGTTTCCGTGGTGATATTTACCACCGCCTCGTTAAGCTGTTCGTAAATCGAGATATTTTCCCGTTCACCCTGGGTATAGGAGACAAGATCCGCGGCGTTAAGCTGAATAGGATTGTAATTTTGGCTGAGGTTCAGAGCTTCAAGGGGGTCGTTTCCGCCAGGATCTTCCGCATCGGAACTATCGGCGATCTGCCGGGTAGCCGGGTTTTCCCCGCCATCCCGGGTATTTTTAAAAGGCAAAAGTCCCATACCTGCCGCAAACAAAATGGCGATAAGGGCACTCAGTACCGAAAAGAAAGCAAGCTGTCCCCGGCTATACAGTTTCATCGGATCATCCTCAATCTTTGTAACTATTCAGTCATAGCGTAATTCCAGAACTTTTTCTTGTTCTCTAGTGCTTTAACAAAGGGGGTTCCACCCCCCTTTCGCTCCCAATCGGCTCATTTCGGGGCTAAAAGCCCCTTCATTCCGCCGATGCTCGCTATCCCCCACAGTCGACTGAATAGTTACCAATCTTTTAATCTTAATGGGAAAAAGAGGAATAATCAATAATTGGCTAAAGTACGCAGCAATTTTATATTTATACAAGGGCTTGCGAGAAATTTGGGCGCATTTTCGGCGCAAACACCGAAACCCGGGCTTTACGGGGCTCCGCGTGTCCGCCCATAGCGGCCCGCTCCGGCCTCCTTACCCCGCCACAGCGGGGCTGCGGGGGCCGCGCAGACCCTCCGGGTCTGACGCGCCCCTCTAATCCCTTGCGCAGTAACTTCTTCAGCAACTACGAGTGGTAAATGTAAAATCGCTGAAAAGTACGGTTAAGAGGTACCACAACGAAACAAAGGTTCGACGAACCTTTGCGGTTTAAATTCTTCCCCTTAAAGCTGTTCCAAAACTTCCCGTCGGAGAAGCCTCTTTCCTTGTGCGTACGGGATTGGGCAGACCTCTCCCCCGGCCGTTCCC
>JAITJW010000203.1 GCA_031278715.1 Treponema sp. | reverse complement strand
TGTCCCTGAAGGGATACGAAGCCCAGGTTTTTCTGGATATTCACGAGCGGGAGGACGGCGCCGGGGGTCCCTGGTCCCGGCGCTGGTCCCGGCTGAACCATGAACTGAACGGCCGGGGGACTCCGGACCCGGATGCGGCGGCAGCGGACCTGTTCCTTGGGGCAATCTACCGCCCCTTTACCGAACTTCTTGCCCCCCGGCGGGTCCGGGACCTGGAAGTCGCCGCGGAATCCGCCAATTCCGGCGCGCTGGTATCGCTATTGAAGGAATGTATGGCGCCGATTCTGGACTTTACCGGGGCCGCAGTCGAATACCTGGACGGCGCGGACGGCAGCTATGAACCCTTTGTCTACCCCGGTCCCGGCCCTAACCCCGGTTTTGGCCCTGGTCCTGGTCTTGGCTCCGGTCCCGGCCCTGGTTCCGGTCCCGGCCTGGTCCCGGAAGACGCTAAACAAAAAGCCAAGGACGCGGCTGCGACCCGTGCCCTGACGCAGTTTTCCATTTTTCTGGAGCGGTTTATCACTATCAGAACCAGCCCGGTGGCGGAAGCCCTCCGGCCCCTTTACACCGCGGCGGAGGGGGAACTTGCAGCTTATGTGTTAGGTTATGGGGTCCTGGCCCTGCTGCGGGCGATTTTTGAACTGCCCGGTCAGGGCCTAGCCGCACTGCTGGACCACTGGCAGTTGGACCGGAAACTTAAAGACTGTTTCCGGGACCTGGGTTTTAAGGGCGATGTATCCTGGCGGGTAGTGGAGCTTATGAAAGCCCTGCTTGGCCGGACCTGGGCCCGGTCTGGCATGGGGGCAGCGGACGCGGAAGTGACGGACAGGGAGGCCGCAGAAGCCGTGGAAACCAGGCCGGCGGGAAATGCCATGATAATCCCGGAGAAACCCAGCGCAGGGGCCTGGGCTGCGACCCTGATCGTGGAAAATTACCAGGCCGACGACTTCCGCCGGATCCTGGGGGTGAACCGTTTTAACGACATTACCTGGTTCAACAAGGAGGCTTTTGAGGAAAGTCTCCTGTACTTGTCATGCTTCCTGTTTGTCGAAGACGAAGAAGCCCTGGGGCCGGTTTTTGTGGCTGCCGCGGAAAACACCGGCAGGGCCGCCTTTATCGCCGAATTTGTCCGGGCCATGCTAAAGGCCGAAGAAAGCTCCGGGTACAGGCTGGATGAACTGATTAAGGCAGTATCGGGGGGTTCATAATACTACCACTCAAAATAGTACTGCCACTCAAAAACGCATCTTTCCCGCTATCAGTTTGTTGCGCTTCGCTCATAAAACCCCGGAATACGGGGCTATGATCGGCCAAGCTGCCTGGGATAGTATTGAAGCATGGGTAATACTACGGCTTCCAAACAATCTGCCGGAAAAGTTTTGCCGCCGGTTTCCGGCGCTTATCTTGAGCTATGCCTGGGGAAACAGACGCCGATCCCCGTAAGCCCGCTAAAATCCCGTTCTACGTCCGGTTCTTTACTTGAAATTTTTAAGCTTATCGAAAAGGCCCGGAACGACAGGCATATCCGGGGTCTGGTGCTTAACCTTTCGGGGTTTTCCGCGGACCGCTCCTCGCTATGGGAACTGCGGAAGATGCTGGAATCCTTCAAAACACCGGATTCACAGTCCGTTACCAGGCAGTCCGGCCCGGGTACAGAAAGGCGTAAAAAAATTGTCGCATACCTGAGCCGGGGGGACATGGATCTCTACTGTCTTGTGTCGGTGGCGGATAAAATTGTTCTTGATCCTACGGGATCCTTAAGTTTTTTGGGGTTCCTCTACGGGCGGGGTTTTGTCCATCGTACACTGGAAAAAGCCGGTATCGGTGTGCGGGAACTGCGTTATCTGAAATACAAATCCGTCCAGGAATTGTTTACCCGTAACAGTCTTTCCGAAGCGGACAAAGAACAGTACGGCGCCTATTTGGATGATACCATTGCCGTAACCAGGGCCCTGTTGATGGAATCCCGTTCCTGGAGCGCGGATGATATTGACCGTATCATGAACGATGAGTACCTGTATTCCGCCGGTCGGGCAAAAGAGCGGGGTCTGGTGGACTACACCGGCCAGGGAGAGGCAGTACAGGAGGCGGTGCAGGAACTGGAAGGGGGAGAGCCGAAGTTCTGGTTCCGCTGGGGGGATGCCCAGTTCAGCCTGCTGCCGGCCGGATACGGCGAAAAGGGGACTGAAGCCGGAAAGGGGACCGGGACCTCTACAGGGGCAGGAAAGGGGGCAGGAAAGGAGAACAAAAAAAGGACCGGAGCGGAAAGCGGAAAAGGGCTTGAGCCCCGCCCTTACCGCACGGCACGCGGCGGCTTTCCGGGGGAAAAAGGCGAAATTGCCCTGATATACGCCAGGGGTCAGACGGATTTTGAACGGGGTATGGCGGCCAGAAACCTTGCCCCGCTGATCCGGAAAATTTCCTGCCGTAAGGCCGTTAAAGCCCTGGTATTACGGGTAGAATCCCCCGGAGGCAGTGCGGATGCGGCGGATCATATAGCGCGGGCGCTCAGCGATGCAAAAAAGCGGATCCCCGTGGTGGTTTCTATGGGTTCCGTGGCCGCCTCCGGCGGGTATTGGGTCAGCATGAACGCCAACAGTATTGTCGCATCTCCCTACACGCTTACCGGATCCATCGGGGTTATCGCCGCCTGGTTTTTCGACAAGGGGTTTTACGACAAGCTGGGGCTTGGGGTGGATATGATAAGCCGGGGAGCCCACGCCGACCTTATGGCGGGGTTTCTGATCCCCTGCCGGGACCTGAGCGGGGAAGAGGAGGAACAGTTTCGCCGCCTTATCCTGGACCTGTACGCCGGTTTTGTGGCAAACGTCGCCGCGGGGCGGAACCTTAGCCCTGAAGCGGTGGAAGCTGTGGCCCAGGGCCGGGTTTACTCCGGGCTTGGGGCCAAGGAAGCGGGGCTGGTGGACCAGATTGGCGGCTTGGCCGAAGCCCTGCAGACAGCACGGAAACTTGCCGGAATTCCCGCGGATAAACGTGTGCGTTACAGCGAATACCCCAAGCCCAGGTTTATCGACAAACTGAGCGCCCGTTTTGGCCTTTCCATGCCGTCTTTCGCCGCTTCCGGCGCCCTGCCTCTGCCGGCTTTTTTACGTGCCCTGTGGCCGGCCGGTATACCGGATGATCTGTGGTACCGCCTTTCCCGAAACGGGGAGGCCATGCCGATCTTGCCCTTGGGATCGCTTCCGTAAAAGGATGGGCCCGTTTCAAAACTTCACGTTTTGAAACGGGCCGGGTAGAATGATGGAAAACCTGCCGATGGAAAACCTGCCGGTTGAAGGAAGCGGAGGAATCCGCGAGGCCCTGATAGTGCAGGGCCATGAGGCATGGCTCCGGGGCTTCAGCGCCATTGACCGCTATCTGGACCGCGATTCCCTGCCTTTCGTGCTGGTGGACACTAACGCCTCTCTTACCGAACTGGCCCGCCTGTTTGAAAACCTCCGTTTCCCCGGCGCGGTGCTGGCGGATGCGGCGGTGGAATTTCAGGGCAGGGACTACCTGTTCCGCTGTCCCGACAGCGGCGCCATAAAAGATTCAGCCTACGGTATCCTCTGTTTTTCCCAGGACTGGAAGACCGGCCGCTTTTATGACCCCTGCGGATTCTACCCCCTGCTGCGCCGGCTTCGTAATGCAGGGCAGCCGCAGACCGGCGCCACAGGCAACAGGGCCCAGGACCAGGAGGCCCCGCCCTGGTGGGAAGGGTTTGAAACAGCGGAAAACTGGCTGCGGGGCGTTACGGATGGGGCGCTTATCCTGGCGCGTTACGGGTTTCAGGAATCCTGCAAGGTTTGCAGCCGCTTTAAGCCGCCGGTCAGCGACAACCCCTGCGACTCCTGCGAACCGGAAAACAGGCAGCGGGAACTTGTAAAAATTGCCGTTGCCGCCGGCGCATTGCCCCGCTCGGCGCCTCCCTGCCGGGAAGAGCAGCGGCTTTTGCTTATGGGGCTGCTGGATTCACCCCATCCTGAATTGGGGTTTGAATTTCTTAAGGCTGCGAATTTTGTGGGGAAATACTGGCCGGAACTTGCCCTGCTTGACGGCGTGGATCACTCCAAGGAATTTCACCCGGAGGGCAATGTCTGGAAACACACCATGGAAACTTTCAGATACCGCAAAAGTGGCCGGAACCACACAGCTTACGATCTGCGCCTGTCCCTGTCCCTGCTCCTCCACGATTCCGGCAAGCCCCTTGCCGAATCCTCCGGGGGGCGCCGTTTCCGGGCCCATGCCGAGCTGGGGGCCGGCGTAGCCCAGCATTTCCTGGGCCGCCTTGGTTTTAACCAGAGGCTGATCGACGATGTAGCCTGGCTTGTTAAGAACCACATGTTTCCCGCCGCCATGCCCCGGCTCCCCCTGAACCGCACCCGGGAAATTGTGGAGGCCGTCCTTTACCCTACCCTGATGGAACTGTACCGCTGTGACGAATCTTCATCGTTCAAAGGACTTGAGGGATATTACGAAAGCAGCGCCGCCTACCGGCACTATTTGAAATACTGCCGTAACCCCTACCGCACCGCAGACGGGAAAAAGATGGGCAGGGGTACATGCGATAAAAAACCTGGTCCTACTCGACCTTAAAGCGGCTTACCTCTTTGACCAGTATGTCGATACTCTCTTTGTTGTTGCCGCTGATCTCGTTCACCCTGATTACCGCCACGTTGATCTGATCCGCCCCGGTCGCCATCTCGTTCATCCCGTTGGTTATCTCCTGCGTCGCCATCTCCAGGTTCTTCCCCTCCGTAATAACTTCCCGGCTCCCCTCCAGCATCTCATCGGACCCGCCCTTTACCATCTGGGTGATCTCGTTAAGCTGCCCGATTACCTCCAGAATCTGCTGGCTCCCCACGTTCTGCTCTTCCATAGCGTTCCGGATATTCCCCGTCTGTTCGGAAACCGTCTTAACCCCGCTGTCAATAGCCTCGAACTTGTTCAGCACGTTATCCGTTGACTTGGTGATCTTGTCGATGGAGTCTTTGATCTTTTTAAGAACCGTGCTGATGGTCTTTGACTGCTCCCCGCTTGACTCCGCCAGTTTACGGATCTCGTCGGCTACAACCGCAAAACCTTTCCCCGCCTCCCCGGCGTGGGCCGCCTCGATAGCGGCGTTCATGGACAGGAGGTTCGTCTGACTGGCGATGTTCTCCATCACCGCATTGATCTCTAAAAGCCCTTCGGACTCACGGGCAATCTCCTGAATGTCGGCGGCTACTTCCTGAAGTCCTGTACGGCCCACCTCAGAGGATTCCAGAAGATCCTTTACGCTTTCGGTGTTTTTGTTCAGGGTGTTGGTAACGGACTGGATATTGGCGATCATCTCCTCAATAGCGCTGGAAGATTTAGATACGCTGCTGCTCTGCTTATCAACATTGCCGTTCAGCTTGTCAATGTTTGCGGTGATCTGTTCCATCGTAGCGTTGGTCTCCGTTACCGAAGCGCTCTGGTTGATCACCCGGGCCTTGATGCTCTGGATATTACTGGTAATTTCGTTCACCGCTGCGGCGGTTTCCGTCATGTTGCTGGACAATTCGCTGCCAATGTCAAACAGGGCCACTGTCTGACGCTTAATGGAGACTATCAGGCTCTTGATTTTTTCCAGGGTCATGTTAAAGTACTTTGCCAGATCGCCAATTTCGTCGCTGGAATGTACGGCGATGGTCTTGGTCAGGTCCCCCTCCCCTTCGGAAATATCTTTCAGGGTAAGGGCCACGTTGATAATTGGTTTAGCGATAGTGCTGGCAACAAAGAACGTAACTGTCCCGCCGATGATGATAGCAATAATAATGATAATAACAGCAACTTTGGTGAGCCGGTCTACCGCATCGAATACATCGGACTCCGGAACCGAGGTGAGGATGGTCCAGGCGGTTTTTACATCCCCCACGTAGAAGGGATAACTTTCAAATATGCGCCCGTTGTTTTGTCCCGAATTAGGCCGTCCGGTTCTGAGGGTTTCAAGGGTATCGTTTACCGCCTTCTGACCAAGGATGCTCATTGAATAGGCGGCGTCTATCTTTTCGCCTACCTTGGTGGCGTCATAATGGGCCACGATGGTTCCATCGGTGGCGTACATGACCGCCCGGCCGTTCCCATAGGGTTTTATCTGGGCAATAACATCAGACGATGAGGTAAGGTCCACCATAACCCCCACCCGTCCCACAATGCCCCTGCTGGTAATAATGGGATAACAGAGCCTGGTAGCAAGAATAGATTTCCCGGCATATTGGGTGTGGTATGGCAGGCTTATAACCGGATCGGGGCTGTCGATATTGGCAAGCACATCGTTGTAATATTCATACTCCGCCAGGGACAGTTCTTCCAGTCTTCCGGTTCTGCGGGAATACCAGGGCATATACCTGCCTGTTGAATCGCTTCCCGATTCATTGATAAACGACACATCATTGCCGTCAATAGCATTGGGTTTCCAGATGGAAAACATTCCCATAAAATTTGCGTTGGATTCCATGATGGACAGGATCGTTTGATCATAACGTTCCCGGCGTTCTTCGACGGGGATCCCCTCGTAGGAATTCATAATATCCGCCAGGGTTTTGGCAACAAAAAGGTAATTCTCATACCGGTTTTGCATCATGATGGCGTACCTGCCGGTAAGGTCCTGCATGCTCGAAAAAGCCTCTTCCGTCTGTATTTTACGCGCCTGTATAAGCAAAACAAGTGATACACCTGACACGGACACAATAATCAAGATCGCCGTGATCAGGGTAAGTCGCAATTTTAATTTCATAAAGCACCCCCGAATTTCAAAAAAAAACAATATACTGTACTTAGCATACTTCAACGGGTTATCAAATACAATAAATAGGGGGAAAATATGGCAAATTAGCACATAATCAGGTAATTATCTTTTAATTTACCGAATAAAAGCGGCTTTCAGGATCTGCAAATTCAGTTCCGGGTAAACCGGAAAACGGTCCAGAAGTCTTCCAACCCGTTCCAGGGTCTCTTTTTTGATAGTTTCCGCAATATCATAATGAGTCTTACTCTTCCGGGCAGGGTTTTTTGCATCGGGGGCGGCCTTGGTGTTCTTAAGTACCAGGCTAATAAGGGCCCCCAGTTCCTCCATCTCCGCGGGACCCATCCCCAGGGTGGTAACCGCCGCAGTCCCAATCCGCAGGCCCGAAGTATACCAGGGACCGTTGGGATCAAAGGGAAGGCTGTTCCGGTTCAGGGTGATATGGCACTCGTGGAGGGCGCTTTCCGCCTGGCGTCCGGTAAGGGTTCCATCCTGGAGGCTGCGGACATTCACAAGGAGCAGGTGGTTGTCGGTACCGCCGGTAAGTACATCCAGCCCCCCCTTGATGCAGGCGGCGGCCAGGGCACGGGAATTTTCCACAATCTGCCGGGCATATTCACGAAAGGCAGGAGACCCGGCCTCCCGCAAGGCCACCGCCTTGGCGGCAATGACGTGGGGCAGGGGACCGCCCATTGTCAGGGGGCAGCCCTTGTCCAGGGCTTCGGCAAATTCCCCGGTAGAAAGCACCAGCCCCGCGCGGGGACCCCGCAGGGTCTTATGGGTCGTGGTGGTAACTACATGGGCCCAGGGTACGGGATCCCACTCCCCGGTAAAAACCTTTCCGGCCACCAGGCCCGCAAAGTGAGCCATGTCTACCATAAGGACCGCCCCTACCGAATCGGCAATTTCCCGCATCCGTTGAAAATTGATCTTCCGGGGGTAGGCGGAGTAGCCCGCCAGAAGAATAAGGGGCCGTACTTCCCTGGCCTGCTTCTCAATCTCGTCATAATCCAGAAGTCCGGTCTCCCTGGACACGGTATAGCCGTGAACATCGAACATCCGGGCGGAAATATTGTAGCGGTAACCGTGGGTCAGATGGCCCCCGGAGTAGTAATCCAGCCCCAAAAGACGCTGATTCCCCAATTCCACCTTGAGTCCCTTCCATTGGGCATCGTTTAGGCGGTACAGGTTGCTTTCCCCCAGTTTTTCCAGGGCCGGAATTTCTACCCGGGTAGACAAAATGGCCCAATAAGCCAGAATATTGGCGTCCGCCCCGCAGTGGGGCTGTACATTGGCGTATTCCGCACCAAAGACCTTGCAGGCCTCCGCCTGGGCCAGGGATTCGATGGCGTCTACATTCTCATTCCCCGCGTAAAACCGGTGGGCGGGCATACCTTCGGCGTATTTGTCGGTCAGAAGGTTCCCCATGCTCAACTGCACCGCCAGGGAACAGTAGTTTTCGCTGGCAATAAGTTTTACCCGGCTCCGCTGGCTTTCCAGTTCCTTGACAATAGACCGGGCAATTTCCGGGGCGGAACGGGCAGTTTCTTCCAGGTTACAAAGGTATGCCAAAAGGCCGGTATCCACCTTATCGGGAGAGGTGGAAGCAAGATAAGAGGCGACAGGACCATCATTCATTGGTATAGAATAGCCCGGTACCACAGGACAATTCAAGGGCTTGGTAACATTTTTTGAATGGGGCATTTCGGGGCTGCCAGATGTCTGGTGTCAAAAACCAAATTTCCGCTATACTAAGGGAGTGAATTCAACAGCATGTTGTCTTGAGCGGCAGACTGAAGCGCGGTGCGATCATAGGAGTGATCCGGTTTGGCTGCGCCAGGCTCGGCGGTTTTTCCAGGACCAGGGATTCCTGCCTGCCGATCCTGCGGCTTACCCTGTGTTTAGCGCTTTTTCCGGGTACAGTGTTTTACAGGAGATGAGCGCCCCTGTTATAGCATCCTGGTCGTTCGCCTATCGGGGTTTGTACAAGCTTATCGGGGGCTGTCTGTGTACGGTCTACTTCCACCAGGCAAAACCTGTTTACGTTACCATTCACCGTCCCGCCGCCGGCCTGCCCCAACTGCCGCTGGCGCGGATTATCGACATACTCTACGACCTGTGCCGTGAGGCGGGTCTGCCCTTTCTGCAGGTCCGCTTTATCGACGAAAAATACCTGGCGGAATTTGAGGGGCTTGAGGGGTACCATGTAGAAACCCAGCGCCGTCCCCAGGATGATGAATACGCTTACCGGATCGGGGATCTGCTGGAACTTTCGGGCGCGGCGAATTTCTACAAGCGTAAGCGGATTCGGCGCTGTTCCGCCCTGTCGGGGGTGTCCCTGCAGCCGCTGACTCAGGCCAATGTGCATGAGTGTCTTGCCGTTGAGGATGCCTGGTGCCGGGGGAAGAACTGTACCTACTGCGCTTCCTTTGGGGGCTGTGAGCGGAAGGCCCTGTGGAATATGGTGAAACTCTTTGATGAGCGCCGCCACGCGGGACTTCTCCTCTACCAGGGGGAGGAAAGCGCCGGTTACGTTATCTGTGAGCGGATGGGGAAAGATCTTGCCTTTCTTTACTTTGGCAAGGCGGTGGTGGAAGGGTTCTTCGTATTCCTGATCTACCACCTGTTTGCGGATTCGGAAAACTGCGGGCGCTTTAAGGGGCTTGAGTACATGAACATCAACGAGGATATGGGCAGCCCTGGACTGCGGCTTTTCAAGAGCCACCTGAGCGTCTACGAACTTTGGCCCAAGTACATCTGTACCTTTACCAGGAATTCGGACGTTTTAACCGAAAAGTCCAGGGGAGCGCGCGCTATAGTGACGGCAATTCCCTTTCCCCTGGGGCGGGTCCCCTAACTTGAGTCACGCGGGGCTTGGTGGGGAGGGGCGGCGGTCCCTGAACGAAAGGGACAGAAGGGCGCGGGATTATCTGTTGAACCGGGATTTTCTTCCGGTAAGCCCTGAAAGTTATCCCCTGTTCCGGGATTTTAAGGGGGTTTCCATCCTTTCCGAGCTGACCCCCGCGGTTTCCACGTTCTGGACCCTGTCGTTTAACGAGCTGTACCGGTTTATTGACGGGTGCCTGGTAACGGTTTTTTTCTTCGACGGTATGGAGCCTTATGTTGAACTGAAACAGCCTGAAAGTTTTTGTTCAGATGGGGACAGGTTGAGGGGGCTTATTGAAACCCTCTACGAACTTGTCCGGGGGGCGGGGCTGTCCGTACTGCGGATCTACGCGGTGGAAGAACGCTTTCTGGAACAGTTTACGGGGGTTCCCGGTTTTACGGTAAAGGCCGGGTACAGTGATGATCACAGCGAATATGTCTATAAACCCGCGGATATTGTGAATCTTTCCGGGGGAATCAACCACAAAAAACACACCCACCTGAACAAATTCTTGGATCGCCGTGATATTACCCTGGTTTCCATGAACAACGATAACCGGCGGCTGTTCCTTGACGTGGAACGGGAGTGGTGCGCTTCCCAGGACTGCGCCCTCTGTTCCGCCTTTGCCGGCTGTGAACTGCGGGCCCTGGAAATTATGGGGGAGATCTACGACGACCGGTATTTTCGCGGGGTTCTGGCCTATGCGGAGGGCAAACTATCCGGGTACCTGGTCTGGGAACAGCGTGAAGAGGGCCGGGCCTACCTTCACTTTGGCAAGGGAACCGTTCAAAATTTGTTTGTGTATCTGATCTACCTGCTGGCCAGGGATGAACTGGGGGGCGGAGCCGGACTGTTGAATATCAACGAAGACATGGGTAAAGAGGGGCTACGGCGTTTTAAGCGGCACCTGGGGCGCTGCGAGCAATGGCGCAAGTACCTGTGCGTCTATGAGAAAGACATCTATGCGAAAGACGGTTCCCGGTGATAGCCCTCCTGAACGATGGCGCTACGCCGGAAGAACCCCTGGCGCTTGTCCGCGGGGAACAGCAGTGCGGTCCTGAACTCCGGTTCCGCAGCCGGAAGTTTTTCCTGGAGCAGGGGTTTTCCCCCATAGGCCGGGAAAGTTACCCGGTGTTTAAGGCCTATGATACGGGTATTCATCAATTCCACGAGCTTACCGCCACGGTTTCCACCATCTGGGCCTTCGGCTTCGACGCCCTTTACAGGATCATTGACGGCTTTCTGTGCAGCCTGTGGTTCTACCAGTCCGGGGACCTGTATTTTTACATCCAGCGCCCGCCCTGCGCCGCCACGGTTAACAACAGTAATGCCACGGAAGTTAACAACAGTAATGCCATTGGGGTTAACAGCAATAATATTACAGAAGTTAACGGCAGCTCTGTGGAAATTAGCAGTGATACTGCGATAGACAGCAGCCCCTTGCGCCGGCTTACCGGCGAACTCCGCAGCATGGCGCAGCAGGCCGGGCTGGACGCGCTGCGGATCTGGGCGGTGGATGAGACGCTTCTTGCGGCATTGCAGGCCGCGCTGGGCCCGGAGGGAAAACCGGCGGACGGCGGAACCGCTGCTTCCGGAACCTTTCGCGCCGAGTGTTCCGGCGATTACAGTGAATACGTGTACCGTGTTGCGGATATTCTGGAATGGAACGGCGGGGTCAACCTGAACAAGCGGAACAGTCTGAAACGCTGTTTTAGTACCCCGGATGTTTCCCTGCAGCCCCTGACCGGGGACAATTTTGACCGCTGTTTTGAGGTTGAGGATGAATGGTGCCGCCACCAGGACTGCGACGCCTGCCGGGCCTTTGCGGGCTGCGCCAGGGATTCCCTAAAAAACATGGGAGAGATTTTTAACCCTTCGGTCTACGGCGGATTCCTGCTGCAGGTGGCGGGAAAACCGGAAGGCTACGCCATCTGGGAACTGCTGGGCAGGACAGCCTACGTTTACTTTGCCAAGGCAAACATCTCCAACTTTAACGTGTACCTTTACTACCGCATGGCCAAAGATCATCTGGGGGAAGCGGAATTCCTCAACAACGGCTACGACATGGGAAAGCCGGGGCTCCGCACGTTTAAGCGGCATTTAAGCGTTCACCGGATGATGAAAAAATACCTGGTAACGTTGTAATGGCTTTTACGCCATATACCCGCCGTCCACGGGAGAGGCTGCGTTTTCCGTAAAAAGTTTCAAAATACCCCGGTTGTACCGGGGGGCGGGTTTTATCCAGATTTTTCTGCGCTCCTCCAGGATTCGGCTGATTGCCGCTTCGTCCATCTGCCTGCCGGCAATACCGGCGATCCGCAAAAGACGGCGGGGAATGTCCAGCTCAATAAGGTCCCCGTCTTCCAGCAGGGCAATAGGCCCCCCGGCCGCGGCCTCCGGGGATACATGGCCTATGGCGGGTCCACGGGAGGCCCCGGAAAAGCGGCCATCGGTAATAAGGGCGATGCTCCGGCCCAGTTCCGGGTCGGAGGCAATGGCCTCGGTTGTGTAGAACATTTCGGGCATACCACTACCCCTGGGTCCCTCGTAGCGGATGATCACCGCGTCTCCCGGCTTAATGCGGTGGCGCAGTACCGCGTCAATGGCGTCTTCTTCGCAGTCAAAGGGGCGGGCCCGCAGCACGGCGCGGAACATCTCCCTGGGTACGGCGGAGTGTTTTACTACCGCGCCCTCCGGCGCAAGGTTGCCTTTGAGGACGGCAATAGCCCCGTCGGAACCGATAGGATTATTGACGCTGCGGATTATATCGGTGCGCTCAATAGTAAGCCCCGCCTTGCCGGAGGTTTCCGCCTTGCTGGAGGTTTCCGTCTTACCGGAAGTTTCCATCTTGCCGGAGGTTTCCGCCTTACCGCCTATTTTCGCACGATACAGGTCGCAGGCTTCGTAGTATCCGGTCGTTTTTAGTTCCTCAAGATTCTCTGCCAGGGTTTTCCCGGTAACCGTAAGCACGTCAAGGTGCAGCCGGTCTTTGATCTCCTCCATGATCCGGGGGACTCCCCCGGCGGCGTGGAAGTACTGGGCCGGCCACCTGCCCGCGGGCCGGATGTCCAGCAGGTAAGGGGCCCCCCGGTGGATACGGTCGAAACTTTCCGCGTCCAGCTTGATGCCGAACTCCCTGGCGATGGCGGGAAGGTGGATAAGGGCGTTGGAAGAACCGGAAATTGCCGCATGGACCAGGATGGCGTTTTCAAAACTTTTGGCCGTCACGATGTCCCTGGCTTTGAGCCCCCGGAGGGCCAGGGCGACTATCTGCCTTCCCGCCCCGGCTGCCGTCTCCTGCAAGCCACCGCCAAGCGCTGGCTGCAGGGCGCTGCCGGGAAGGGCCAGCCCCAGGGCTTCCGCCATGATCTGCATGGTGTTGGCAGTCCCCATGAAGCTGCAGGCCCCGCAGGAGGGACAGGCGTGCTGCTTGTAGTAATTTAGTTTCTCTTTGCTAATCTCCCCCCGTTTTTCCATGGCGCTGTAGGCCCCGATCTGTTCCAGGGTAAGAAGGTCCGGCCCCGCGTCCATTACACCGCCGGGTACCAGAATGGCGGGGATGTTAAGCCGGCCAATCGCCATAAGATGGGCGGGAACCGCCTTGTCGCAGCTTGAAAGGAACACCGCGCCGTCAAACGTGGTCGCCCTGGCGTGAATTTCAATGAGGGAACAGATAGTGTCCCGGCTTGCCAGGGAATAGTTGATCCCATCGTGGCCCTGGGCCATGCCGTCGCAGATGTCGGTGGCAAAATAACGGGCCCCCCTGCCGCCGCTCCTGCCCAGTTCTGCGGTAACCCGCTCCACCAGGTCCAGCAGGTGGGCGCTCCCCGGATGGCTGTCCCCAAAGGTACTTTCCACCAAAATTTGCGGCTTTTCCAGATCCTCCACCTGCCAACCCATCCCCAGCCGCAGGGGGTCCATCTCCGGGGCCAGAGCCCGGACTTTCTGACTCTCCAGCATTGTAAACCCTCTCTTTGCCATTAAGTTTTTTAAGGAAGTTTGTCCGTGATGTGTCTACATCATAGACAAACTATACGTATAGGGTAACTGTTTTCACCTGTCTTTTCATTATGATGGTCGCGGCAATTCTTCAGTTTTTGCGGAAGAAAAGACGCCGGAAAGATGCGGGGCGGGAACAGGAAGGAATATCGACAGGCGGCCATATTGGTAGTACATTATGGGTATGAAGTACGGCAATGGTCTGCTTCTTGGGTTCGTATTGTCATTCTCTTTTTATTCTTGTTCCGGTGTTCCCCCAGGCAGGTCTTTTAATATTCCGGGGGATTTTGCGGGGCTTATTCATACCGGGTATTCGGACGATCTGGATACGGAATACGCCCTGCTTGAGGAGATGGGCGTAGTTTGGGTACACAGGGATTTCAGCTGGAGCAGTGTAGAACCGGCGGACGGGGATTGGCGCTATGAGGCTTTTGATCGTTATGTAAGTCGGGCCAAGGCCGGGGGAAAAAAGATTCTGGGTATGCTTCTCTACGATACGGGCTGGATTCATGACGGGACATATACCGACGACAGGTTTAATGACGGCAGGACCCACGATTACGTTTCCGCGTCGGAGATCCCCCTGTACTGCGATTATGTCAGGGAAACGGTACAACGCTACAACGGAAAACACGGTTACGGTACGGTTGACGCCTGGGCAATCTGGAACGAGCCCAATTTGAAACAGTTCTGGCAGGGCACAAAAGAAGAATTTTTCGCGCTTACCAGGGAGGCAGTCAGGACGATCCGTGAACTGGACGAAGCGGAAGGAACCAGAACGACGGTTATCGGCGGTGTTTTAAGTGATCTGGATGTTGTGTTTGGGAATACCGCATGGATTAAGGAGTTGTTCGAATCCGGCGCGATGGAGGGAACGGACGGGGTTGCCTTTCATCCGTATCACATGAGCGCCCAGGCCACGGGCCGCACGTTCAACAGATTTAAGACTGCGGTAAGTCCCTACGGTTTTGCCGATAAAATCTGGGTAAACGAAGTCGGTTTCCCAACCCGTGGGTTCTCCCCCCAGACGGTAGAAGAATCGAGGATGTCCGAAATGGTAGCCAAAACCATTACCCTGCTTGCCGTGGGGGGTGTCCGGAATTTTTTTTGGTACCAGATGTTTGATGACGATTCCTACGGGTTGGTGGATGACAGTACCCGGCCCTGGCGGAAAAAGGGAGGGTACTGGGCCTATGCCCTGTGTGCGAACAATTTGTCCGGCAAGGTCTTCCGGGCGGGCACGTATCAGAATTTAACCATGCCCTCCAGCACGCGGAGTTTTTATTTTGAAGGGAACGGCGGCAGCCGGGTTTTGATCGTGTGGAACGAGAGCGCCCTTTTCAGCAAGACTATCAGCGTAAACCTTCCCGGTGTGAACCACAAACGCTGGAACCTGGTTACCGGGACTTCCGAAAGCATAACCTTTAACAACGGTGCATACACCGCCAAGCTTTACGCTTCCGGCAGGAAGGACCCCCTGACGAAGCCCAGCATGGTTTTCCTTACCTGGGACGAGTAAACGCCGGGCCGGTAGCCGGAGATCCTTTTACCGCGCCCAGCACAATACCTTTACCGGATCCGCAGCCGCAGTTCCTGACACGGGGCCCGCCGGTCCCGGTTGCTTACCGGAATCTCGTACACCCCGCCGGCGTTTGTTATCGCCCCCGCCGTAAGACCCTCCGCCCCTTCACAGGAAAGCGGTTTCAGGCTGTACACAAACAGCGCCCCCTCCCGCGCCCCGGCCTGGGGTTTAAGGCGTATCGTCAGGCTGTCTTTCCCGTACAGTACATCGGCGATCTCCGCAGCGCCCATAGAGATGTGCAGCGTCGAGCCCACAATGACCGGGCGCTCTTCCGCCAAGGGGGACAGCCGCAGGAGCCGCGAGCCGTGGGTCGGCAGCTCCCCGGTGCTGTAGTCCCGCCCGCAGATTCCCTGGTACGCGGCGTCCCAGAAGGACCACACGTGGAACCGGTCCCCCAGAAAGCCCAGGATACCTGCAGGGCCGAATTCTCGCCGGGGGAAGGTTTTGTCCCCGGGACCGTCCTTGTTGTTCCACAGCATGACGGAGGCAAAATCCCCCCAGGGGCGTTTTGCGGCAAAGCCAAAAGAGGTGTGGTCCCGTTCCGCAGCGGGGCAGAGGGGATGTCCCTTTTCCTGCGCCGGGGGGGAGAGGATCTCCAACTGCCTGATGGCGGACCCGTAGGTTTCATCCTCGACCGGGTCGGAAGTAAGCTGGAAGCCGCCCAGGAGCCCCACAAAGCCGTGCCAGGTACGGCGCTCGTCTTCGGTGATCCGCCGCTTTTGGTTGTCG
>JAITJW010000172.1 GCA_031278715.1 Treponema sp. | reverse complement strand
GTTCCCCAAACCACAACGTTTCATTAATTATTGCCCCCCCCCCCACCCCCCCCATCGGTATAGCTAAACAAACTCTTCGCGTTGCGTTCTTTGTAACCAGGTACATAAGTTCTCAAAATCCGCAGGTCCGTCCTATTTTTACCGTACACACGCGTTTCATTAATGTAGTAAAACTGTTTTTATCCTTACACCGTGAAATACGGGCGTATGCCTGTATAAATATTTTTTAGGAGGAATATGGAATGAGACGTTCTATATTTTTGCTGACACGTAACAAGGTTCTGGCGGTTTTGCTCATGGCTGCGCTTCCCCTGTTCGCAGGGGGGGCCCGGAATCAATCCTCAACAACACAGCAGGGCGGGCTGACCACCCTGACCATAATGACTTGGCCGGGCAGCCTCAATTCGGGGATCTATAAAGACAACACCGTGTCGGAGGCATTGGCCCAGGACCTGGGCATACAGCTCGAACTAATCTTAGGAACCGCCGATGTGGTCAACACCCGGCTGGCGGCCCAGGATCTGCCGGATATCACCGTTTTTAACGCGGATACCCAGCTGGCGAATGCCATCGACGGGAGGCTTCTGGTCAACCTTGACGAGCATATCTCCAAATTGCCCAATGTGGTGGCCAACGGCCACACCATGCTCCAGTACATGCGGGATCAGAAGAGCAACGGTACCGGCGGACTCTATGCCGTCAGGTACGGCATTAACAATACTGTCGCTATAAGGGGGATGACCGGACGGGGGCCGATTATCCGCTGGGATTATTACCGGGAACTGGGCTATCCCAAGGCCGATGAACTTGAAGATTTTCTCCCCATCTTAAAGACCATGCTGGAACGGCACCCGGTAACCGAGGATGGTCAGAAGGTTTACGGGATTACCGGCGGAGGTTATAAGAGGAGCCCTGTGGCGTATATAATACGCCTTTACGGTTACAGTGCTGGTCCCGGGCCGTTTTCGGCGATAGATCTGCGGACAGGCCAAGTGGTCGATTATTTCGATACCAAGATCGCATACCGGGCGGCAAAATTCCTCTTCAACGCGAACCAGATGGGGCTTGTGGATCCTGACATGCCGACCATGAACGAGGAGCCAATGATGTGGGCCAAGATGGAGGCGGGGCGGGTACTCTTCTCCCTCTTTGAAGACGGTTTCTTTACCTTCAACCCCCAAAACCTGGAAGCGGGGAAGGCGATGCTGCCGGTGTACTTCACCAATACGCTCCATCCCGGAGGTGTACCAAGCTATATAGGCGACCGTACCGGGGTGGGGATCAGCGCGAAGACCAGGAATCTGGATAAAGCTCTGGCCTTCCTGGATTATTCGTTCTCATGGGACGGCGCGTGGAACCTGACGAACGGCCCCCGGGGCCTTACCTGGGACCTGGATTCCTCAGGCGAACCGTACTGGACCCAGGACAGGATAAAGGCGAATGCCGATAACAACTTCCAGTACCCCAACGGTATTGTTACCGGCTACTTCGGCGATATTATCTCCGGCGGTGTCCTGGGAAGTTCTCTCAAGCATCCGGTGTACGGGCGGGCCTTAGGAGGAGGTGACTGGGTAGATAAAGACTGGTACACCAAACCCACGGCAATAGAGCTTGAATGGCAGGAGTTCTGGGGCGCCCTGGACACCCTGGATTATCTTAACAAGAACAACAAGATAATTCCGGATGCGTTTGCCCCGCTGCCTACTCCCCCGGAAGAAATACAGATTCTTACCAATCAGATAAATGAACTGGTACTCTGGGACAAACTGGTCTTTGCCAGAAACGAGGCGGAATTCGAATCCCTGTACCAGGACATGGTAACCCAGATGAAAGCCCGCGGCCTGGAACAGGTACAGGAATGGTACCGCAATGCCTATAACCAGTCAAAGGCAGCGTCGGCGAAGTACGTTTGGTAGTAATTAACGCTTAAGAGGTAGTGAACGGTGAAACAGCCAAAACAGCGGTTTATGCTGGAGGAGAAGTATCGGAACTTCCTTATTCTCCTGCCCTTTATCGTCTTTGTGTTCATTTTTTCCTACATGCCCCTGCGGGGCTGGATACTGGCCTTTTTCAACTACCGGCCCGGTGTCCCCCTGGGCAGGGACAACTTTGTGGGGCTTGGAAACTTTCGCTACCTCTTTGGCAACAAATACGCCCGGCTCGATCTCCTGCGGGTGCTGAGGAACGATCTGGGCATGGACATGATAGCGTTTATATTTTCTCCTATCGGCATGGTGTTTGCCGTCCTCCTCAACGAGATAAAGATCCTGCCTTACCGGAAGGGGGTACAGATACTCACCACCATCCCGAACTTTATAAGCTGGGTTTTGGTGTACGCCATTGCCTACGCCCTCTTCTCCGTAGATGACGGCCTGGTAAACAAGATCCTCACGAGCTTGGGCCGTATCGACAACGGCATCAACTGGCTGTACGACCCGGACCACATCTGGCTTAAAATGTGGGCCTGGGGAACCTGGAAAGGACTGGGCTACGGTTCCATCATCTACATAGCCGCGATAACGGGTATCGATCAGGAACTGTACGAGGCCGCGGTGGTTGACGGAGCGGGGCGCTTCCGCTGTATGTGGCATATTACGATCCCCGGCGTACTGCCGACCTACTTTGTGCTGCTGATCATGCAGATCGCAAGCCTTATGGGGAGTAACGTGGAACAGCTCCTCCTTTTCAGTAACGCCCTGAACAAGGAGTACATCGAAAGCATAGGGCTCTATGTGTACAACCAGGGGATAGCCGGGGTGCGCTACTCTTTCTCCATTTGCATCAACATCATTACCTCGATAGTGAGCATCCTGCTGTTGTTCCTGGCGAACAATCTTTCCAAACTGATAAGAGAGGAGAAACTGTTTTGATAACCTTCAAACGCGGTGTCGTTGACATTGTCTTCGACGTATTTCTCTATGTCTTCTTTGCGGCATTTACCCTGATATGCGTGGTGCCCTTTTATTACATATTTGTCCAGACCATAAGCGCCAACGATCTGGTGTCCAAAGGGCAGGTGTTGCTGCTTCCCAGGGGCGTACATTTTGGAAACTATATCAAAATATTCGAGCTGGAGGCCCTGCCCGGCGCGGCCCTGGTGTCTATAGCGCGGACGGCAATTGGAACCTTCACCCATGTCCTGTGTACGGGCTTTTTGGGGTATATGTTTACGAAAAAGAAGATATTCGCCCGGAAGATCGTGTACCGGTACTTCGTTGTTACCATGTACTTCGGGGCGGGCCTTATCCCGACCTACCTCAATATGCGGCTTCTACATCTGGACAACACCTTTCTGCTCTACGTAATAGGGGTTGTGGGGGTGTACAGCGCCATCCTCATCAAGACCTTCATAGAGAGCATCCCTGCGTCGATAGAGGAATCGGCGATGATAGACGGAGCGGGACCTTTTACGATCTACGGACGGCTGATGATCCCCATGTGCATGCCCATTTTGGCGGTAGTAGCGGTGTGGTCCGCGGTGGGGCACTGGAATTCGTTCATGGACACGGTGATTTACATACGGGATTCGCGGCTTTATACGCTGCAGTTTATCCTGTGGCGTTACCTGAACGAGGTTACCATGCTGACAAACAGGATGAACAGCGCGGATAACATAGATATGGTGGATCTGATGATGCAACAGGCGCGGCGCTTAACGCCCACCTCGATAAAGATGACCATCACTATGGTGGTTACCTTCCCTGTACTCTTTGTGTACCCTTTTTTCCAGCGTTATTTTGTCAAAGGGATTATGATAGGAGCCATAAAAGGGTAGCCGTCTTTGCCCGGTACAATTTGGTTACTTTATATGCTCCCGTATTTCCGTTATCGGCATGCTGGGCAGCACTACCTTAACCGGTATAATACCGCCGGATTTTATTTTTTCTCCGGCCATTCTTTCGCCCAGTATTTGTTGAACCATAACAAATAGCATTTGCATATAGGCATTGTAGAGGGCCCCGCTGTTATCGGTTCGTAATATCGCTGTATGTTCATCGTTCAGTATGAACAACAGTTCTATGTTTGAATCGGCAATATCAAAACATACCCGTACATCTTCTGTCTTTAATTGAATGTCCCCATAGGTGAACGGTTCTATCCTTTCCAGCGGAGGAAACAATGAGACAGGATTTAAATGTTCATACGCGGGGGCCGCCCCAACTATCCTGTCGCACAAAGTAAAATAATTCCGGTTCCCTCCGCAGCTTATTATGATATTCTTTTTGTTGTTTTCCAGTCTGTTGTCAAGTATCACATAGATGTTTTTGTCGATTGATTGGATTTTGTCGAACAATTCATAAAGAACCGGCGAATCCCGGCTGTTCAGGATGACTATATCATTTTCATTTTCCGAAACAAAATCCCAAAAAGCCTTAATTTTGGCCTCGTAATCGTCAGCATAAGCAAGATGTATACCAAAAAACACGAAAAACAGAACACCTGATAAAAAAAACTTTTTCATACTGATAACCGTATAGTATGGGTTTGTTTTGTCAATGTTAAATCAGGTCCAGAGCGCTGTTGATCTTGGGATTTTTTGAAAAAAGCCCGGAAAAACCGTGTCCGGTAATTACCGCTCTTCCCAGGATTGACGGATTGCCCGGGCGGCTTCCTGCGCGCTTGTGGATGATTGAAACATCAGGATTAATTCACGGCGAAAGGCCCCGTCAGGGTCTTCCACAGCGCCGGGACTTAAAAAGTCCGGAACCGTTTCTGCCGCCTCGTACAGGCTCCATGCCTTGTCAAGCAGGGGGTCCACGGAAATATAGGGCCCGTAATTACCGGTCCCCGGCACCAGGGCCAAGGATTCCGCAAGAAACGCGCTC
This sequence comes from Treponema sp., assembly GCA_031278715.1. Classification (GTDB taxonomy): domain Bacteria; phylum Spirochaetota; class Spirochaetia; order Treponematales; family Breznakiellaceae; genus JAISFT01. Next base: position 43,280 of record JAITJW010000172.1, on the reverse strand, counting down.
TGTTCCCGAAGGTGCTGCAGCAGTGCCCATGATTCATCGGGATGGGGACTTTCCGCGCTTATACCGGCGTACCAGGTAGAAAGGCCAAAGACCGGCCGGCCGGCATAGGCGGCGGCGTGGGGGATCAGCGTAATTCCAATAGCTTCGTTTCCCATTTTTTCACGGATATACCGGAGGTCCCTGGTGGATACGACCATCATGGCGGCCGTGCCCCGGATAAATTCCTCTATCCGGTCCGCCCCTGTGGCGCTGAAGCTGCCCGGCGCAATAAGTTCTTCATGGTTGAGGGTGGAAAAAAAGTCCAGTGTGGCCGTATAGTCCTGGCCGCCAAATTCCGGCTTTCCCTCTTTTGGCAGCAGAAGAGCGGAAGCGTAAAACCAGGAGTAGATGTCTCTGCCCAGGCCCCTGGGATCCAGGGGGCTTAGGCCCAGGGCCAGGGCGTAACGCCGACCCGGTGTTCTGTTTTCTTCGTCCAGGGCCCTGATGGTCCGGGCATATAAAAGAAAATCTTCCCGGGTCCGGGGCGGCCGGTCAAAGCCCGCCTCCTGTAACAGCGGGATATTATATACAAGCACATCAATTGCGGAGACCAGGGGCAGGGCCCAGTTTCCGGCTGTCGAAAAGGGCTGGGATTCCGCGTGGTAGTACCGGTCCAGCGGAAGGTAGAGCCCGGCCCCAATTCCCCCGGCCAGCGACTGGCCGCCGGCAATCAGGATGTCAGGTATTCTGTCCTCTGCGTTGATGGTAATGTCGATCTGGATAACACTATTGTTGTTGTCGTTATCGGCGCTGCCCGAAGCCGGCGGAATAGCCGCACCCTGCCCCAGGACATAATCCGGCTGCGCGGAATTCTGCGATTCGCGGGGATACCCGGTAATCAGGATTTCCAGGTCTTCCGCCTCAAGGCCGCTCCCCTCTGCCAGATGAATGGTCAGGCTTAGGGATTCCGGTCCTGCCGGTGTTTCCTTTTCCCCCGGAACTGCCAATTTGACCGCCAGAGTTATTCCAAAAGCGGTCAGGGCAATCACAAAAAGCAAACGATCTGCCGGTTTTACTGCCATATTCTATATCTCCGTTTTTATTCTCCGTGTCTCTCGACTTACCTGCGGTTTTACGGTACATCATTAATATGATTGGTTTTTGGGATCGTCTCCGTATTCTGCCCCGTTTTTTTTACCGGATTTTACAGGGCCGTGGACGGAACACCGGCGATGAAATTCGGGAAGAATTTTGGGAGACTGATTTTTCCAAGCCCGGCAAAACCCGTTTCGATATTAAATCAGAAAATGCCTATGACGCCTATCTGTTGAAGGGGGCCGGGGGGAAAACCAGGAATTCTGCCCTGGCCCTGGGCCTTAAAAAGTCCGCCTGCCTTGCCTGGGTGGAAGGGTCCGGCTATCACTGCGGGGATATGGTACTTAAAGCCCGTCTGCGGCTGGATTGCAAGGGAGGCTATGGGGCGGCGGGGATCATTTTTCGCCAGATCGACGAGGGAACCTACTACATGGTCCTCCTGTCCTCCGGTGGACATTTCCGGCTGGATGTGGTGCGGAACAATACCCCCCTGGCCCTTATCGGCTGGACCGAGTGTGACGCTCCAGCCTCCGCCGGGGCAATGGAACTGACAATTATCGCCCGCGGCGCCCGCATGCTTCTGCTTATTAACGGCCGCTGGGCAGGGGAGATTGACGATGCCTCCATCGCCCAGGGACACCTGAGTTTTGCCCTGGCATCCTACCGGGCCGGACAAACCGGGGAGACTACCTATGTAGCGGAAGCTTTTTTGGACTACCTTTCGGTGGATACCCGTGTCGCCGTGGTGGAGGCCAGGGCCTGGGACATTTCCACCGGGAAGAACCCCGTACCGCGGGAAAGCCGGCTGCGGCTGGCGGGGACGTTTGCCGCTATGGGGCAAAGTGTCCCGGCCCTGGTTCAGCTACAAAAACTCTGGGAAAGTTCCGGACGGGGACAGGAAGATCTGCTCCTGGCCGCGCGACTGGCCCAGGTTTTGGAACATTACGACGAGGCGGAAGAGTACATCGGCGCCGCCCTTGCGCTTTCCGGCGGAGATCCGGCAAATTCAGGGATCCTTGCCGAGGAAAAGGCGAAGATCCTCTACGCACGGGGACGCCGTACCGAGCTGCGGGACTATGTCGCGGAGGTTCTGAAAACCCACGGGCCCAGTGTCGTACTCCTGACCCTTCTGGGGCATGCATTTTGGGAACTTGGGAACTACCAGGAGGCAGGGTCTGCCTATGACAGGGCCTTCGAACTTGACAGCAAAAACGGCCTGTTGGCGGCCAACGCCGCCAATGTCTACGATCTGCTGGGTGAAAGGGAAAAGGCCCTGGACCGTTACCTTGCGGCGGGGCGGAGCTATCTGGAAATGGATAACTACGGAGACCTGGGTACTTTGATACCAAAGATCCTTGCCCTGGGACGGGATCGCTGGGAGGCCCATGCCCTGGCGGGAAAATGGGCTTTTGGCATAGAGGATTGGGAAACTGCAGACAAGGAATTTAAGCTGGCCGGGACCCTGCAGAAAAAAGCGGGAATCCCCGCGAAGGATCCGGCCCTGTGTTTCCTCAGGGGGCTGCTCCTTATCCGGCAGGGCAAACGCCGGAAAGCCCTGCCCCTGCTGGAAGAAGCGGCCCGGCTTGCCCCGGATTACGGACTTTTTTACTTCCGCTTGGCGGAAACCCGCTACCTCCTGGACAACAATCCCGCGGATCCCCGACTGCGCGCCGATCTGGAAAAGGCTCTGTCCTTATCGGATGAAGCCGGAGAAACCTGGGGCTGGGCGAATAACCTGGCCGCCCAGTTAAGCCTTGCGGAAGGCAATACGGAAGCCGCCGCAGAATATCTGGAGAAGGCCGCTACGGCCCTGGGGGAAAGACCGCCGGTACTTGTGAACCGGGCCGTCTACCAGTACCTGCGGGGTTTTCTGGACAAGGCCCTTGCCATTCTGGATACGGACAGGGGCCTGGATACCGAAGGCCTCATGGCAAACTGCGCGGGGAACCTGCTGGTCCGCTCAGAACGGCTTGAAGAAGCGCATACCTGGTATCAACGTGCCCTGGCTATTGCCCCGGATAACCAGGAATTTTTGATTAACTGCGCTTCCTGTCTTATCAAGATGGGCCAATACGGTGAGGCGGACACACTTCTGGCCCGGGCCCACAGCCATGCCCCTTCCCCCGCCGTGCTGGAACTTATCACCTATGTGGCGGTAAAAAAAGGGGAGTACTACCGGGCCGAATCTGCCTGTAACGCGGCGCTGGAACTTGATAGCGCCCATGTCCCTTCCCTGCGTTCCCTGGGCTGGCTTTTCTGTACAAGCCGCCGCTGGGACGAGGCCGGGGCGATCCTTGCCCGGCTGGAGGCCCTGACGTGTTCCGAGGAGGATGTGGAACACCGGGAGGAACTGCAGCGGCGCATCCTTGAAGGTACAACCCAGCTTATTCCCTGCGCGGCATGCGGCAGAACCTGGCGGATACCCCTGGACCCGCCGCCGGTATCGTTTCTACGGCTTGTTGCCATGCCCCCGGACGAAATTCCGGCGGGAACCTGCCCCTCGTGCGGGACCAGTTACTGTATCGGTTGTGCCAAAGAGCATGTAGACACAGGAGGCCGGTTTACCTGTCCCAACTGCGGCAAGCCCCTTAAGCTGATCAACGAGGGCTTAAAGAAGATCGTGGCCGATTGGGCCGCCGGGGCTCTGCCGGACCCTCCAAGTACAACAGGCTGTTAGCAGGGTTGAGTACCGGCAAGGCCGGCCTGTCCGACCAGGTTCTTCCCGGCGCCCCGTTTTTCCATTTGGTTGATAAGGGCCGCCATGTCGTGGCTTAGGGGGGCCCTTAGCCTGAACAGCGTATTCCCGCTACCGGCCTGTTCATCGCCGGCTGTCTGCGGCTTATAGGGCAGGGCCAGTTCCAGCGCATGAAGGCCCAGACGGTTCAGCAGGGGCCGTTCTTCAAAGGGGTCACCCCGCCGGTCCGGCTTAAACGAGGACAAAAACACCGGTTTATCACTGCCGTACAGAGGATCGCAGACCACCGGGTGTCCCAGGGCGGCCAGGTGTACCCGGATCTGGTGGCTTCTCCCGGTTTTGGGCAGGGCTTCTACCACAGAATAATTCCCCACCCCACCCAAAAATCGAAAGCAGGTTAGGGAATCTTTCCCCTGGTACCTGTCGATAATCGTCAGGTGTTTTTTGTTTCCGTTGGGTACCAGGGGCAGATCGCAGCTTGTTTCTTTCCAGAGGGGCCGGCCATAAACTACCGCCAGGTAGCGTTTTTCTACCTGCCGCTCCTCAAAGGCCAGGGAAAGAGAACGGTGAATTGCCTCATCTCTGGCAAAGACCACCAGCCCCGATGTGTCCCGGTCGATACGGTGCACGGTCCAAATCTGGACTGTTTCCGCCTGGACTGTTTTCTCCAGTGCCGTCTCCGCCAGGGCCGCGGCAAGGAGCCGGTCCAGCCGGTCGGTAGAGGGATCCCAACGATCCGCCGTTACCGCGATACCGGGACTTTTATTTATCGCGACAATACGCTTGTCCTTGTAAACGATTGTAAAGGGGAATCTTCTTTTCATAGATTTTCAGTATACCCGAATGAAGGCATGGAAAACTAACCCAGGTTTTTTCTTTGACAAATTGGAGGATTTTTAGTATCGTAGATGTTCCAAGAGTGTATTAAAAGGGTACAGGAGCGTATATGGTAAATGTACAGAATGTAACGAAGATTTACGGTTCCCGGCGGGTGGTGGATAACATCAGCTTTACGCTGGGCGACCGGGGGGTGCTTGGCTTTCTTGGTCCCAACGGGGCGGGAAAGTCCACCACAATGAACATTATTGCCGGGTATACGTCTTCCTCCGCGGGGTCCGTAACCGTGAACGGAAGTGAGATACTTGAAGACCCCATCGGGGCCAAACGGAATGTAGGCTACCTGCCGGAGCGGCCGCCCTTGTATCCGGAAATGACCGTTACGGACTACCTCTCCTTCATGTTCGATCTTAAAAAGCTCAGCCTTCCCAAAAAAGCCCACATTGCCGAAATATGCGCCGCCGTCGGTATTGTTCCCGTGCAAAAACGGATTATCAAGAACCTTTCAAAAGGCTTTCAGCAGCGGGTGGGCCTGGCCCAGGCCATGTTGGGGAATCCGAGGCTTCTTATCATGGACGAGCCTACCGTGGGCCTCGATCCGGTACAGATCCTGGAGATTCGCAGCCTTATCCGTGAAATCGGGAAGAGATCCGCGGTAATTTTCTCCTCTCATATCCTGCAGGAAGTCCAGGCGGTCTGCGACCGGGTTATCGTGATCAACAACGGGATCCTTATCGCCAACGATACGCTGGAGAACCTTTCCCGCCTGGGGGATAACCGGCAGCTCCTCTCTGTGGAAGGCCCCGGCGAAGAACTGCTCCTGGCCATCCGGATCTTGCCGGGACTTAAGTCCGTCAGGCTGCTGGACCATTCGGGGGAGCCGGGGGTTTGTAATTTTGAACTGGAGACCGAAACAGGTCAGGACCTGCGGCGCGACCTGTTCAGACTGCTGGCGGCGAAGAACTGGCCCATTCTTTCCCTGTACCGAAGCGGGATTTCCCTGGAAGACGCCTTTGTCCGCCTTACCGCCGGTGATAACGCTGCCCTTGCTGCCCTTGCCGCCGGTTCCGGCGACAACGCGGCCACGGACGAGCCTGGAATTGAGGCCCCGGAAGCCGCTGCCCCGGAAGCTGCGAGTTCTGAATCCGCGGCCCCCGAAGCCGTGCCCGGGGAGCAGAACCCGGCCGCCCTTGATGCTGGCGAAGCCGACGGCCAACCGGAAGCTAACCCTGATGCCACCAAAGGAGAAATACAATGATCGCGATACTTAAACGGGAACTGGGGGCCTATTTTAGTTGCCCCATCGGTTATGTCTACCTGGGGGTCTTCTACCTGCTTACCGGGTATTTCTTCTTTGCCGGGGTACTCTATGCGCAGAGCAGCATTATGACCCCCGTGTTTCAGGTGATGATCAACATCGTTATGTTCCTTACCCCAGTCCTGACCATGCGGCTTATGTCGGAGGATCTGCGGCACCGGACCGATCAGGCCCTGCTTACCGCCCCGGTAAGTTTGGGGGCCATTGTCGGGGGTAAGTTTTTGGCCGCTGCCGTGGTATACACCGCCGGGGTATCCATGAGCATGGTGGATTCCATCGTCATAGAGGTCCTGGCCCAGGTGAATTGGGCGATGGTCTGGGGAAGCTACATCGGCATCCTGCTTTTAGGCTTTGCCTTTATCGCCATAGGGCAGTTCATTTCGTCCCTTACGGAAAACCAGGCCATTGCCGCCATCGGCTGTTTTGTCGTGGTTCTTGCTATCTTCCTGATGGACGCCCTTATCGACATTGTTCCCAATGTGATACTCAGAACAATACTGCAGGGTATCTCCTTTATGAGCCGCTATACCCCCATTACCAACGGCATTTTGAGCGTCTCTAATCTGGTGTTTTTTCTTAGTGTCTGCGGAATTTTCCTTTTCCTGACCACCAGGGTGCTGGAAAAAAGAAGGTGGAGTTAAACCATGTCGTTAAAGATCCTCTCTAAATCAAACAAATCAAAATCCGGCAAAACCGGACCTTCCGGTAAATCCGTGCAGCCCCTTTCCCTGGGGCCCCTGTTTGGAAAACGAAACGTCCGCTACGGTTTTGTGTCGGTCTGCATTACGATGGTGGTGATTGCCGCCATCGTACTCTTCAACGTACTCCTTACGGCCCTCTTTAAGAGGTATCCTCTGGACATCGACCTTACCGAGGATCAGATCTTCGAGATCTCGGAAGAGACAAAAGATTTTTTAAGGGATTTGGATCAGGACGTGAATATTTATGTCCTCAACACCGAATCCGTTTTCACCGCTACCAGCCCTGCGGAGTATTTTCTCCAGGCTAACGAGGTGATCCACAGGTACGCCCAGTATTCTTCGCGGGTACGTCTTGAATACATTGACACGATCCGCAATCCCAACTTCGTTTCCCTGTACCCTGAACATGACCTTAACATCAGCGATATCCTCATCGTCTCCGGCCCCAGGTCCCGGAAACTCAGCCCCCAGGACCTGTTTAATATCCGCAGTTCCTACTACGGCAGTTACGTGTCTTCCTCAAAAGCTGAACAGGCCATGACCAGCGCCTTGCTGGGCGTTACCAGTACCAAAACTTCCCTGGCGGCGCTTATCAGCGGGCACGGGGAAGAGGATATAAGTTCCCTGACAGAACTTCTGCAGATGAATTCCTGGGAACAGGTCAGTTTTAATCCGCTGACGGAGCCCGTCCCTTCGGAGGCAAGCCTTGTGATCCTGGCCGCGCCGGGGCGGGACCTGCTGCCCGAAGAGTTAAGTAAAATCGACTCGTTTTTGGAAGGCGGGGATGACCGGGTGTTCCTGTACCTGGCTTCCTATGCCCAGGCAGATCAGACGGCATTTCCCAATTTGGACGCATTTTTGGCCGAATGGGGCGTAGCGGTGGATTCGGGGATCGTGTTCGAGACCAACAGTGCCCGGATCATTGGAAATTCTTCCTTCGTGGCGCTTGCGGATTTTGTAGAAAGCGATTACTCCAAGTCGGTCATAGAGCAGCAACTCTACCCGGTGCTTCCCCAGTCCCGGCCCCTGCGGCTTTTGTATGAGGGTCAGCGTTACCGGCGTACCAGCGTCCTTATCCAGGCCTCCGCCGATTCCGGCATCCTCCCGATGGACGCGCCATCGGACTGGTACCCCGGCCCCCAGGACATGAAGGCCGATATACCCCTTATGACCCTGACAAGCTCTACGCGGAACAACGTGGAAGGGGACATAGTCTCCAGCCATCTGGTTGTCTGTGGCTCTGTCCTGGCCCTGAATCAGTACTTTTTGGGGAATGTCAATTTTGGGAATTCAACATTTTTCCTGGACCTGCTGGGTAACCTGGCGGGCCGGGAAGACTATATCTATGTTCAGGATAAGACCCTGGGCTTTTCCAGCATGAATATCACGATGGCTCAGATTATTGTCCTGGCCCTTATCTTTATCGTCCTGGTCCCCCTGGCGGTGATGGTATCGGGGATCGTGGTCTGGCTGCGCCGCCGGCACAAGTAGGAAGGCTTACGGTATGTCGAAAAAGATTGTATTCATCATCGTTATGGTGGTTTTGCTGGCTGCTATGGGTTTTACCCTGACTATGTTAAGGCGGGAAACCCCGGTGGTGTCCACCCTTTCAGATCTGCCCCCGGTGGAGTACATCATCAACTACTGGGGCGATGAATTTGGCGGTCTTGCCTCCGTAACGATATACAACGAGAAGGGGGAATTTTCGGTTGTCCCCGGCGACCCCCCCGCTATCCCCGGCTGGGAGTCCCTTATTCCCAGTACCTATCCCCTGACCCGGATACTGGATGTCTGCACCGGCCTTATCTCCCAGGGTCTGGTCGTGGAGGAGGAGGTGGACCTGTCCATCTACGGCCTGGACCAGGTTCGCGCTCAGGCGGAGATCAAAACCAACCGGGGGGATGGAACCACCCTCTACATCGGCAACGAGGCGCCGGACAAAAGCAGCGTCTATGTCCGTTTAGAGGGAAGTTCTCAGGTACACCGGGCGGGAAAGTGGGATATTGACAACCTGCTGCAGGGGATCTTTGACCTTGTGGACAAAGAGATAAGCCCCCAGCTGGCAAGCGACGATTCCGGCAGTTTTGAGTTTTCGGAGATTTCCCTGGGCGGCACGGTGCGGCCCGACGGCCTTATCCGGGTTGTTCCCATAACCGAGGAAATGAGTTCCCGGAGCCGTATTTCCGACCTGTACCGGCTTATCAGCCCCGTGGAGACGGCCCTGAACCTTGATAAGGGCCTCCCCATCCTTCAGACTATCCCAGGTATTCAGGCCGATTCGGTGATAGCCCGTGTATACGGACCGGATGATCTGGCGCGTTATGGCCTGGATAATCCCTATTCCACTGCAGCCATCAGCGGTACCCTGGGACAGGGCTTTGCCCTGCGGGCTTCAAGCCCCGATGCCAATGGTAATGTGTACATTTTCCGGGAGGGGTCCGAGCTGGTGTACCAGGTGGCCGCCTCCAAGTTCTCCTGGCTTACGGTAACCTGGTGGGATTTGATGAAAAAGATGATCATCCTTCCCTTTATCGACTCGGTTGCCAGGGTAGAGGTAATCAGTCCCCAGCGCCAGGTGGCCTTTGACCTGAGCGGAGAAGAGGATGAGCTTAAGGTAGAATCCGGGGGTACTGTGTTGAACACCGACGATTTCCGAAAGTACTACCAGACGCTCATCGGCGCAATTTACGACGAATACTCCGAGGAACGGATACCCGCCGGGGCCCAGCCTGTTTTAGAGATTGTGTATCACTACCGGGACGGCCAGACCCCTGACCGGGTCTCTTTCTACGCCTCCAGTTCCCGCCGGGTTCTTAGTACTTTGAACGGCCGCCGGCCTTTTTACACCTATTTGGCCTACGTTGAATGGGTTCTTAACGATCTGGACCAGGTCTTGCAGGGAAAAAAAGTGCAGCCTTACCTATAATGTAAGAAGGAGCAATACAATATGGGTATTCTGAAAAACGCGGCGCCACTGCCGAATATTCCCTGGGAAGATCGCCCCCAGGGGGAAAATCGGGGACGGGAAGAGCCGCTGTGGCGGTATTCAAAAAATCCGGTAATTCCCCGGAATCTTACCCGTTTTTCCAACAGCATTTTCAACAGCGCCGTAGTTCCCTTTAAGGGGGAATTTGCCGGGGTGTTCCGCTGCGACGATACATCCCGCCGTATGAACATCCACGCGGGGCGGAGCAGGGACGGGATCAACTGGACCATCGCGGACGATCCAATTCTTTTTACCAAAACCGATCCGAATTTGCCTGATTCGCAGTACAAGTATGACCCCAGGGTAGTTTTCGTGGAAGACCGCTGGTACGTCATCTGGTGTAACGGTTATTTCGGTCCAACCATCGGGCTGGGCTATACCCTGGACTTTGAGAAATTTTATCAGATGGAAAACATCCTGATGCCCTATAACCGGAACGGCGTACTATTTCCCCGGAAGATCGGAAACAACTACGCCCTGTACAGCAGACCCAGCGATTCGGGGCATACCCCCTTTGGGGATATCGTGTATTCGGAAAGCCCCGATCTTGTGTATTGGGGCAGGCACCGCCATGTCATGTCTCCCGCCCCCTTTGACAAAAGCGCCTGGCAATGTACGAAGATCGGCGCGGGGCCGGCGCCCATTGAAACTACCGAGGGCTGGCTTCTCATTTACCACGGGGTACTGACAAGCTGTAACGGTTTTGTGTATTCCTTCGGCGCCGCCCTTCTTGATCTGGACAATCCCTGGCAGGTCATTGCCCGGTCCCGGCCCTACCTTATTTCTCCCCAGGCTCCCTATGAACTTGCCGGCGATGTACCCAACGTTACCTTCCCCTGCGCCGCCCTGACGGACGGAGAAACCGGAAGGCTGGCGATTTACTACGGCTGCGCCGATACGGTAACGGGTCTGGTGTTCGGTATCGTCGATGAAGTAGTGGACTTTGTCAAACGGAATTCAATCGGGTAAAAAAACCCTCCGGTTCCAGTATTAAACTCCCCGTCCACAACAGGCCCGGTTCCCGGGCCTGTTGTGGACCTGCCGCGGCAAAACCCGAAGTTCGGCCTAACAAACGGATATTTTCCCCCAACCAGTCACTTTTTGGGCAGACTTAATATTCAAGTAATTAACTTGAATTGTAAAGTAAAAAACTGTTGTCTGTCAAGTTACGCCAGGTGTAACGTAGATCGAAAATGTTAAAGAAGAAAGGGTTTATTAACGATATTGTACTCCATCCTTACCGGTATGCGCTGCTGCTACCGGCCACCCTCTATACTTTCATATACGGGTACTGTTCCTATCCGTATATCGTCGTAGCCTTTAAGCGTTTTAATTACCGCCTGGGGGTCTTTGGCAGCCCCTTTAACGGGCTTAAAAATTTTGAGTTTTTCTTTAAGAGCAACGCCGCCGCCGTGGTTATCGGGAATACCCTCTATCTCAATTTTCTTTTCCTGGTTTTTACCACCCTGTTCTCCCTTGCCCTGGCAATTATGCTCAACGAGGTAAGGCAGCGGACCTATAAACGGGTCAGCCAGTCCCTTATGCTTTTTCCCCATTACCTTTCATGGGTTGTTATCGGCTATATGATTTACGGTGTTTTTTCGATGGAGTACGGAATTCTGAACAAAGTAGTACAGGCCCTGGGAGGGACTCCCGTTAACTGGTATGCAAAAGCCGAAGCCTGGCCCGCCATTTTGGTTATCATGCGGATCTGGAAAGGTTCCGGAATGAGCGCCGTTATCTACCTTGCGGCCATTACCGGCATTGATTCGGAGATTTACGAAGCGGCAGAAATTGACGGCGCTTCCCGGTGGCAGCAGATACTGCGGATAACGGTTCCCCTCTTAATGCCAACGGTATGTATTCTAACCCTTCTTTCCATTGGAAAGATAATGTACGGCGATTTCGGTATGATCTACGCCATAGTCGGGGACAACGGTGTCCTGTATCCCACCACAGATATTATTGATACGTACATATTCAGGGCCCTCCGGCAGACCGGAAATCCGGCCCAGGCTATGGCGATAAGCCTGTTCCAGTCTGTTATCGGGTTTCTCATGGTTTTCGGTACCAATAAACTGGCATCAAAATTGTTTCCCGACGGGGCTCTGTATTAGGGGAAGAAATGAAAAGAACCGATACCGGATTAAGTATTATTACCTATTTTATCGTTACCCTCTTTGCCCTTCTCTGCATTGCCCCTATGGTGTTAGCTATTATGGTTTCCGTATCCTCCGAGCAATCCATTGTAAAGAACGGTTATAGTTTCTGGCCAGAAAAATTTTCACTTCAGGCTTACCGCATGATATTCTCATCCGGTTCCCAGGTGATGAGGAGCTACGGAATCTCCATTGCCGTTACCGCCGCGGGTACCGTACTGGCGGTAATTATCACCTGTTTTGCCTCTTACAGCCTCTCAACCAGAAATAATAAGTACATGAACCGTATGAGCCTTTTCTTTTTTGTAACCATGATATTCAGCGCCGGGATTGTACCCTGGTACCTGATTTCCACAAAGCTGGGTCTAAGGAACAACTTTATGGCCCTGGTTATCCCCTCCCTGCTTTTCAGCCCCTTTAACATGTTCCTTACCAGGAATTTTATGCAGGGTATACCCGAAAGTCTTCGGGAATCGGCGGTGATTGACGGCGCCAATGACATTCATGTAGCCCTCAAAATTTACATGCCCCTCTGTATCCCGATTATCGCGACCATTGCCCTGTTTTACGGCCTTGCCTATTGGAACGATTACTGGAATGCGATCATGCTGATAGAGGACAAAAATCTTTACCCGTTGCAGTATATGCTGCTCAGGCTTAAAAGCCAGATTCAGATGTTGCGGGATCTTCAAAATGTTATGGGGAGCGCGGCCGCTTCCCAGCTTCCGCCTTCAGAATCGGTAAAAATGGCGACCGCCCTGATAACCATCGGGCCCATTGTACTTTTGTATCCCTATTTACAGAAGTATTTTGTGAAAGGTTTAACCATTGGATCAATTAAGGGATAAGGGGGAATCTGTAGAGATTCCCTTAATTTTTGTTACAGGAGTGAAGTTATGAAGAGGAGTGTATGTTTGTTCTTTGTCCTTACCCTGCTGTGTTTTCAGGTGTTTGCGAGGGGCAGCAGCCAGAGGGGGGCTACGGCGGATCCGGGACCGGTAACGGTAAAATATTTGATGCCCGGCGATCCACCCATTGCCTATAACGAAGTCATAGCGGCAATAAACGAAAAGCTGGTACGGGATAAAAGCATCAAAATTGAGATTGTCTATATCCCCTGGGACGTGTGGCAGCAGCGGGTTAACCTGATGCTTACTACCGGAGATGAATTTGATGTGTATCATATCATGCAGGACCAGATACAAATGTCGGCCTATCAAGCTATGGGGGGTCTTACGGACATTACCGCCCTGCTCGATCAGTACGGTCCGAATATCAAAAGGGTTATCAGTTCCGGCGCTTGGGATGCAATGCGTGTAGGCGGCAAAATATACGGTATTCCCGCCCAGTGGGCCGAACTTTCCAATGATGATGGTTTTACCATCCGCAAGGACGTGCTGGATAAATTCGGTTATGACGTTCCCACTACCCTGGAAGATCTTTTTGATACCGCCAGGGGTATTGCAGCCCGCTGGGATGGTTCAGGAAAACTGTATATACCGGTTTGGGGGTTCACCGACTTCGCGAAGAATCCTTTTGCGCGGACCTACGATACCTGGCCATTTATTGTCAAAGATTACATTGCCCTCATCCGGCAGGACGGAACAGTTGATTCCTGGATAGAAAGTGAAGAATTCAAAAAGAATATCGCCTATATGCGGCAGCTTAACCAGGCGGGGCTTATACACCCCGATGTCCTTACGCTTAGTGCCGACCAGGGAAACAATATTTACCGGAGCGGTAACTGGTTTGTAACTTTAGGCGGCATAGATAGCTATATTGATGATGTGCGGCTTAACAACAACCCGAACATCAAACCGGAAGATTACATCCTTGTAAAACTGAATCCTGAAAAACCGGATATCTATCCGGTTGTTGTAAAAAACCTCAACGGAATTTCTTCCACCAGCCGGCATCCTGAAGCGGCGGTTAAGTTTTTTGACTGGCTCTATACGGGAAAAGAGAACTATAAGCTCTTTATGTATGGCCGGGAGGGACAGGAGTATACCATTGATTCCAGAGGACTTAAGGTTGCGGCGGTCAATGAAAGTAACCAGGGACTGTACGGCCAGGCCGATTGGATGCTGGGAAATGTCAATTATATGATCCCCGGTTCCAACGCGCTGCCTATGGAAGTACAGTACCTTTATACTTCAAATCCCAAAGCCGTTGTATCTCCTGCATCGGATTTTTTCTTTAATGCATCTGCTGTCGAAGCCGAGTGGGTAAATATCCAGTCCGAATTCAGGGCTTCCATTGTGCCGATTTATGCCGGAATTCTGTCATACGAAGAAGCTTTTCCGGCGGCTCTTCGGCGTATTAAGGCGGCAGGTCTTGACAAAGCCCTTGCAGAATATCGCAGACAGCTTGCGGCGCATATAGCGTCAAAGTAAAAAATTGGCCTCTATCTGTCCGCAGGGTTTCTGATTGTTCCTGTTCTCTGCGGACAGCCGGTTTTCTTCATAAAGGATTTTTTCATGGACATGATTGCCGCAAAAAAGTGTTTCGAGGAAACCTTCACGCCTTCCGATTCGGCCCTGCTGACATTTAAGGGCACCGAAGGTTTCGATGTGTACAACTGCTCCATACCGTTTTATTGGAAGGGGAAACGGTATATCTTCGGACGGGTTGAAAAAAGGGAAGAATGGGCGCGTTCCTGGGTACGGCTTTTTGAGGAAAGCGGGAAAGACGAATGGACGCTCGTACATAATTCCATGATCTATCCCCTGGAAGATCCGTATGTAAGCTGTATTCATAATCAACTGGTTATGGGCGGCACTCATGTACGAATGAGGCAGGGAAAGCTGGATACCTACTACGCCTATTTTTACCGGGGTACGGATATTCATAATATGCGTTACTTTACCACCGGCCCGGATTTTATGAAGGACATACGCCTGGTTGAACTGGCCGATGGCAGGATTGGCGTGTTCTCCCGGCCCCGTGACGAAAGAATAACGGAAAAATACGGCAGTGATGCCATGGTAGGTTTTACGATCATCAATTCCCTGGACGAACTTAACGCGGACCTGATCGCCGGCGCGCCCTATCTGGAAGGGCTTTTTGAGAGCGGACAATGGGGCGCCTGTAACCAGGCGTATCTTTTAGAAAGCGGGAAGATCGGCGTTATCGGACACTTCGCGTATTCGGACACCAGGGACAAAGAAAATCCCCAGATAGTGTACTTCCCCATTTCTTTTGTGGTGGACCCTCTGGCCGCGAAGATCGGGGGCCTTAAAGTCATAGCCTCGCGGAAATGCTTCCCCCCCGGTCCCATCAAACAGTCCAATATGCTCGATGTGGCCTTTACTTCGGGAATTATTATCCGAAAAGACGGAGCAACGGAACTCTACTCCGGCCTGGGGGACTGCATGGAAGGCAGACTGGTTATAGATTATCCGTTTGAAGGCGAGGGAAACATTGCCGCAGCAGCCCAAAAGAACGCTAGCAGGTTTCCGCTACAATCACCGGAAGTTTCCGGTGGCTAATTGCAGCCTTTACCTGCATGACCAAAGGGAGCAGCGGTCTCCGTCCAGCCGGCCGGCCCGGGATTTTTTGAGATGCTCTCCCGGGGGTCCGTAACCAAAGCCTGCGCTTTTGCGACACGGCCGACTCGAACGGCCCACCCTCAGCTTAGAAGGCTGATGCTCTGTCCGGATGAGCTAGTGTCGCGCTTCCCATGCATACTACCCTATAAAAGGAACTATTGAAAAGGGGGCGAATTGCGCCACGTTAACTCTAACCATAGCGGGGGGCTTACCTGCGTTCCAATGCCCGGCTTACCTGCGGCGGCTTTTTAGTTCATACAGCACAGATCTTCCCATAGAAGGCAGACTGGTTATAGATTATCCGTTTGAAGGCGCGGGGGCAATTGCCGATCTGACCTTGTTTTGCAGAAGCTGAGGCGTAACCGGTTTTACCATATAATCCACCGCCCCGCCGGAAACAGCCCTGGTCATAAAATCTTCCGTTGCATGGGATGTAATAAAAATTACGGGGATGTCCTTTAGTTCAGGATGCTCGGTGTTGTTTTTGATCTTATCCAGAAATTCAAAGCCGGACATTTCCGGCATTTCGACATCAAGAAGGATAAGATCGACCTTAACGGTATTCAGCATCGTAAGGGCGCTACGGGGCGACTTGCTTAACCGCATGTCAAAGTCGTTTTGCAGAATACCTTTGATCGTAGCAAGGTTAACCGGCATATCATCAACTGCCAATATGATCTGTTTTTTATCCATCATAGATCACCTAATAACCCTTTATCTTCTTTCCGAACAGCATATTCTGATAACACCTCAGACAGCCGGGGAACATACCCCCGCTGCAGGCATGGATGGTCTTGCGGAAGCGGTTGGCCCGGTCTCCGTTGTAAATTTCCGTAAAGGACTGTTCTTTGATATTTCCCAGAATATAATCCGGGTAGTCGGCGCAAAAATGCACATCACCGTTGTAATTGATATTGGCCTGGCACCAGGGGACAATGCAGTTGTTCCGTACCGGGGTTTCCAGATCTGCATAGTAGGTGTGGGTTTTTTCCGGGTTCAGTGTGGGTACCGTGATAATGGGGTGGCCGTAATCGGTTTTGTGCAGATCTTTCAGGATGGTATGCAGACGCCGCCCGTCAATATTGTTGTTGTAGCCTGTGTTGTAACCGGCAAGACAATCAATATCGGTATCCAGTTTTTCTTTCATAAACCGGCGCTGGGTTGCAATAATGTTATCATTGGTGTAGGTTCCAAGATTAAATATATGCAAATCCAGGTTAAACTCCCTGGTAGCCTCTGCAAGGCGGTTCAGGTCCAGGTAGTTCTGGTTGCTCACGGTGGTTACAATTCCCATGATGGGGTAAACAGAATGCTGTTTTCTCTTTTCCCTGTTGATGGCCCTAAAACCCCTGACTACCCGCTCGTAGGACCCCTTGCCCCGCATAAAGTCGTTGGTTTCTTCAAAAGCATCCAGTGATACAAAAATAGTACTCCACTTGTCGTAGACGATCTGTTCTGCATGCTGTTCCAGCAGGGTCCCGTTGGTATTGACGCTGACGTAAAGCCCTTTGTCAACCATGTATTTTACCAGCGGCATCAGGTCCGGGTATAGAAAAGGTTCCCCTCCCCAGATGTACGATACCGGCCGCTGGGGGACAATCTCGTTTATCAGCTCCTTGTACCGCTGCAGGGGCACTATTTTCTTCGCCTCTTCTGCAACATCATAATTTTTCATGATCCCCTGGTCACCCCATTGACCGCACATTTTACAGCGTAGATTGCACAAGGGGGTAAGCTTAAAATATACCAGGCAAAGATTGTTCATGTGATTATAGTTATAATCCCGCTTGGGAAATATCAACGATTTCCCCATTTTGATGAAACCCCAGGACATTTTCGCAGAAAGAGACAGATTCTTACCAAAAAGAAGCGGTACGACCGAATAATTTTCCTTCATCCTAACCTCTAGAGTGTTTTAAAATTTTCAATAGAAATAGTTTACTCAATTATTACTTCCGAAGCAATATTTCCATCCCTCGTGTAGGCCCGGCGGAAATTATATGGATCAAGGAAGCGTTCGCCCTGGTGAAAAAACAGGTACTGGTACGTTCCCGGCGGCAGGGGAAGGCTTAGCGTATACATACCTTCAGGGTATTCCCGTAGTTCGTACATAAAGGGGTCCCAGTTGTTAAAACTGCCCGCCACCGTAACCAGTTCCCCAGGGGGGCCCTCGAATGAAAAACACAGCACCCCTTTGGGGTTTTCGTGGAGAACCGGATTCTTTTCGACTTTGGGCAGAGTTAACAGGGAATTGGTAATACCTGAAACCTCGTTCCGGCGGCTTCTGGGATTTGCCGGGTCCGTTGTCCAAAGACCGTCAATAACCAGACGGTATTCAATCTCCTCAAGGCTTTCCGGTACCTGGTATACATAAAACAGAAGCCCCGAATCTTTGTAGGGGTCCGGAACCTTTTTTCCTGGTGGAATAGGGGCGTCCAGGGGGTCCTGGATGAACAGAAGTTTCTGCATCCAGTGAACGTGGGCGAATCCTTCTGCTGCAAGGGCCACTCCTACCCGGCGGTAACCGGAAGATGCGGTAAAAATGACCGCATCTTCGAAGATATGCGGCCCCGCTGTTTCTGGCAGAGTCAGAAGCCGATCAAAAAAATCGGGGGATTCCAGGTCTGCAGCCATAAGAGGCAGGGTAAGGGACATAAAAAAGGCAATGATAAGCGGCCCGGCGGCTCTTTCGTTGGTCTTCATATATGCTGGTTAGTGTATAAGGTTTCCCCTTATACTATAATCGGCTATATGATGTGGTAATTGAGCTAAACCCAGAATTTGGTTGGTTTTGGGAAGCCTTGGTTTATATTCCTAACTGCCTTTAGCCGATACATAAACGGAATACTATGCCCTCGTTACAGGCCCTTCGGGAATTTAAAGCCTCTTTTGATGAAATCGGCAATGAAAAAGCCGTGCTTGAGGCGCAAAATTTACCCTACGAGGACCTTCCCCTTCCGGTGCTTGAGGCAGTGGAACCCGAAAGCGCCGATCTCGAAGATGCGGAAACCCTTGAAGTTCTGTCCCAGATGGATCTTGATCCCTCCGTGGCCGCCGCTCTGGACTTGCCGGAGAAAGAACCCGGCAGCGCCGAAACCCCTGAGGGACTGTCTTCCGGGGAACCGGACGATTCCCTTTCCCTCCAGCCGGATCAGAACGGGGAGTCCGGCGACCCGCCGCCGGATTCGGCCCTGGGGGATTTTGATCTGGATGCCCTTTTGGACGCCGTTCCCCCTGATCTTCCCGACATCCCCGATGAATTCCCTGATATTCCCGCCGGGGATGACGCTCTGCTTGATGATTCCGCTATTCCCGGCGATCTTCTGAACGGTTTGGCGGATGATTTGGAACAGATCCCCACCGATACGGAGATTCCTGATCCGGGCGATGCCGGAGATATGGGGGACTTTGGAGACCTGGGGCAGATTGAGGACCTGGGTCTGGATTTAGGGACCGAAGACGCGGGAGCGGACCTGGGTGATGCTGGAAACCTGGACATGGATGTCGAAATTGGGGACGGTCAGGACATTGAAATTGAAACCGGGGATCAGGGTACTGGGGGCGATGAAGAAGACCTGGACCTGGAGGCAGGTTTTGGCGAAGCCGATCTTACCGGGGGAAGCGTTGACTCCTTTGATGCCTTTGACATGGAACGGAAAGCGCCGGCCCCTGAGCAGGAAGATGAAACCGCCGATCTGGACCTGGGGGATTTTACCCTTCCCGGCATTGACGACATGCTTGGCGGTATCCCCGGCCAGGGTTCCCAGGAGGCCGGTAAGGGGAAGGGGCGCAAAAGCTTTGTTAGCGGTCCCCCGTCCGAAGAGAAAGAACCGGAGGAGATACAGCTTAACGAAGAGGATCTGGCACAGTTCCAGCGGACTCTTGCCGATTATCCCCTCAACCTGCGCCTTGCCATAGCAGAGATCATTGCAGAACAGGCGATTTCTCCCAATCAAATGACAAACCTTGTCCGGCTTTTGGTCCGGGGGGCTCCTCCCAAAGAAACCGCTGCCCTGGCCGGCAAGATCCTGGGTAAAACCATCCAGGTTCCTGTCCAGAAGAAAACCGGTGAACAGTTGGAGGCTGAACGGGAGAGTTTTGCCTATATCTTTGTTCACAGCTTCCTCCCCATCATCAGGCTTACCCTGTTTATTCTTGTGGTGGCCGCTTCTGCCTGTTTTTTAATCTGGCGTTTTATCTACATCCCCGTTCATGCGGAAAACCTCTACCAGCTTGGTTATGATCGGATTGACGATGGTGAGTACGAGCGGGCCAACCAGCGTTTTACGCAGGCATTCAATATTCACCGGGATAAAAACTGGTTCTACAAATACGCTGAAGCCTTCCGGGATCAGCGGCAGTATATCTACGCGGAAGAAAAGTACGATGAGCTTCTCTCCTACTACCCCAGGGACAAGAAGGGTGTTCTTGACTATGCCGCCCTGGAAACCTACTACCGGCGGAACTACGAAAAGGCGGACCGTCTGCTACGGTATAACATTTTGGAATTCAATCCCAATGATCCGGACGCCCTGCTTGCCCAGGGCGACAATGCCCTGGCCTGGGGGGAAATTGACAGCGCCCGCTACGAAGACGCCCGTTTTGCCTACGCCCGGCTTTTGGAACGCTATGGCTGGACCGATCCGGTAACGGAGCGGATGTTAACGTACTTTATCCGTACCGATAACCTTAAAGAGGTTATTCCCCTTCAGTTTTTCTTTATGGACAATCCAAAAAAGATCATAAGCGCCACAACCCTGGCGGAACTTGGGGGTTACCTTTTGGATAAGCGGACCGAGGAGGTCCGGGGCGTTCCAAACGCCTATGTGGAGCAGATCAGCGGCGTTCGGGATGTTCTGCTACGGGCGGTTCTTCAGGGGCCTGCGTTGCCGGAAGCCCACTACCACCTTTCCCGGTATTACCGCTACCTTGGCAGCCTGCAGGACGAGCAGCTTACCCTGGAAGTGGCCCTGCGGAATTTCGAGAGCGCCGCCGAAGAATCGGTCCGCCGCCTGGTTTACCATATTGAAGCCCTGGGCAGGGACGCGGAGATTCTGAGGGACCGGCGCGAGTACTTTGCCTCTGAGGAACAGCTTGTCAAGGCTATCGGCCTTTACGAAGACGGTTTGGATCGCCGTATCCTTCAAACAGCCCCCGAATTTGGCCGCCTTTACGCCGCTATGGGGGACCTTGAGTACTTTACCAAGTCCGGAGATATGGAGATGGCCCTGTCCTACTACCTTAATGCGGAAAAAACCGGCTACAGTTCCCCGGAAATGCTCTACTACATGGGGTCCGCCTATTACCATCAGGAAGATTGGGCGCATGCGCTGGAACGTTTCTTTGCCGCTGCTTCCCAGCTTCCCCTGGATCGCCGCATCCTCCTGGCCCTGGGCAATACTTGCTATCAACGGGGGGACTTTTTTGCCGCCCAGGGTTACTACAACCGCCTGCTGGACTTGCTGGAAGCCGAACGCGCCCGGCTTCCCGTGCTTCTGCCTAACGACCAGCCTGAGTACCTTGAGACCGCTGAACGTCTTATGATCGCCCGGAACAACATGGGCGCTGTCCTGGAAGCCCTTTCCCAACGTGGCGGCAGACCCAGTTACCGGGCCCAGGCGTTTGGATTCTACGCCCAAGCGATCCAGGCATGGGATTCCCTTACCCGGAATCCGCAAAGCATGATCCGCCTGGGCGCCGGGGATTTTTCCAATCCCGGCAGTAACCTTCCCTACCTCAATTCCCGCAATCTCCTCTATCCCCAGACCGGTTACCAGGCCCAGATCTTCCCCCAGATTGACAAGGATATTCTTGAACCTTCTCCCTGGGAATACTGATGAATTGCTGCCACCGGGTCAAATGACTCGCCAAGTTCTTGTCCTTAGGGGTATAGTTAGAAGCTGTGTTGGTGTATTACATTCGCCGGGCCGCCCCGCGGGACCCCGGTTCAAAAATCATTTTTCGGTTCCCCGTTTTTCTTGCGGCGCTTGTTCTGGTCTTTGCCTCCTGCGAAAGACTGCGGGATATGGTGTATCCTGCCGCGGACGGCGGGCGTACCGCAGAATCGCCGGATGCCTCTTCCCCTCATGCTGGGCAACCGGCAGTTGAGGAGCAGGCCGATTTGGAGGAGACGATTGCGGCCTTGACAAGGAGGGAGCAGACGGAGGCCGGTATCGTTATCGGGGCCCTTAACGATGCGGGGCTTCCCCCGGAAATTGCGGTTAAGCTGGAAGCGGCCGTAGCGGAGAGTCCTGCCTTTATCCTGGACCTTTTGGCCTGTCTGAAAGGGGACCCCTTTCTTAGGCGGCTTGTGGATAAAAGCCATGCCTTGCCGGAAGGTTACCAGCCGGAAGATCTGGTGGAGCTTGCCCCCGGTTCCTACGAGCTGGGCCGCCAGGGGCTCCTGCTGCGCCGCCCCGCCGCGGAAGCCCTGGAAAAAATGGCCGCCGCCGCCCGTACCGACGGTGTTGTTCTGGTAGCCTCATCAACGTACCGTTCCTATGCCTATCAGGTTGAGGTATATAACCGTAACGTAAGGGAGCTGGGCCAGGCCGCGGCGGACCGCGAGTCCGCCCGCCCCGGTTACAGCCAGCACCAGACGGGGCTTGCCGTGGATTTTGGTTCTATTGACGACAGTTTTGCACAAACCAGGGCCGGCCGCTGGATACTGGAACACGGCAGTCGTTTCGGCTGGTCCCTCTCTTTCCCCGACGGCTACGAGGACATAACCGGTTACCGCTGGGAAAGCTGGCATTACCGTTATGTCGGCGAAGATCTGGCCGCCTTTATCGACACCTGGTTTGGCGGTATTCAGCAGTACGCCCTGCAGTTCATCCATGCCTGGGAAAAGGATGGGTCAAACCGGTAGGGTTTTTAATTCCACCCCCAGGTCCCTGGCAGCTTTTTCCGCGGCGGCGCTGCCCGCGATGATTACGGTGGAAGGTTCCTGTTGAGAGGCAAGACGCCGCCGCGCTTCGATAATTTCATCTCCCTGTAGTCCGACAAGCCAGGTAAGGCTGCGCAGCCGCTGTTCGTCGTTAAGCCCGTAGAGGAAACGGAGGAAGTCGGAAACCCCCCGGTCGGCAGGACTGCGGGGGCGGGTTTCCCGGGCGTAGGTACCGACAATGGCCTTATCCAGCGCCTCATCGTCCGGCTGGAGATCCTCTGAAGACGGGGCCAGGGCGGACTTAAAGGAATCGATGGACCGCAGCGGGTTGGGGTCACGGAACGTGTACATGGCAAAGATGCCCTCAATACTGTCCGTGTGGGCAAAGGCGCCGTAGGCGCCGCCTTTCATGCGGATATCCTCCCACAGGGGACCGGTGAAAAGCTGGTGGCTTAGCAGCAGTTCCACCGCGTGGGCACGGGTGTTTATGGGGGCGGCGGCAAGGGTCATAGCGGCAAAACCGATTTGCAGGGAGGGGGAAGCAAAGACTTCCGGCGTTCCCTTTCCGGTCCGGGGCCCTTCCAGGCTGTCCGCCATCTGGAACAGGGCGCTGTCCGTGGTACGGGGAGCGGGAGGACCCAAAGGCCGGAAAAGCCGGGCGGCGCTTGTAAGGGCACGGGTCATGGCCTCGTTACGGCCCGTAAAACTGGCGATAAGTCCGCCTTTGGCCGCAAGGGTATCCCGAATACGGTTTAGCCGGGAGATGATCTCCGCGGTATCAAGGTCCGCCATACGCCGGGCAAGGCCGATCTGTCCCATGCCACCCCACAGCTCGTTGACCATAGCGGAGCGGGAAGAAAAACGGGAGGACCGGACGAAGGCGTAGTGGTGTCCTGCGGGGGCAAGGCTGGCCTCCGCATCGTTTTTTGCCTCCAGAACAAGGTCCCGGATACGCCGCTGATCGGAAAAATCAGCTTCCGTGATAAGCCGTAAGGCCAGCTTGAGGGCATCGTCTATTTTTTCATCCAGACACTTAAGGCGATAGATGATCCAGTCCCGTCCGGCAATATCAAAAATACCCGCGGGTGTGGCTACAGCGCTGCCCGATCCGGGACACAGACTGCCGCTTTTTAGGATAGCGTGGAACCCCCCCACAGTACGGGCCAGAAGGCTGGACACTTCCCCGTAATCCATGCCCGGCAGCCCTACGGAAGTCAGGGCGCCGGAGAAAAAGGGGAGCCATTGGTAGTCCGCCGGGTCCAGAATATCCACGGGGATCGCCAGATCGGCGTAGGTAATGCCGTTGGTAAAAAGATCGTGGCTCAGGACCGGCGTTCCCCCCGCCTCGTGGAGATTGTGGGGGGCGGTTTCAATTTCAAGGGCAAGATCCGCGCGGGAAAGGTGGGGCAGAGAGGCAAGGATCGCCGGATCCTCCTCCCTGCTCTGGTAGGCATCCAGGGCGGCTTCTTTTTCACGGATGGTCTGCCGGGCTTCTCCGGAAAGGGCGGCCTCTTTTTTTGCCAGCTCCTCTTCCAGACGCCGTTCCTGCTTTTCCCTGAAGTCCGCCTGCGGCTTCACGGTAACGAGGATCCGGTGGGGGTTGTCCAGGAGATGAGTCCTGATAAGGGATTCAAGGTACCGTGGTTTGGTACTTAACTGCCTTTTCAGTTCCTGGAAAGCCGGTATAAACAACAGGGTGTCCCAGGGCGCGGCCCCGTGGAGCCAGCCCTGCAGGGAACGCCGCAGCCAGGTTAGGGAAAAAGGCCCGCTGGACCGGCGAATCTCCAGCTGGGAGAATTCCATGGAGAGCAGGGCCGCCTCAATCTCCTCCGGGGGAAAGCCTTCGGCCGCGATCTGCTCCAGTTTTCCCAGGATTAGGGCTTCCACCTTGGGGGCCTTTTCCAGCTCCACCCCCCGGAGTCCCGCGGCAAAGATAGTTTCCCGCAGTTCATTGTCCATGCCGGAAAGGGGACAAAGGTCCTCTCCCAGGCCGGATTCGACCAGGGCCCGCGCAAGGGGGGAACCGTTATGACCCAAAAGAGCTTCCGCCAGGGCCGCCAGGGCTATGGTTTGGGGGTGATTGGTTACATCCGAACAAAGCCATGAGATAAAAACCGTAGCCTTGTCATTGCTGCCCATAGGACAGGGGACTACGATACTCCGGGGTTTATCCCAGCGTTCTGCCAGGGGGATTGGTTCCGCCGCCTGGCCCTGGGGCAGGCCCTTGAGAAAACAATCGTTGATAAAATTGAGCTGTTCTTCTGTGGGGATGTTTCCCGCAAGAAAGATACGGCAGTTAGCGGGGGAATAGCGTTGAGCATGGAAATTCCGCAGGTCCTCCCAGCTTAAACTGGGGATACACTCCGGGTCGCCACCGGAGTCACAGGCGTACACGGTACCGGGGAACAGGGATTTGATGGACCAGAGGGCGGGATAGGTATCCAGGGACGAGTAGGCCCCCTTCATCTCATTGTAAACTACCCCGGTTATGGACAATTTTTCCTCTGCCCCGGTTCCCGACAGGGTAAGCCGGTGTCCTTCCTGCATGAATGTGAACTCTGACAGCAGGGGCTGGAATACCGAATCCCCATAAACGGCCATCAGGTTGAAATAATCCTGCCGGTTTACCGAACTTGAAGGGTAGACGGTTTTATCCGAAAAAGTCCACGCGTTCAGATAGGTCTGCAGACTACCCTGTTCCAGAAGGGGGAAGGCGTCTTTGCAGGGATACCGCCGGGATCCGCAGAGTACCGAATGTTCCAGAATATGGGCAACCCCGGTGGAATTTTTAACAGCGGTGGCAAAGGCAAAGGCAAAGAGGTTTTCGTGGTCATCGTTGAGTATGTGAAAAACCTGGACACCGCTTGTATGCCGCAGCCAAATGCCCGTGGCCCCCAGTTCGGCCAGATCGACGACATCAATAACTTCAAATCCGTTGTCCAAACGCCGGCCTTTTTCTAAAACTGCATTGTTCATAAACCTATATCCTTTGTTGTCTCCAAAATTTGGGCTTGTAAAACCTGCGGCCCCAGGGACCACAACCAGTCAAGAAAGTTCCGGGCTGCCCTGTCCACGTCCTTTCGCGCTGCCGGTCCCATAATATCCCATTCTTCGCGAATCGACAGCCTTCGTTCTTCGGACACGTTAGAAAGCAGTTTTTCTGTAAAATCACGTTCTTTGCCCTTCAGGAGCAGGGCAATGTCCCGGTCCGTCATGGTCCTGAGTTTTTCCTGAAGGGTTCTGTTGTCCATAGTGATAACATCTTTTAGCGTAAGAAGCTTGTCTTTAAGGTTCTGACCCAGAACGGCGTCCTGTTCCTCCAGATTCTTGAGTATTTTGTCCCCAAACGAATAGTCCCCCTGCCGCAGGATAGCGGCCAGGGCCTTCATGCCGTCTATTTCCAGCGCATCGGTTTGTCCAAAGGATTGGGCCTTTTCCTTAAGGGTCTGCGCCGCCTGTTCCAACACTTCCGGGGATACTTCCCGTTGGCGGGCAATGCGGCGCACCAGCTCGGCCCGGCTGTCCGGGGGAATGGTGGCCAGGACTGCGGCGGAAAGTTTGGGGGAAAGCCGGGATAGGATCAGCGCCATTACTGCCGGACTTTCGTTCCTCAACAGAAGACATACCTGCTCACCCGTAAGATCTTCCAGGAACCCGAAGGGGCTTTCCGAGGAAGGGGGCAGGGCCTTGTTCAGGATATTCTCCCCTTTTTCCGGGCCAAAGGCGGCATAGAGGATCCGCCGGGCCGCCTCGGGACCACCGGAAAACGCCCCCGCAAAACGCTGCGGGGAGGAGAGCAGGGACTTGAATTCGTCCAGAATCTCCTGCCCCTCTTCCATCCCAATGCCCCGGATGGCGGCAATTTCCCTGGAAACCGCGTCTATCTGCTCCGGTTCCAGGCCGGGGAGAATCCGGGCGGCCTCTTCCGCGCCAATAAGGACGAAAAATTTGGCCACCCGGCGGTATTTGGATTCTTCCTGGCCTTTTGGCGTTGGAACTGCCGGTAGAGAAGACATGTTTCAATCATAAGCGATTGATGTTTCCTTGAAAAGCATAGGTAGAGAGGTTACATTTATACACAGGGTTAAAAATGATTGCTTCTGTACATGGTACCGTCCCTTTTCGGGAAGGAAACCAGCTATACCTTGAACGGTCCAGAATTCACCTCCTGCTGGAAAAGGCAATGCAGAGTCCGGTTATTACCGTAACTGCCGGGGCGGGCTACGGGAAAACCCAGGCAGTGTATTCATTTTTACAGACCCGCAGGTTCCTTACCGCCTGGATGCAGCTTTCCGAACGGGACAATATTCAGGAACGTTTTTGGGAAAATTTTACTGCCGTGGTAAGCTCTATCGATAAGGAAACGGCGCGGCGGCTGGCTGAACACGGATTCCCCGATACGGGGCGCCGCTTTGACCAGTACCTGACCATACCGCAGGAACACATTGACCCCGAATCCCGGTATGTCTTTGTGTACGATGATTTTCACCTGCTCAAAAACGAGGAAGTACTCCGCTTCATGGAGCAATCCATAACCAGCCCTTTTTCCAACATAACTTCCATCATCATTTCCCGAACTGCTCCCAATCTCAACATCGGCGTTCTGGATTCGCGGCATATCCATACGCGCATAACCGAAGAGGATCTGCGCTTTACGGAAGAGGAGACAGCGGCGTACTTTCAGATTCAGGGGCTCAGGGTGGGCCGCCGGGCCACCGCCAGGGTTTGTCAGGATACCGAAGGCTGGGCCTTCGCCACCCACCTGGCGGCTTTGTTTCTAAAGCGCGTGCCCGCGTCTGTCCTGATGATGGAGGACCATCTGCCGGGAATGCGCAGCAATATTTTCCGCCTGCTGGAAACAGAGGTTTTGGATGTCGTCTCTCCGGGGCTGCGGAAATTCCTTATCAAGCTTAGCCTTATTGATTTTTTGTCGCAGAAACTGCTGGAAGCCATAAATCCGGAAAAAGACCTTATCACAGAGATGGAGGAGATCGGTTCGTTTATCCACCGCGATCCCTATTCCAACAGTTACAGTGTCCACCATCTCTTTCTTGAATGCCTTACCCTTAAGCAAAATGAACTTGACGAACAGGAAAAACAAGAAATTTACCGTGTGGCGGCCCAGTGGTGCGTCAATAATGACCGGAGAATAGACGCCCTTAACTACTACGAAAAGGCCGGGGACTACCAGAGTATTATTGCCATTATCGATATGTTTCCCCTGATCGTCCCCAACCATGTAGCCCTGTACCTTAAAGAGCTGCTTGGCCGCGTGCCGGAATCCCTGCGCCGGGAAAATCCCATGCTGGAGGCCCTTCGCGGTAAAATACACATGAGCTTGGGCCTTTTTGATGAATGTAACGACGGGTTGCGGGCGCATATCAGGCGTTTGGAAGGGCAAGATTCCGCCATACGGGCTTCGGAAGAAGTCTGCCAGGTCCTGCGGGACTGTTACCTCTACCTGGGCTTTGTGGGCCTTATTACCAGTGCGGATACCGGGGATTACGACTATGTGGAGAACTTTGAAAAGGCGGCCTGTTACAGCCCCCGTACTGCCCATATTCCCTGTCCCCCGGCGTCGGTGGTAATGCTGGGTTCCTATGTATGCCGGGTACGGGAAGCAGAAGAAGAAAAAATACTGCCCTACCTTACAGCTCTGGAGAGAAGCGTTCCCTTCGGGGTCCGGGCCTTTGGGGGCTGCATGTACGGCATGGACGACCTTGCGCGGGGGGAATACGCCTATTTCCGGGGTGATTTATCTCAGGCGAATGACCTTGTCCGCCGGGCGCTGGAAAAGGCAAGGGAACAGAACCAGTACGAAATAGAAAACCGTTCCCTATTTTACCTTCTGCGGATTAATATTCACTGCGGTAACTGCGGGGAAATAAAGAAGATTCTGGATTCCCTTGAAGCCCAGAAAAAACAGAAATATTACCGTAACCGTCTTGTCCACTATGATATAATTATAGGCTGGTTTTGTACCCAGATTGGAGATACGGAACGCCTTGCCCCCTGGCTAAAAAACGAATTTGAGGAAGGCGAGATCAATGACCGGGGCCGGGGGCTGGAAATTCTGGTAAAAGCCAAGTATCATTTAGGTGAAAAAAGATATTCTGCAGCCCTGGCTTCCCTGGTAGATCGCGGGGATATGGAGGGGATGTTGCTGTTTGGAAAGCTGGAAACTCTGGCTATGGAGGCGGTGTGCCGCCATAACGCCAGGGAACCGGAGGAGGTCCTGACCGCATTACGGTCCTCATACCGGCTGGCCCGGTCCAGTGGCATCACTATGCCGTTTGTTGAGCTAGGCCGCTATACCCGGTCCCTTATGGATTGGGCCCTTAAAGAAGATATTCCCGGTATTGACCGGGAATGGCTTGCGGGCCTGAAGCGGGAAGCCGCGGGTTACGCAAAAAAACTGTTTGTTATTGCCGGGACCTTCAGGGAACGGGATTTTTCCGGTAAGGAGCGCTACATGGGGCAGGCTTGCGCTTCATCTCAGCGTCTTTTTACTCCACGGCCGCTTCTCTCCTACCGGGAACGGGAGGTTCTTTCCTGCCTTTCGCGGGGGCTTACCCGGATGGAAATTGCAGAAACGCTGTCCCTTTCAATCAACACCGTCAAGAGCATAATCCGCAGCGTTTATAACAAGTTGGGGGCGGTGAACCGTTCTCATGCCGTACAGGCGGCAGTCGAGGCAGGAATCCTGAAACTGGACGGATAATGACCGAAGGGAGCATTTACCGGAAACCATCTTCTCTTTCCTCAATGGCCGATTGCCTTGATCGGCCCCAGTTGAATAAAACCCTGGCCTTGGCGCTGCAAAGCCAGGTAGTAACCGTGGTGGCCGGTCAGGGTTATGGTAAATCGTCGGCGGTGTATTCGTTTCTGCAAAACAATGCTATTATTTCCTTGTGGGTTCAGCTTACCGTGCGGGATAACGTAAGCCGTCACTTCTGGGAAAATTTATGTTCCTGTATTACCCTGCGTAACCCCGATCTGGGAAATTCCCTGCTGGACCTGGGGTTCCCCGAGACAAACCGACAGCTTGATCGCTTTTACGTTCTGGTAGAACAGGCTGTCAAGGCTATGGAAGATTCCACCCCGCCTTCCGGCAGGGAGCCGCGTTATGTAATTGTGTACGATGATTTCCATTTAATTCACGATTCCGCCGTATTGAATCTTTTTAACAATGTCCTGGCCTTCCCCCTGCCCAACGCCACGGTGGTCCTTATTGGCCGTTCCGAGCCCCAAATTAAAATTTTGCCCCTGCTTTCCAAGGGTCATTTAGCCAGAATTACTGTGGAGGACCTTCGCTTTACCCCGGAAGAAATAGACAAGTATTTTGCCGCGCAGCATCTGAATGTTTCCCCGGATGACTCAGAATCATTTTGGCGGGATACCGAAGGGTGGCCCCAGATACTGAGCCTTGTCGTCCAGAACGCGGTAAAGCAGAACCAAACGGAACTCCGTTATTCGCCGGAACTGATAAAACTTCCCCTGTTCAGGATGATTGACAATTTTTTCTTTTCTTTCCTGGACAAAGATGCCCGGAAGTTCCTTATCAAACTTTCCCTTGGCGAATACTGGCCTCTTGAACTGCTGGATAAACTGGACGCTACCGGGGAACAGAGAAGAAAGCTGGAACAGATCAGCTCTTTTATCCGTTACGATTCGTACCTTAACGGTTACCGCATCCATAACCTGCTTGTCGAATTTCTTAAAGAAAAACAGCATGAGCTTTCCCCCGAAGAACGGTACGATGTTTGCTGTAAAAACGCCGAATGGTGCCTGTGCAATAACCTGCGACATGATGCCGCAATGTATTATGAAAAAGCCGGGGATTACGGGGGCTTTCTTAATTTGTGCTTTGCCTTTCCCATAGTCCTGCCCAGCGGTGTAGCTTCCTTTTTTCTGTCGATTATCGAACGGATTCCCGCTATGGATACGCTGGGCGAGGCGGCGAACAGCGATTCCGTCCTGGGGCTGAACAGGAAAGAAGTAATTCTGTACCTGCGTTATGTTACGCGCGCAAGACTGTTGTTTGCCATGACCCGTTTTGATGAATCCGCCCTTGTCTGCCGTCAGGCAATTGCCGAATTTGAAAGACAAAGCACTGCTTCCTTTAACGCCCGGGTTCTTACCCCCCTGTATTTTTGCCTGGGTTTTACCAGGATTTTTACCTCCCGCCATACAGGGGATTATGATTTTTTCCCCTGTTTTGAAAAGGCCAATCATTATTATAACTCCCATGTTACCCTTGTAAGCAAGAATTTCAGCCAGGGCAACGTGTCATCGTATATCTGTCAGGTCGGGTTTCCCGCAAAGCCGGATGCGTTTGAGGAATACCTGCAGGCTTATGCCCGGGCCGCGCCCCTGATAGTGAAGATAGGAGAGGGCCACCTGTCCGGTATCGATTCCCTTGGCCGCTGTGAGTATTGCTACTTCAAGGGAGACATGCAGACCGCGGAAAATTTTGCCCGGCAGGCGCTCATACAGGCCAAGGCGAACCATCAGTACGAGACCGAAAGCCGGGGGCTGTTTCTCCTGCTCAGGATTGCTATCCATACCGGAAATTTTTCCGGTATCGAGGAGATACTCAGACAGCTTAAAGCCCAGCTTGATATCAAGGAGTATCAGAACCGTTATGTTATTTACGACATTGAGTGTTCCTGGTTTTATGCCCAGACCGGAGAGCTTGCCCCTATTGCCTCCTGGCTAAGCGGTGATTTTGAAACATACGAAGTAAATAATATTCTCCGCCCCCTGGAAACCCTGGTACGGGCAAAGTGTTTCTATGCAGGAAAACGTTACCGTACGGCCCTTTCCGTATTGGAAACGGGCAAAAACCATAACAGCCTTGATAGTTTTCTGCTGGGAAAACTGGAAAAAACCGTCCTGGAAGCCGCCTGCTGGCTGCACTTGGCAGATTACCGGGCTGCCCGGGAAAAGCTGGAGGCTGCCCGTGATATAAGCAGGGAATACGGCCTGGATACGCCCTTTGTCGAACTGGGGAAAGACATGCGGCTCCTTGCCTCCCTGGTCCTGGATACTACGAAAACTGTCAATTCCGTACCGGTCAGTGTGGAAAATTCGGGGTATCACAAGATTCAGCAGGACCGTGAATGGCTGGAATCGGTCATGAAACGTGCGGTAGCTTACGGCAAGATGATTACCGGCTTGGCCGCCCGCGGATTGGGGAGGGCGAACTTCCAAAAAGACGGCGGAATCCTCCTGCGGCGCCGGGAAAAAGCGGTGTTGAACGCCCTATCCCAGGGCTTTACCAGGGAAGAGATAGCGCGCCAGGAGCATCTTTCGCTTAATGCTGTAAAAGAAATCATCAAAAATATTTACCGGAAACTTGGGGCAGTGAACCGTGCCGATGCCGTCAGAATTGCCCTTGTTCACGGGATTCTAAAAAAAGTCAGCCATTAGGGTGTATTCCGTTCCTATAAGCCCCGTAAACTGTTAATTTGAAGACATTTACTTTTTTATGTCTTAAGGGGGCAAACCATGTCGAAATCTCTGCCGGGAACCATTATTAAGAACCGTGATACCGAACCCTTGTTTTCCAAGGCCGGCAACATCCTTACAACTTATGAACAGGCTGCTGATTGTGTAGTATCGGTGATTGACACCGACGGCAGCAGCCTGATCCCCCCAAAAGATACATCTGCTGTTTCTCTATGTAGTTACTGCTGCAAGCACAGGTTGGACAGCGGGTACAACAAGTCGGGCGAAGGCTTATCCTGCGAGGATGTGCATCAGAAGGGTATCGAGGAATCCCGCAGACTTGGAAGTTCGTATATCTACATGTGCCCCCTGGGACTGGTATTTTGGGTCAGCCCCCTTTATTCGGGCGGGCGCTACGCCGGCGCGCTCCTGGCGGGGAATGTATTGGGGATTGAACGGGAAGAAGTTCTTGAACGGATACGGACCTATTGCCCGGACCGTGCGACGTTTGACCGGATCAGGGACGACCTTGAGACGATCCCCCGGCGGGACTACGAAGAAATAAAGGCGCTGGCCCAGATGATGCTGATCTGCGCGCAGCAAATATCTTCCGGCGCCACCCTGCCTGGGAAAAACGGGGACCGGCAGGATCTTGAGCCTTCTGCTCTTGGGTCAGGGACGGTGGAGGAACAGGCTTCGCCTGCCGGCGCAAGACTGCCGGAAACCGCCCAGCCCAGTTCCAACGAGCGGCTGCTGATTGCCGCCCTGCGCCGGGGGGACAGTAACGCCGGGCGGAGGATATTGGAAGATATTTTTGATGACTTAAAGACAATATGCCCGGGGGATATGCGATTTTTTCGCTGCCGGGCCATAGAACTGGTGGTATTTCTCTCCCGCTCCTGTACCTTGGAAAAGACAAGCGATCCCCTTCTGGAGGAAAATAACCTCTACTTGAAGAAGATCAACGATTCTGCTACTATAGAGGAACTTCAGGGTAATCTTCACCGCATTGTTGAACGGATGGCAGGAAGAATTTTCTCGTTCCACGGTCTGCGGCATGCTTCTGCCCTGCGAAGGGCGGAACGCTTTATCTGGAAAAATTATACTCGCAAGGTAAGTTTGGAAGAAATTGCCACTGCATCGGGACTTTCTGCACCCTATTTCAGTACCATCTTCAGGGAAGAGATGGGGGAACACCTTTCCACCCACCTCAACCGGCTGCGCGTGGAAAAGGCCTGTACCATGCTCCTTGAAACCAGGGCTACCCTTAATGAAATCTCGGAGTCCTGCGGCTTTGAAGATCAAAGCTGGTTTTCCAAGATATTCAAAAGCTACACCGGTTACAGTCCCGGAAAATACCGGGAGCAGGGAGGAATAAATTACTCTCTGGATAATTACCATGTTGGTTAGCATATCAGGAGAGATAAGGTATGTCGAAGAATGAAGGGACCGAGTCGCTCTTAATAAAAGCCTACGGTATATTGACTAATTATGCCAAGGCAACCGGCGCTATGGTCTGCGTTCATGATTGTAATTGCAAAGTTATCCCCGAGATGTACGGGGAAGTTTTTTCCGATAGAAATATATGCCTGGACTGTATCCGCCGCAACGGAGAAATGCTGCCGGACCAAATTACGGAAGCTCCGCCAAACCCCTGTGACAATCTGCATTTCACCGCCATCAGAGAATCGTACCGCTATGGGGGCAGTTACACGTACCGCTGTTCTTTGGGGTTTATGTTCTGGACCAGTCCCATTTATATTCAGAGCCGTTTTGTGGGCGCACTGCTGGGTTCCGGTTTTCGGGACGAGTCCGGCGCCGAAATCTGCTACGTTGACAAAGAACCGGTAACGGACCCCCTGTTTCTTGAAAAGATGAATCAGTTCCCCTACGCAAAGCCGGAAAAGATCAGAGCCCTGGCAGAACTGATGCTTATCTGCGCGGAATCGTTGTCCTCCGGGAACGAGCGGTACTACGAGACCATTAAACGCCGGGCCCAGCAGCAGGCCCGGCTTATGACCAGTATTCACGAACTGGAATTGAAGTATCCGCCGGGGACCGATTTCCCCGGTTATCCCATGGACAAAGAACGACAGCTTCTTACGACCCTGCGCCGGGGGGATCCTGAATCGGGAAAGGCCATCCTGAACGAAATATTGGCGGCCCTGCTTTTTTCCAATCCGGGAGAATACAAGTACATCCAGTTCAGGGCCATAGAAATTGTGGTACTGTTGTCCCGGACAGGTACGGGGGGCTTTGCTTCCGGTTTTGATCAGAATCAGATGGAAGTGAATAACGAAAATATTAAACGCATCGAAGACGCAAAATCCATCGAAGAACTGACAGACGTGTTGAACGTGATGGTAGAACAGATGGCGGAGCAGATCTTTTCTTTCCAGGGAGTCCGGCATGCCGCCGCCCTGCGCAAGGTTGAGCGCTATCTGCAGGAAAACTATCACCGGAAGATAACCCTGAAAGAAGTGGCAGATATGTCAGGTCTGTCCCCCCCGTACTTTAGCACTATTTTCAAAGAGGAAATGGGGGAGAATTTCTCCAGCTACCTTAACCAGTTGCGGGTAGAGGCGGCAAGCCGCCTGCTTCGGGAGACGAATCAGTCGTTAAGCGAGATAGCCGGGGCCTGCGGGTTTGAAGATCAAAGCTGGTTTTCAAAAATATTCAAAAGTTACACCGGCCTGAGCCCCGGCAAATACCGGGGGCAAAACGGCGGCGTTAAGGAAATTTCGGACCGGAATTTCTCAACCCATTTCCGCAATATCGCCAAAAAGAAGTAGAACCCGCCGGCCCGCCCGGCCAAAGGCCCGCACCTATATTTTTAGCGGCTTGGCGAACTTGATAGGCGGAATATCCTGGGCACTGCGGGAAAAGACACAGGCCCGCCGCGCAGCATCCTCCGGCAGGGTGGCAAAAGCACAATAATCTTTTATTTCGATGTCATCCACCATGCGACCCGGTACACCGCCGGCCCGTGAGAGCAAGGCCGCCACATCCCGTGCGGAAGCCCCGTGCTGCCGTCCCAAGCCCACGTAGACCCGTGCGGCGTTTGACCAGCTCTCTTCCCCGGTAGAATTTCTTTTTTTACCCGGCCTGCGTCCTTCCCTGACTGGACGGCCCTCGTAGGAAGCACCCCGGCGACCGTGGGGTCCCGGCCCCACCCGTTCCCCATCCTGAAAAAATCCTCCCCGCAACCCCGCAACCCGGCCAGGACGCGGGGGCAGGGTTTCCGCAAATTCAGTCACCGTCCCGTAACGGGAAGGATCCAGCAGTTCCCCGTAGTGTAACGTGATCAGGGCTTCCAGCGCCTTTTCCGCTCCCAGCCGTTCAATGAGGCTCCGGCATACCTTAGCTAAAAAGGGGACCGCGGTCTCCTCCATTACGCCGGGGACTTCCGCCGGTTCCGTATCCCCCGCGATGGGACCGCCTTCCGGGGGAAGATCCGGCAGTCCTGCCAGGGCATCGGCCACAATCCGGGCCCGCAGAGCTTTCATCACCGATTTTACCGACGGTACTTTCATCCAGCAGATACCGCTGCCCAGGGTCCTTTCCATACTTCGGGACAAATGGCTTATCCTGCCCCGGTCCGAAGGCAGAACCAGGGTTACGGCCTTGCCTTTCCGCCCCGCCCGGCCGGTACGGCCAATCCGGTGAACATACGTTTCCCGGTCATGGGGCAAGTCCCAGTTCACGACGTGGGTCAGCCGCTCAATATCCAGACCCCGGGCGGCCACATCCGTGGCCACCATGATGGTTGTCTGTTTTGAACGGAAGCGCCTTAAAGTCCGTTCCCTGGCCTCCTGGGAAAGGTCCCCGTGGATCGCCTCTGCAGAATAGCCGTTTTCTACCAGCCGCCGGGCAAGTTCATCGGTCTCGATCTTGGTAGCGCAGAAGACAAGACCGTAAAAATTTTCGGCCCCGTCAATGATCCGCCGCAGCGCCTCCAGCCGGTCTTCCCGTTTAAGAACCATGTAAAACTGATCGATCAAGAGGGATGGCCCCGGAATCCCTTCGTCTGGGGCCGTATCCTCCAAAATATCCGCTTCTCCGATGTGTTTTTTTACCACATTTAGAATGGCTTCCGGCATAGTGGCGGAGAACAGGGCAACCCGGTAGGGCAAGGACCCCGCGCGGGCCGTTTTTGCAGAGACCGTGGCAGCAGGTACCGTTTCAGCCTCCACAATGGGCGGCTCCACCGGCACGTCACGGCCGGTTTTAAGCATAATAGTTTCTACATCCTCAAAAAAGCCCATATCCAGCATCTCATCCGCTTCGTCAAGGATGAACCAGTCTACCCCGGAAAGGTCCAGAATTTTACGGTCCATAAGGTCCAGCACACGGCCCGGCGTGCCTACCACAATCTCCGTCCCCCGCTTAAGGTCAAGAATCTGGTTCCGAATCGACGCCCCGCCGTAGACCGCGGTAATCCGCGGAAAATTCCGCGGGGGCCCCTCAGAAGGCCCGTTTTCCTGGTACGGGATAAGGCTTTTGATCTCCCCGGTAACCTGAAGGGCCAGTTCCCTGGTGGGCGTCAGGATCAGCGCCTGGGGTTTGTGATTCCTCGTGGTGATCCGTTCCACCAGGGGGATACCGAAGGCGGCCGTTTTCCCTGTGCCCGTCCGGGCCTTTACGATAAGGTGGCCTGTTTCGGCCATCAAACGGGGCAGGGCAATTGACTGTATGGAGGTAGGTTTTTCAAAGCCCTTATGGACAAGGGCGCCAAGAACCGCGTCGGAAAGACCGAATAAAGAAAAAGACAAGTTTTCATCTGGTAACATTTGCGTAGTCTATCACAGATTGCCCCTCCGCCTAAAGGTCCCGCTTTAGCATGGCACAATTCGACCCATTGATAAAAATTATATCCCCAGTATATGATAATTATATGCAGCAGTAATTGATTTCATGGAGGATAAACATTTCAAATGTTGAAAAAAATTGCTAAATTTATTGCAGCCGGCACCGTGGCTTTTTTATTGTTAAATATTCTTTGTCTTTTTTATTATAATGTACCAGGTCACGTTTCTGGAAAGACAGGGGCAACGGATTATGTTTATCCCGGACATACATATTACAGTCAGATGACAGAAGGATTTGGCTATGGCAGGATGAATAATGAGGGGTATAATAATATCGATGATTATGTATCCCAAAAAATCGATATTTTGCTAATGGGATCTTCCCATATAGAGGGGATGAATGTAAAACAAAAACAGACAACGGCTTCAATTCTGAATACGTTGTCAAAAAGAAAAATACGCTTATAACATCGGATTTTCCACCCATGATTTTCTCCGAAATTTAAACAATCTGGAAGCCGCGATTGATCATTACAAACCACAAGAATATGTGATTTTAGAAATTCAAAATATTGTATTTGATATTCAGGAACTTGAGAATGCAGTTTATTCAAAGCTGAAGCGATTGCCCGCCTTTGATCATGGAGTACTTTCCTATCTGCAAAAAATGCCTTATTTAAGATTGGGGTACAGACAGGTAAAATTTTTTACCGGGCTACATGTGGTCGATATGTTAAATATTTTCAAGAAGAATGATTCAGAAACCAAAGAGGATTCCGGTATAATAGATTGGGATTACGCAGCATCATTATTAGATTTACTGATGATAGAAACGCATAAAATATGCGTTGATAACGGAATTGGTTTTATTGTCATTTATCATCCTCATTTGACGATTCAAAAAGATGGACATGTTTCCGTGTATTATCCTGATGAATATTTAAAAAAACTCAAGGATGCCTGTAATAATAATAACATCTATTTTATTGATATGGCTGATACATTTATTGCCGAATATAATGAAAAACATTTGTTGCCGCATGGGTTTTCCAATACGGCTGTTGGTACAGGACATTTGAACAAAACCGGTCATCGCCTAATTGCCGGCCAAATATTTGATTTTATAAATAACGCAGAAAAGGATGGATCAATCTAATGATTTTCTCAAGCGTTTCTTTTTTTGTATTTTTTTTAGTCGTACTTATTTTAATGGCTTTAACCAGGACAAATGCTTTATCGCACCACAGGGTGCGACATGGTATTTTATTGGCAGCCAGTTATAT
Organism: Treponema sp.; assembly: GCA_031278715.1. Taxonomy (GTDB): domain Bacteria; phylum Spirochaetota; class Spirochaetia; order Treponematales; family Breznakiellaceae; genus JAISFT01. The sequence goes on along the minus strand of JAITJW010000172.1, from coordinate 5,535 downwards.
ATTTTACGGTTGGTGGGATTGGAGGTTTTGTTTTCTCATGTTTTTTCTAACCGTGGTTGCCTATGTTTCGGCATTGCAGATCGCCAGGCAACCGGAGAAAAAAATTTACATATTTATCGGTGTTGCCGTTCCACTTATTATTTTGGGCATCTTTAAATATTTCAATTTTTTCATTTTATCTTTTACAAAGATGTGGGGAATTACCCAGAGCAGTTCTTTAAATATTATTTTGCCGGTTGGAATATCATTTTACACATTCCAATCGTTGAGTTATACCATCGATGTATACCGGAAAAAAATTAATGTGGAAAAGAACTTTTCTAAATTGGCCTTATATATTGCGTTTTTCCCGCAGTTGGTTGCGGGTCCTATTGTAAGGGCCGGTGATTTTCTGCCACAGCTTGAAGAAAACAGAAATATCAGCAGGGCTAATTTTATCACTGGTATTCAGATATTTCTATTCGGGTTGTTTAAAAAAGTAGTTATAGCCGATTGGCTTTCCGTATTTGTTGATGATGTTTTTCGAACCCCGACGGCCTTTCACGCAATCAGTCTTATATTAGCCGTTGTCGCATATTCAATTCAAATATATTTTGACTTCTCCGGCTATTCGGATATGGCGATTGGATGTGCCAAATGCCTTGGCTATGATTTCGAACGGAATTTTAATCTGCCTTATATTTCATGCAACGTTGCCGAATTTTGGCGAAGATGGCATATCAGTTTGTCTTCATGGTTAAAGGAATATCTGTACATTCCTCTAGGTGGTAACAGAAAAGGTATTGTGCGTACTTATGTAAATAACATACTAACTATGTTGCTGGGTGGATTATGGCATGGGGCGAATTGGAATTTTGTCGCGTGGGGTGGTATTCACGGAGTTGCTTTGTGCATTCATAAAATGTATAAGAGCCATACTATGAAATCCCCCCCCCCCCCCCTGCACGTAAAATAACAAAATTTCTTCGTTATTTTTTGGCGAATATATTTACCAATGTGTTTGTTTGTTTCTGCTGGATATTTTTTAGGGCCGACAGTTTTTTGACAGCGAATCAAATTATTATGCGTATAGTTACATGGCAGGATGGCATTATCCAAATCTATGTATGGCTTATTGTGGCAATACTTTTGGTTGTTGCCGCAACGGTATTTGCGATAATAAAAAACCGCTTGCCATTGTACAGCAATGACAAATCTGCTGAAATAAACGGATTTTACCCGATGCTCAATCTAATGAAATTTTGGCATCTGGTTGTTTTTTTTATTGCAATAGGTATTGTTATTGGCCTTGCGTATACCGGGTCAAATCCATTTATATATTTTCAATTTTAGGCGAACAAGATTTTATGCGAAATATTACCCGCAAGTTTATTGCGCTTCGCCTGTTGGTGGGCCGGGAAGATCATGCTGAGCGCAGGTACGCGGCAATGGCCCGGCGGGTTGAGTCGAAGGCCAAGTCTTCCATCCTGATACTCTGCGGTTCCACAAAACGGAAGCCACCGATTTCCCCCGCCTCCAGGTGCAGATCCTGTTCCGTCAGGTCCGGTGCGTCCAGTGTGAAAAACATATCGCAGGTATTGTAGGGGATGCCTTTGTAGGGGTAGACATTGGGAAACGAGGCGAAAAGCCTGAAGACCGGCCCGGTAATCCGTTCGTCCGGCGCTTCGCTTCCGCCCTCCGGTTCCAGCGGCGGCGCCCAGCCGATTTCTTCCCGCAGTTCCCGGCGCAGACCGTCCAGGGCCCCCTCTCCGGGGTCTACAAAGCCGCCGGGCAGATCCAGCTTGCCTTTGGCCGGTTCTTTGCCCCGTACCAGGAGCAAAATACCCCGCCTGCTCCGAATAACACAGCCCGTAGCGGCGGCGGTGTTGTGATAATAGACAAAACCACAGGCCGGACAGGAAAACTTATGGGATCCGTCAAATTGAATTGCAGAAGAGGCGCAGGAAGGACAGTAGTTCCACATGGGCTAGCCTACCATGTCCTTCCAAAAAGTACCAGCCGGGGGAGGACTGCCGGTGGGCTTGACAGGGCGGGGACGCGGGGTAAAAGTACATAGTATGATCTCAGAATGTGCTTTACAGGTCCGCACGTACGAGTGTGACAGCTACGGCCACGTGAACAATGCCAATTACCTGAACTATCTGGAATATGGCCGTTACGAACTGCTCAAGGATATTGGTTTTGACTACCCCGCCGCAATTAAGGCCGGTTACGGGGTTTACGTAGCCCGCATCGAGATTGACTACAGACGGGCCGCCCTGCCCGATGACAAACTGGTCATTAAATCCTGGCCTGTTAAAAAAGGCGCAGTAAGCGGGATTATCGCCCAGGAGATTTGGCGGGGGGAAGAACTGCTTGTAGAGGCAAAGGTAACCTGGGCCTTTGTGGACTCCAGGGGTATGCCCGTCAAGATCCCCCCGGAGTTTGACCTGCCGGGTCTTAAACCGGATGAAGGCGCGTAAACCCGTTTGAAGCGGCCTAAAACCGTGAGGTAACGATGTCCTGCTCTTTTTGAAAGCGGCTTATCGCCAGTTCTATAAGGCGGGTTATAAGTTCCGTGTAGGAAATACCGCCGGCCTCCCACAGTTTTGGGTACATGCTGATCCGGGTAAAACCGGGCATGGTATTTATCTCGTTTACCAGAATATCCGGGGCGCTGTCGCCGCCTGTTTCCCGCAGAAAGAAATCGACACGGGAAAGGCCCTCGCAGCACAGGCATGTAAAGGTTCTGACGGCCAGTTTTTTGACCTGCTCCCTTGTGTCTTCGCTTAACCGTGCGGGGATAACCAGGGTGGCCCCGTGTTCGTCAAGGTATTTGGCGTCGTAAGAGTAGAATTCGTGGCGGGGGATCACCTCGCCGGGAACGGAGGCAATGACCTCCTCGTTTCCCAGGACCGCGCACTCAAGTTCCCGGCCCCTGATAAATTCTTCGATAACAATCTTACTGTCGTAACGGAAGGCTTCTTCAACGGCGCCTTGATATTCCTCCGGGCCGTGAACCTTGGCAATACCCACAGATGAGCCCATGTTGGCGGGTTTTATAAACACCGGCGATCCTAACGTTTCCGCTACTTCCCGGTAGGACGGAATCTTCTCATGGGAGCGCAGGGCCAGGAATTTACCGATAGGAATGTCCTCGTCCCGCAAAAGCCGCTTCATTACATCCTTGTCCATGCCCAGCGCCGAGCCCAGAACCCCGGAACCGACAAAGGGAATACCGGCCAGTTTGAGAAGTCCCTGTACCGTACCGTCCTCCCCAAAGGGACCGTGAAGGATGGGGAAAACCACGTCCAGAACGGGAACTTCAACCGGTTTCCCGCCCCCTTCCGCCCTGTTTTCGCCGTTCAGGAAGGACAGGGTTCCCCCGCCGCGGGGGATCAGGGCTATAGGGCTACCCCCGTCGTTTAACCGTACTTCCCGAAGCTGTCCACTGTTCAGGAGAAAACGGGAATCTTCCTGTAAAAGCCATTGGCCGTCCTTATCTATGCCGATAAGGACGGGGTTGAATTTGTCCCGGTCTATGGCCTGGTAGACATTTCGTGCCGATTCAAGGGACACCTCATGTTCCGCAGATTTACCGCCAAAAAGGATGCCCACGTTAATTTTCTTAACCATCACCTTACCTTGGCGGAGTATAGCATAAGCAGGCAGACTAGAAACAGCCGCCACGGTGCGGAATGGGCTACAATGGTTCCGTTGGTGGCATACATGACCGCCCGGCCGGTTCCCGTAGGCTTATCCGGGCAAGCACATCGTTGTAATACTCACGCTCCGACAGGGGAAGTATGTTTATAGGGGAAACTCTCCGGAGTGTCCCATGCGCGGTCAGTCCTGCCCCTACTGCAATTAACAGGATAACCAGCACTATCACTCCGATTACTATCTTCATTATTAGTCTCTTCTGTTCTATATCTATTTCGGGTGAAGGCCGAATCGTAAAAAAAAACACAAATGATACCACCGTTACCACCCAACATAGCCTGGAAATGAGCAAATCCGGTCTAACAGTGAACAATGGGTAGGGAATAACGAATGGCGAAGAGCGATTCATTTTTTTACCTCCAAACAAACGCACAGTTCCGGAAACCTCAGTTTCCCGATACTTCTATATCTACCTGCATAAACGCATTTAAGTTCCCTTCTTTTTTCAGCCTTACAAGGTACAGGCCAAGTTTCTTGTCGCAAATACCCACATGGGACAGGATCCAGTCCCTTAGAAACAGGATAAAACTTTTAATATCGATCATTTGATTTGTCTGGAGATACGTTACCTCGACAAGTACTTCCTTCAAAAAGGCAACATGTTCTCTTTTATGTTCCCGGTATCCAGGGTAGCCTATCCGCTCCATTATCCTTTCTTCCTTTATCATGTTCATTTGGAAGTAATCCAGCACATAACGCATCAAGCGCATCAAAGCCACACGGGTATAGCTCCAACCCTTCTGACTGGCTGCATACAGATCGTTGATTAGCCTGATTAATTCCTTGTGCTGTTCATCAAAAAGGCTAATACCCATTGAGTACGACTGCTGCCATTCAAGTATCCGGTTCTTTGAGTCCGGGGCCAGCCCGCTTATGTAAATTGGTCTGTCTGCCGATTCAGCTTCAGCCCTCATGTTAACATCCTTATGCATTGGTCCATTGAAGGGAAAAACTGTCCCTAAAAGTTTAAAGTAATGCTGCCTGTGTTATTATATCTGTACTTTCCTGATACAGGGGACTTTTATCTTCTTCTTCGGCTTTTTCTGCCTGAAGAAGTTCCGCTTTTTTACCGGTTTCCACATGCCTCCTTTTGGGCAGGACCGTGTAATCCCATTCCCCGTGGTACCACACGGTGTCGGCATCCGCAGCAAAGTCGTTGCTTTCCGCTACCCCGGTTGATTTTTTCCCGGTATCCGTAACACATTCCACGCTCAGACCCGTATCGTTTCCCGCCCCTATTAGATTTATGATTACTGCGCCGCAAATAAGCCGCTGATCCTGATCTTTGCTGATAAATGAATAAAACCGGTGTTCAATTCCGTCCCATCTGGTAATTCCCGGCGGAAAATGCAGAATTGTTATTTTTTTATTTATCCGGTCTGCCAGTTCTTTAAACTGCGATACCCATTCGGCGGTGCCACAAAAATCGCCCGTAACAAGTATGCGCTCTGTATCACGGTATGGTTCAAAGTACTCTGTTTCAAACCATTTATCCAGGCGCTCAATAGCAATTCTGGCGGTGTCATTATCCAGCCCCGCATTTACAAAACCCTTGTGCCGGAACAGATCATAACAGGCCGAGGGAACTCCTTTGCCCAGTTCCCTTACCAGATAATCGTGATCGTATGGTATACCTGTCGTATTTTCTTTGATCCGCCCCCCGGCAAATTCCTTCGCTTCTATAACCAGTACCGCTTCCCCGCGCTTTATATACGATCTGGCCCTTTTGTTGATGTGTATAAATTGGGTTTCTAGATGGGGGGGGGCGGGCGGCGGGCGGGGCGCGGGGGGGAGAGGGGGCGTGGGGGGGGGGGTTGTGGTGTGGTGTGGTTG
>JAITJW010000072.1 GCA_031278715.1 Treponema sp. | reverse complement strand
GCGGAGAGTAAGGCGGACAGGGCTCCCTGGGATTTGGGTGTACCGCGGGTGAAGACGGCCTTGAAGACGTTATCCAGACAAATGTCGATGAGGTCGTCGGATTCGTCGAAGCGTATCGTTCCCATAGTTTTATCGTACTGTGTTTTTAGCGGATCGGAAAGGGTCGGCGCCAAGGTCGGCGTATTGCAGTGGGTAGTCTATGTTTCTGGGGTCCCGCTGACCCCCATCTTTCCGGTGTCTTTTCTTCCGCAAAAACTGAAGAACTGCCGCAAACACAAGGAGTTTGTTCCCTCTCACCCGGCTATTGTATCGCCGTCTCCAGGGCAAGCTCCATCATCCGGGTATAACCTTTCTGCCGTTCGCCGGGGCTGTCTTCCTGGGCCGTGATGAAGCTGTCGGAAATCGTCAGCAGGGCCAGGGCCTCCCGGCCGTATTTGGCCGCCAGGGTGTAGAGTTCCGCGGTCTCCATTTCCACCGCCAGAACGCCGTACTGCGCCCATAGTTTCCATTCGTCAGGGTCTTCGGTGTAAAACATGTCGGAGGAGACCACGCCGCCTACTTTGGGCTCCCAGCCTCTGGCCCGGGCCGCGTCATAGGCAGCCTTAAGCAGCCCAAAACTGGCGGTGGGGGCAAAACTCCTCCCCTTAAACCGGATACCGTTGGCCCCGGAATCGGTACAGGCGGACATGGCGATAACTATGTCCCGGAGTTTTAACTCCTTCTGAAGCGCCCCGGCTGTACCAATGCGGATAGCCCGTTTCACGCCGTAGTCTTTGAACAGTTCGTTCACGTAGATCGACAGCGACGGCATACCCATCCCCGTACCCTGAACGGAGACCCGTTTACCTTTGTAGGTTCCCGTATAGCCCAGGATGTTCCGCACATCGGTGTACAAAACCGGCTTGTCGAAAAATGTCTCCGCCACGAATTTAGCCCGCAGCGGATCCCCGGGCAGTAAAACCGCCTCGGCAATATCCCCCGGCTTTGCCGCAATGTGAAATGACATGAACCCTCCTCCTATCAGTTTATTGCGCTTCGCTCATAAAACCTCAAGACCAAATAGCGTAGCCATAAGGTCAGTACAACAGGCTGCTATGTTTGCGGTTCCCCCGCTCGTACTCCGCCCATGGTAAACCATGCGGCCAGCATGCAGAGGCTTCCGAATATGAAAATACCCCAGAACCCGGTCAAATCGATGATAAGCCCGGTAACCGGGGGTGCCAAAATGGCAGCGCCCTGGCTGAAAGTATAATACAAACCGGTGTAGATGCCCATATTCCCAAAATCGGCTATCTGCCAGAGCATGGGAAAAGAGTTCACCGTAACCCCGATCCAAACCGCGCCGTACAGGAACATCAGCGCCAGGAACACCCCCAGGGCAGCGGAGGGGCCAAGCCCCGCCCGGGCCCCCAGGAAACCGCAGATGGGGATAAGGGCCAGAACAAGGGCCAGGAAAACCAGGCTGATACGGATAAAGCGTCTCCTCCCCAGCTTATGGGCCAGGTAACCGCAGGGAACCGCCATGATCACGCTGGAAATTCCCGCCACGCCCTGCGCCAGGGCTGCGTTCCCCTCGGAAACCCCCATAACTTCCACTAAAAACAAGCCCAGGAAAGGCTTTGCCCCCTCATAGGCGGTAAACCAGAAGAAAATAGAAAGGAGAATCCGAAGCACGCCGGTATCGCCCCGGCGACTGAAAACCTGCCGGATCGAGCGCAGAACCGGGACTTTTTCTTCGGATTTCCCGTCCCTTTCCGGCAGTTTCTCCCGTACAGCGGCCAGAAGTACCAGCACCGCCGCGATAATGCACAGAGACGCAATGTTGAATGGCAGGGCCCCTTCAAAAAAGGTCCCCAGCGGCGAAGCGGCGCCGATTAAGCGGGCCAGGAACAGAGTACTCACGATAAGCCCGATACCCCCCATCATGTTGATCACCCCGTTTGCCTCGGAACGGTAATCCCCCGGAATAGTGTCGGGCATCAGAGCCACCACCGGCCCCCGCACAGAAGTCTTGAAGATGTTAAAACAGAAGACAATCCCCAACAGGGCCGCCAGTGACCAGGAAGCCATCGGCGGGATAAGACTGAAAAGCAGGGCCGCCAGGGGTAGCTCTACCAGGATAAAAGGCATACGCCGTCCCAGCCGGGTCCTTGTCCGGTCACTCCACACGGAGATCACCGGGATCAGAAACAACTGGAGAATGTTGTCCAGCGTCATAATCCCCCCCACCGCCGCGTTGGACGAGAGGAAACGCCGCAAAAAAATGGGAACATAGGTATCGTACAGGGGATCCATAAGCCCCATCGTAAAAAACCCAAATCCGATAAGGAAGGTAAGCCCCATGTACTGCCGGAAGCCCCGGTCCCCGGTCTCTGGTTTGCCCATTGCTACTCCTTGCTGTCTATTTTACACAGGTTCCGGAATAATGAAACCAGCGGATTCTGTTTTGTAATATGGGCGTATCAACCCCTGCAGGGCTGACCGGGCTTTCCGCACAGGCGCCTGGGGCCCGAAGAGGTTCCGCTTCGTTCCATTCTTTGAATTGCTGAATCCGGCTTGACAAGAAAAGCCTATCCCCCCAAAACTAAAATTTAATGAAAGATCTGTTTATTCCGGTTTCTCTCCTGGCCCTTGGGCTTGCCTTTGTTGTCGCCGGCATTGCCTTAGGCGATGCGGGATTCCTGTTTAGGAAGGCGATCTTTGTCTGCCTGGAGTGCATCGGGATTGGCTAAACGAGGGGCGGGCAGGGGAAAGGTTTTCGCCTGGTTCCGGCGGCCACGGCGGGCCGTCCAGTTCCTGTCCATGCTGATCTGCAACGCGGATCTCCGGGGCTTTGTTCCGGACTTTGCCCGGGGCGGAGCTTGGAGTTCCGTGTCCCGCAGCCCCCTTAAACGGTTCTGCGTTCCCGGCCTTAACTGCTATTCCTGCCCCGGGGCAATCGCCGCCTGCCCCTTGGGGGCCCTGCAGAATTCCCTCGCAGCCGGCCGTTTTCCGTTTTATGTTACGGGGCTTCTCCTCTTGTTCGGCCTTGCGCTGGGCCGCCTGGTCTGCGGGTTTTTATGCCCCTTCGGTCTTATCCAGGAACTCTTGTACCTCGTACCCTCCCCCAAGCTGCCCAAAAGTCCCCTTACCCGGCGCCTGTCCCTGTTGAAGTACGGCTTTTTAGCCCTGCCCCTTATCGCGTTGCCCCTGGGGGCCTTCCTTGTCTACGGTATTGGCGAACCCTATTTTTGCAAATTCCTGTGTCCCGCGGGAACCCTGGAGGCGGGCCTCCCGCTGGTCCTGCTCAACACCGCCTTCCGGGAGATTGTGGGCGGTCTTTTCTTCCTGAAACTGGCCCTGCTTGCCGCCCTTGTGGTGTTTTTCGTGCTTGTGTTCCGGCCTTTCTGCCGTTTTATCTGCCCGCTTGGGGCGATCTACGGCCTGTTTAACCGTCATGCCCTATGGGGAATCCACCGGGACAAGAACCTGTGTACCGGTTGTGGAACATGCGCGCGTGCGTGTAAAATGGATACCCGGATCGCCAACGACCGGGAGTGTATCCGCTGCGGAGCCTGCGTCTCCGCCTGTCCCGCCCATGCCCTTTCTACACGGGTTCCGGGCGTTTTCTGCAGTGCTTTTTACAGCGGGCACCGTAGCGATCCGTCGCGAAAATCCGCGACACAAAAACCATAAGGAGAACACATGAAACGACTTCACAAATACGCCGCCATGAGCGCCTTTACCCTGTTCCTGGCCGTCTTTATCCCGGCCTGTGAGGAGGGGCTGGCCGTGGGTAAGCGCGCCCCCGATGTTACGCTGAACACCCCCGATGGCCGGACCGCCAAACTTTCCGATTACCGGGGCAAACCCGTAGTCCTGCACTTCTGGGCCACCTGGTGCGGACCCTGTATCAGGGAACTGCCCCTTATCGCCGAACTTGGCGCCCGGAATTCCGCGGAACTCACCGTTTTGGCGGTGAACTGCGCCGAAACAGACCAGGAAGTTTCTTCGTTCCTTGCGGACATGAAACTGGTTCTTAACGTGATGATGGACCGGGACTTTCTGATTTCAGAAACCTACAACGTAAATGCCATTCCCCAAACCTATCTGATAGATTCGGAGGGGATCATCAGATCCATACAGGTGGGCGCCTACACCCGTCCAGAACTTAACCGGGACCTTGCCATCCTGTTTAAGAAAAATATTTTGTAGAATTGCTTGAATCGTCCTCCCCCCTATGCCGTAATGTATCTAACCCAGCAGCACCCTTTACCTTGCCCCAGGTCCGGTTTTATACTTTCTAACAAGGAAACAGCATGCGGGAAACACTTTCAAGCCGTGAACGGGTCCGTCTGGCGATGCGCTATAAAAAGCCGGATCGTGTTCCGGTGCAGTATTACTACTGTCCTGTGGGGTACTATGAACACGGGGATAAACTGAACGATCTTTACGCCTCTATGGAGGGGGATTTTGGACCCTTTACCAGGGTGGCGCCCCCGGTCTTGCAGGCCTCAGACTTCGACGAAACCGGGGCCTACCACGCATTTAAGCGGGACGAGTGGGGGGTCCTGTGGGAATTCCGGATCTTCGGCATCGCGGGTATCCCCAGAGACTATCCTCTGGCGGATTCCGATAAGATAGCCGCCTATACCGCCCCTCCCGCGCCGGAAGTTCCGGAAGTTCCGGATGATCCTGCCGGGGCAAAGATCCTGTCCACGCGGAACGATACCTACTATCATTTGTATAATTGCGGTTCCCTCTTTGAGCGTATGATTGCCCTGCGGCCCGAAGCGGACGTGCTGTGCGATCTGGCCGTAGACGAGCCTTTTATACACCAGTTGGCGGATACAATCGTGGGATATGATACCGCCCTGGTTAAAGCGGCAATCGCGACGGGGGCCGACGGTATCGCCTTTGGGGATGATTACGGTACCGAACGGGGGCTTATCATGAGCCCGGCCCTGTGGCGGTCTTTTTTTAAGCCCCGCTTAAAGGAACTTTTCAAACCCGCGCTGGAGGCGGGGCTGGATCTGCACTTCCATTCCTGCGGTTACGTGTGGGATCTGCTTCCCGACCTCGCGGAACTGGGGGTAACATCAATCTGGCCCCAGATCCCGGTCTACGACATGAAAAAACTCGCGGAACGGTGCCGTGAATTGCATCTTGCCGTGGCGATCCATACAGACCGGGCCCGGACCATGACCTATGGTTCTCCTCTGGATGTACGGGACCTGGTACTCCGCGAATATGAAAGCTTCCGGCTTTACGATGGTGGCGGCTGGTTCTATATCGAGGCGGACAACGGTTTTCCCTGGGCCAATCTGGAAGCCCTGGTAAGCACGATAAATGAGATACGATAGAACATGCTGCTCGACAAACCCCTTGGCAGGGAAGGACTGAAAAACGTAATCGAAGATAAAGGCGCCGCCCGGCGTATCCCCATGATGATCTACGAGTGGATAAATCCTGCCAGCTTTTGACGTGCTTCGGGAATTCTTTAAGCCGTATACTATGCCAGGTACCCCATTCCCGTCCGTTCACACCAGCATTTGTATTGGTCCGAATGCTTTTCTCAAGTCATGTCCCATGCTACACTGCCTGCCATGAGGACCAGCCAAACAATTCTGGCCGTAGACGATGAACCTAAGATCCGCGATGTAGTGAAGGCATACCTTGAAATGGAGGGCCTGCGGGTACTTTGCGCAGGAAGCGGTAGGGAGGGCATGGAGCTTTTTGAGAAGGGCCGATCTTCGGGGAGTCCGGTTTCCCTGATACTCCTTGACCTGATGCTGCCCGATTTTCCCGGCGAGGAATTCTGTAAAAAGGTACGGCGGGTGTCGGATGTTCCCATCATCATGATTACCGCCAAAGTCGGGGAGGAAAGCATAATCCGGGGCCTTAACATTGGGGCGGACGACTATATATGCAAACCCTTCAGCCCCCGGCAGCTTGCGGCGCGGGTACAGGCGGCGTTGCGCAGAAGCGTGCGCGGAAGCGTGCGCAGAAGCGAGTACGGAAGCGTGCGCGGCAGTGAGCGCAGTGACGAACGCAGCGGGGATACGGCGGGAAAATTTTTATCGTACCATGATTTAAGCGTCGATACGGAACGGCGGATCGTCAGCCGGAACGGGGAGACGGTCAATGTAACCCGCGATGAATACAATATCCTTAGCCTCCTTATGTCCTGTCAGGCGAAGATCTTCACGCGGGAAGAGATTCTTGGGGCGATAAAGGGCTCAGATTACACTGGCTTTGACCGTTCGGTGGATACCCATATAAAAAAACTCCGGGCAAAACTGGAGGAGGATCCCAGAACACCGGAATACATTATTACCGTCTACGGCATGGGTTACCGTCTGGGGGGCGCGTGAAACGGAATTTTACGATAAGTCTTCAAAATCGCCTTGCCATCAGCTGCACACTGTTTACCGGCGCGGCCATTGGAATTCTAACGCTGGCAATTAACCTGTTTACCGCTACAACTTTTAACACCCTGATAAAGAGGAACATCATTGAAAAAAACAGGGAAATAGTCCGATCCATAGGGGAACTGTACGATCCCGTAAACCTGAGTTTTGACAGCATTGCTGTAGAAGCGATAGGTATGTATTTTGTCCACGAGGGGTATATTGTTACCGTAAAAGACGAGTGGGGAGGACCGGTGTGGGACGCGCGTTCCTGTGATATGGAACAATGCGCACAGGTGATAAACGACATAAGCTCCCGAATGGAACGGGACTTCGGCCTTAACGGGGCAATACAAAATCAACAGTACCCGGTTCAATACAACAGCCGGACCGTAGGAACGGTAAATGTGGAAACGTACGGCCCTTTCTTCTACAGCGAAACGGAAACACAATTCCTGGCATCCATAAACAGACTCCTCCTTATTGCCGGCCTTATTCTTGCGCTGTTAAGCGCCGGTGTTTCACTGCTGCTCTCCCGAAGCATAGCACGGCCGATCCTTAAAGCCGGAGAAGCGGCCCGCCGGATAGCCCACATCCACAAAATGCGGACAGCCCATGTATGGGCAGCCCACGTATGGGCAGCCCACGGCGCACAGCCGGAGCTTGGGGGGGAATCCACAGAGGAACTTAGAGTCAGGATACACGATCACTACCGGACACGGGAGCTGCGGGAACTGTCCCGCTCGATCAACGAACTGGCCCTGGAACTGGAAGAAGGGGAACGCCGCCAGAAACAGCTTAGTTCCGACATAGCCCACGAACTGCGTACCCCGCTTACCTGCCTGCAGGGAAGCATAGAAGCCATGATCGACGGCGTATACCAGCCCGGCAGGGAGCATCTTGAAAGCTGCCACGAGGAAATAATACGGCTTATCCATTTGGTCGAAGATCTGCATACCCTTACAGGTCTTGAATGGGAAACCGTCAAACTGCATAAAACCAATTTTGATCTTGCCAGACTCATACAGACAACAGCAGAACAGTTCAGGGCCGCCGCAAGCGAAAAAGGCATAGAATTACGCCTGAATCTTGTGGAAAGCCCCGTGAACGCCGATTACGAGCGCCTTAAACAGGTATTCGTGAACCTCCTTTCAAATGCGGTAACGTACACGGAGCGCGGAAGCATAAGCATCGCCGTCAGGAAGGGCTCAGGCGGCTGGGACATTACGGTTAGCGATACCGGCGCCGGGATAGCGGAAGACGACGTTCCCCATATTTTTGAGCGCTTCTACCGCGCCGATAAATCGCGGAACCGCAGCACCGGGGGCGCCGGGATAGGGCTTGCCATAACCGCCGCCATTGTAGCCGCCCACGGCGGGACAATTTCCGTTGAAAGCAGTTCCGTTGAAAACAATTCGGCTAAAAACGGGGACGGGGGCCACAGCAACACGGGAAGTACATTCCGGGTGCATCTGGCCTCCGGCCCGCCTCAGACATCTCCCTGAATTTGGCCGCTATGGGACCGGCCCGCTGCCTGTCAAACTAATTCCCCGTCGCCTGCTTAAAGGCGGTCCACACCCGCTCGTGTTCTTCCTCCGCCTCCTGGCTCACGGCCCTGATGGTTTCCGCTCCGGAAAAACCATCAGGCAGGGTAAGGAAGGAGCGGTACTCAGGGCTTATCAGCGGATCGGAAGCGGAAAACGTGCAGTAGTACCCCAAATGCTCAAAACACAGGGCCCCGCGCCGGGGATCCAGGATGTAGTCAAGAAAGGCCAGGGCGCCCTGCGCGTTTGGGGCGTTGACGGGGATAAAGGCCCCCATGAGGCCGTAACCGATACCCTCTTGGGGGAACACCATCTTAAAATCCGGCCTGGCCATCATGGCCCGGGTCGCCTGATCGGTATACATGACCGCCGCGGAAACCTCCCCGGAAAGGAGGTCCTCGTCCAGAAAGTCATCTTTGATAAGCCGGATATTCGGCGCAAGATCAAGCATCAGCCTCCCCGCCTCGGAAATCACCTGGGGGTCGGATTCGTTGTAGCTCCTCCCCATCCGTTTAAGGGCAAGACCGTTGATCACCCGCGGATTGGCGGTTACCCCCAGGCTGTTCCGGAAGCCTGGGTCCCACAGATCCCCGTATCCGGTTATTGTGTGGCTCACGCTGCCGGGATCGTACACAATGGTCTGAACCCCCGCCCCGTAGGGCACGGTGTACTCATCGTCGGGATCGTAAAAGGGCCGGCGGTAAATCGGATTGATGTTACCGTAATTGGGCAGCTTTGACTTGTCGAGCTTCTGTAAAAGACCTTCGGCAATGGCGATCTCGATGATATAATCGTCGGCAATCACCAGATCGTAATCCCCGCCTTTGGCGGTCCGCAGTCTGGTCAGCATAGTTTCATTGGCATCAAAATTCACATAGTTGATCCTCAGCCCCGTTGCCTTCGTAAAACCGTCCAGAATCTCCTGGGGAAACATCTCCTCCCAGGTGTAGATAGTAAGACGTTGCGTATCACGCCGGGCCGCGGCAGAAAGGGAACAGGGTATAATAATCACCAGCAAAGCCAAAACGGAAAACAGCCATGTTTTTTTCATCATTTTTCTCCTTCGATTTTTATTGTAGCTATTTTTGGCCGGCCACCGTAGCCGGAAATAAGCGCGGAACAAAGGGAAAGAAACGCCGTCAGCACAAACAGCAGTGTACACATGGCGTTAATTTTCGGCGTTACCCCCACTTTTAATGACGTGTAGATCCTGATGGGCAGGGTATTGGTGTTTACCCCGGTAACAAAAACACTGATAATCACATCGTCAAAACTCATGGCAAAGGAAATGAGAAGCCCCGAAACAAGGGCGGGCATAACAAGGGGCAGGGTAATATCGTAAAAGGCCCGCCACTCCCCTGCCCCAAGGTCCCGGGCCGCCTCCAAAAGACTCCTGTCGATCCCCGCAAGCCGGGCCTTTACCAGGAGGAACACATAGGGGACACACATCGTGGTATGGGCCAGTACCAGGGTAAGCATACCGAAGGGAAGGGAGATAAAGGCAAAAAAAGCCAGGGACACCATACCCATAATAATCTCCGGGGTAATGATGGGGAGGACCGCCAGGGCTTCGATGCCCTTTGCGCCCGGAAGTTTCGCCCGGGCCATACCGGAGGCCGCCAGAACCCCAATGAGCGCCGCGCAGAAGCTCGAAAGCCCCCCCAGGATCAAACTGTTAAGCAAAGCCTCGAACAGGGCACGGTCCCGGAACAGTTCCCCATACCAGTCCAGTGAAAAGCCCCCCCAGCGGGAACTTTGCCGGCTTTGGTTAAACGAGTACACGATTACCAAAAGAATGGGTACGTACATCAGTACAAGGACAACGGAAATGTAAAGCTTCGCGGGACTAAACCTTAGCCCGGTCTTCCCCCTCATACCAGGCCCTCCAGCTCTCCGCTTCCACCGCACAGCCGCGCAAGGGCACGGTAAAGGAAAATAAAACAGCTGGTCAGGAGCATCAGTACAACGCTTAACGCGGCGGCAAAAGGCCAGTCGTGGCCCTGCATCAACTGTTCCTGGATAAGGTTCCCCACCAGTACCACCTTATTACCCCCCAGAATATCGGCGATATAAAAAAGGCCCATCGAGGGAATAAAACTAAGGACAATGCCGGAAAAAAGCCCCGGCATCGTCAGGGGCAGAGTTACCGTTAAAAAGGCCCGGGGCGCGGAGGCCCCCATGACCCGTGCCGCCTCGACCAGGGCCCAGTCCATCTTTTCGGCGCTTACAAAAACCGAGTAAATCATAAAGGGGAGAAGAACATAGACCATTCCCGTAACCACCGCGGGGTAACTGTAGAGCAGGTGCAAGGGGGAGGATGAAATACCCAGAGCCATAAGAAGCCTGTCCAGGGTTCCGTTGGAACGGAACACAATAATCCAGCCGTACAGCCGCATCAGAGAACTGGTCCAAAACGGGATAATCAGAACCAGCATCACCCTGCCCCGCCAGCGGGGGCTAAGCCGGGCCATAAAATAACCGAACGGGTAACCAAAGGCCGTTACCAGGACCGTACACAGAAGGGCAAGCCGCAGTGACTGGTAAAAGGTGGCGGCGTATTCGGGTATCGCAATACGGCGGTAGTTCCGCAGCGTAAAATCCAGGGCCACCCCAAGGGTCCCCTCCCGGCGCATAAAACTTAAGACCAGCATGTAAACCAGGGGACCCAGCACAAAGACCAGCGTAAACAGGTACAGGGGCAGGGCCATGACAAAGGCGGAACGGTGTTTCACAATTCCCCCCCGCTGTCCTCTACGGGAACTGCGTGTTCCCCTTCCCAGCTTACCCATACCTGCCGCCCGATTTCCCCGGGCGAGTAGAGACCCTGACGGCTCGCGGTGATCTCCTCCCCCGTAGCGTTAAGGGTTACGCTTATCCGCGTCTGTCCGCCGGCAAACTGCTTCCCCGTTACCGTACCCGGAAAACCGGGGCCCGCCCGCCCGCCGGCGGAAGGCGCAGGGTCGGACCCTGAAACAACGGGGTCGGACCCTGAAGCTGCGGGATCCGTGAGGGGGCTTAAATTTACCCATTCCGGGCGGACGGCAACCAGGCCGGCGGAGCTGCGGATGATATTGGCGCTGCCCACAAAACGGGCCACAAAACTGGTCCGGGGACGGTCGTAAATTTCCTCCGGGGAACCCGTCTGCTCAAAGGCCCCATCCCGCATTACGACGATACGGTCCGACATCGTAAGGGCCTCCTCCTGGTCATGGGTGATGTAAATAAAACTGATCCCCAGCCGCTGTTGAAGCCCCTTGAGTTCAAGCTGCATCTGACGGCGAAGCTGCAGATCCAGGGCCCCCAGGGGTTCGTCAAGCAGCAGTACCCTGGGTGAATTTATCAGGGCACGGGCCACCGCGACCCGCTGTTTCTGACCCCCCGAAAGTTCCGAAGGCATGCGCCGCCCGTAACCGGAAAGCCTGACCAGTTCCAGGGCTTCCCGCACGGCCTCCTGTATTTCCCCGCGGGGTCTTTTTTTGATTTTAAGGCCGTAACCGACATTGGCGGCCACGTTCATGTGGGGAAAGAGGGCGTAATTCTGAAAAACCATGTTCATGTTCCGCCGGTTGGGCGCGAGGCCGGTAACATCGGTGCCCTCAAGGAAGATACGCCCGGCATCCACGGTTTCCAGCCCCGCAATGATCCTGAGGGTAGTGGTCTTTCCGCAACCCGAAGGTCCCAGCAGCGTAACGAATTCCCCGGCCCCGACGGAAAGATCGATACCCTTAAGCACCGGCGCCGCGCCAAATTTCTTCCAAATACCCTGTAAACGCAATAATTCAACCACGAAGTAAATACCCCATCCCACCATAGGCCAAAAAAGCCAGCATCGTAAAACAGACGGTGTAGGGCAGTTTTGTCCGGTAATACGTAATAGGGTTTATACCCAGCATAGGACCTTCAAAAAAAATATCGCCCAGGGCAATTTCGTTACCGGCAAACCCCGCGGCGCAGACCGCGCCCACAAACAGCCCCAGGTCCATCCCAACGGCCCGGCCCAGTTCCAGCGCAATGGGCATTCCCAGGGCGTACATGGCCCAGGGATTGTCAAACAGGGCCCCAATCAGCGTACAGATGGCAAAGATCAGGGCCGGGAGTATCCAGGACTGCCCCCCAATAATGTTTCGCACCGTTTCGTCAAGCCATGCGGAAAAACCAATCTCTTCTATGCCGGAGGCAAAAATACTGGACGCAATAAACATGACAACCGGGGCCAGCATACTTTCAAAACCAAAGATAAGGTTGTTAAAGAACTGGTCGGGACTCATGTAACGCTGGGAACAGTAGAGGATAAACGTGAAGATCAGCGTGATCAGCATACCGTACAGTACGTTTACCGACAGGCTACCGGTTTCCAGGCTGCCGGATACAATCGACGAAACGATCAGGACCAGGATAGGCAGGACCAGGTTCATCACCTTCCCCCGGTTTTGACTGTCCCGGCCCTGGTCAATCGAAGTACCCTCCGGCCACAGGGCTCCCCCCTCCTTAACCCGGAGAAGCCCCTTCTTCAAGGCGCCTGTCGGGGGCAGAATACCGAAGATAAGGAACAGGATAAAACCCAGGGCAAAAAGGGCGGAAAAGTTGTAGCGGATCGCCTGTAAAAACAGATTCCGCCCGCCTCCGGCGCTCACAATGACCCCCGTAAGGTAAAGACCCGTCAGGGACAGGGGATTCAGGATACAGAGGGCCATAGGGGTCATCCCCAGCACAAAGGCCGATTTTTCACGGGGAATAGTTTTCTGATCCGAAAGGGGGGTAAAACAGGCGCCGTTGATAAGGATGCTTAGATATTCATCAATGGAAATAAAAACCATGGAACAAAAGGCGGAAAAGAGAATCCCCCTGCCGGTTTTTATCCGTTTTTCGGCAACGAATTTAAGGGCATTAATACTGCCGGAAGCCGAAAATTGTCGGGTAAGCGCGCCCATAAGCATAACTATCAGGATAAGGCTTGCGTTATCCCCCAGGGCCCCGGTTATACGATCCAGATAATCGCCGATAAAACCCAGCCGGGACTGCATAATCGAAATGTAAAGCCCCGACAGAAAGATCGATTCCAGCGCCCGGCGGGTTATCACAATGTAAAGCACCAGAAACACAATAGGAGAACAGAGCCACAGCGGATGGGAGGCCCAGGCCGCCATATCCGGGAGAAAGAGGATAAGGTTAAAAAAAACCAGGAACACCAGGTAGTAATTGATAAACAGAACCGACCCGCTCTGGGACTTTGCCGCAGCGCCGGAACCAAGACCGCGGCGGGCGTTAAGAAGCCGGACCAGATTCTGGTACCGGTCCGATGCCTGATCGTAAATACTCTTCAAAAACTGGCCGTATATTTTCGGATGACTCCTCGTAAGCGCGTGAAGAACTTTGGTACTGAGTTCATACACCTGAACGGTCCCGTTGGCCTGAATATCCGCCATCCGCTTGTCCCCCGTAAGGGCGGCGTACTCTCCAAAATAACTTCCGGCATGAAGTTCGTTCAGTACCTGGTTCTTGTTCCCCCGGACAAAGGCCATGCCGGATTCGATAAAATACATAGCCCGGGCGGTGTCCCCCGCCCGGCAGATATAGCTGTTGTGGGGGTACTCCTTCAGGACCAGATGGGACATCACATAATCCAAAACCCGGACATCCGTTGGCGTGTCTCCAAGCTTAAAAAAATTCCGTATGTACTCCCGGGTTATCGTCTGTGACATGCCGCTGAACCGCTGGCCGGCAAAAGCCGCCTAGTTTTCCAGAACACTGGTAAACGCATCCCATATCCCGGCATGGGCGATCTCAGCTTCCCCGGGAAGATTCAGCATAACCTCGTAGTTCCCGAATTTGTTCACTATCCTGCCGTTCCGTTCCTCCGTGGGCAGCAGCAGGAAGGGCCGGTAGTCGGGATCTATGTACGGTTCCGATGCGGAAAAGGTACAGTAGTACCCAAGATACTCAAAACAGCGGGCCCCCCTGCGGGGCTCCATAATGGCGTTAAGGAACCAGTGGGCAGCCTGGGGGTTTGAGGCGTTGACGGGAATAAAGGCAGGCATAATCCCAAACCCAATCCCCTCCTCGGGGTAAACCATCTTAAGATTGGGATTCTGAACCAGCGACTTAAAAACCTGGTCCGTATACATAAGGGCCACATCAATGTCCCCATTCAAAATATAGTCGTCCAGGTCCGTGTCCTGCATAACGCGCACATTCGGCGCCAATTGAAGAAGCCTGGCCCCCGCGGCTTCAATAACCGCCGGGTCTGTTTCGTTATAACCGCTCCCTACGGTTTTAAGGACCATGCCGTTGATCACCCGGTAATTGGCGGTGATCCCCAGCCTCTTCCGCAGGGCCGGATTCCAAAAATCGGAAAACCCGTTGATACTAAACGGCAGTTTGGCCGGATCGTAGACAATGGTCTGGATTCCGGCGCCGTAGGGTATCGTATACTCGTCCTGGGGATCGTAGAACTGATGCTGGTAGAAGGGATTTACGTTCTTCAGATTGGGGAGCTGCTGCTTGTTCAGCTTCTGGGCAAGGCCCTCCTCAATCACGAATTCGACAATATAATCATCGGCGATCACAAGATCGTAACCGGACCCGTTGCTCATCTCCAGTTCGATCAGCATGTCTTCGTTGAAATCGAATGTCTTAAGAACCACCTCCACACCGGTTTCCCGCGTAAAATCGTCAAGCACCTCCTGGGGGATCATCTCTTCCCAGGTGTATATGACCAGTTGATTTTTTTGGGCAAAAAGGCACAACAGAGGCATAAAAAACAACAAAACCGCGTAAAGACACCATTTTCTCATACGATCTCCTCCTCCCCCGCATAAGGGGAAAACTTTGAATTGAACGTAATTTTTTTGCGAGAAATTGTCAATATACGAAAGCCCGGTTCAACGCCCGGCTGATTCTGAAATTCGTACGAATAATTTACCTGTCGATACTTTCAATAGTTACGTTGACATAGCTACCCTGGGACACCCCCAGGGCACGGGCCACCGCCAGCGATACTTCGATAATACGATCCTGGGAAGCCCGGACCCGGTTTCTTATCGTGGCCACCACCACCTGGCCATTGGCCCGGTTGGTTATCCGTATCTGGCGGCCCATAGTCAGGGAAGGGTGCCCGGCGGTAAGTTCCGTACCGCTGGTAAGGATCATTGCCCGGCCGTTTTGCTGGAAAAGCCGGACGCTGTTGGTCCGCAGGGCCTTAGCCGTGGCCACTTTAACCACTTCCTCTATCCGTACACGGGTAAACCCTATGTCGTTCATCTCTAGAGCGTCGGCAGCCTGGGGGGAAACATCCACAATCCAGCGGGTATCCTGGGGAATCCGGCCCCCTACCCGTACAGTAACCTGCTTACCGTTATCCAGATTTGTAACGATAAGTTCAGTCCCAAAGGGCAGTGTAGCATGGGAAGCATAAAGACCGGAACCCTGGTCATACCAATACGCCACACCCTCCATCCTAAGGGACCGGGTTTCTTGAGAAAAACCAGACGCGGACAAAATAACACCAAGCATTAACGCAAAAAGAACTTTTTTCATTCGGAACCCCCCTTATCATAGTGCCATACTCTTTTATACTTAGAGAATATACTATAATGGCATTGATTTTTCTAGATCCTGGGTAAAATATTTAAGGTATTCCGCAAGAATGGATTTTTTTTTATAGTAGAACCGGAGATTTTCCAGAATCAGATGGTTTCCGGGAAATGTCCACCGGTTTCAGGACCAAACCGGTTTTAAGGAGAAAAGACATGCCGGAAAAGATTACCATGAAAAAGGCGCTTGTGGAAATTGACGGGGATGAAATGACCCGCGTACTCTGGGCCCTTATCAAAGAAAAACTCATCTTCCCCTTTGTGGACCTGAAGAGCGAATATTACGACCTGGGTTTGGAAAACCGGGACACCACGGACGACAGGGTAACCGTCGAATCCGCCGAAGCGATCCGGCGCCTGGGGGTAGGGGTAAAATGCGCCACCATTACCAGTAACGCCGCCCGGCAGGAGGAGTACCGTCTCAAGCGGCTCCATCCCAGCCCCAATGCCACCATCCGGGCCATCCTGGATGGAACGGTTTTCCGTACCCCCATCCCGGTACGGGGGATACGCCCCACGGTATCCACCTGGAAGAAGCCTATCGTTATTGGCCGGCACGCCTACGGGGATGTCTACCGGGCTGCAGAGATGAAGATCCCCGGTCCCGGCAGGGTGGATCTGGTTTACACTTCGGCGGATGGACGGGAAACGCGGAGTACCGTAGCGGACTTTACGGGGGCGGGTATCGTCCAGGGAATCCACAATCTGGATGATTCGATCCGCAGCTTCGCCCGTTCCTGTTTCCTCTACGCTCTGGACGCCAAACTCCCCGTCTGGTTCGCCGCCAAAGACACTATCTCCAAAACTTACGACGGCCGTTTTAAGGATATCTTCGCCGAAGTTTACGAAGAGGAATTTAAGGCCCGGTGCAAAACGGCGGGGATCTCCTATTTCTACACCCTTATCGACGATGCGGTGGCCCGTGTAATCCGGGGCGAAGGGGGCTTCCTCTGGGCCTGCAAGAACTACGACGGGGACGTAATGAGCGACATGATCGCCAGCGCCTCAGGAAGTCTTGCCATGATGACCAGCGTCCTGGTCTCCCCTTCCGGTGCGGTGGAATACGAAGCGGCACACGGTACCGTTCAACAGCACTACTACCGCTGGAAAAAAGGGGAAAAGACCAGTACCAACCCTGTGGCCCTGATTTTCGCCTGGACCGGGGCCCTGGCCAGGCGGGCGGAACTGGACGCCACCCCCGCCCTGGGGGATTTTGCCCGCCGGCTGGAAGCGGCTACCCTGCGGAGCATCGAAGAGGGGGACCAGACCGGAGACCTTGCCCGGCTTGCCATGCCAGCCCCTGCAAAAATTTTAGACTCCTGGGAATTCGTGGACGCTGTTGCCGGAAGGCTTTAGTGCGTTTCCTGCGGCGCGTGGTGTCTGAATGTGCGGTGCCTGAATATGTGGTGTCTGGACATGTGGTATCTGAACATGTGAAGCGGGCCTTTTGAAACAAGCGTCAAAATGCCCGACAGCGCATAGACAGTAAAAATAATAAAAAATACGTTCTGGGGATACACTGCTACAAGCAGGATCAGAACAACAGCAACAACCAGCAGGCGTATAGTAGTGAAGCGGGAAAACTTTATGTGCTTAAAGGAATAATAGGGGACATTGGAAACCTCAAGGAAAGACAAAACCACCATTACAACCGGCATGGCCTTGAAAAAAACGGGCATCTGCTTTTGTAAAATATCAATGGTCCTGGAATTCAGGGTATAGCCTTCGGGTCCCAGCAGTTCATAGCTTAAAACAAACGAAACAAGAACCCCCGCGGAAGCCGGAGTGGGAAGCCCCATAAAATTTTCCAGCGACACGTTGTTGTGGGCCATCACATTGAAACGGGCCAGCCGCAGGGCACTGCATAAAATAAAAAGAACCGCAATCGCAATACCTGCCTTGCCCATATTTTTTAACGCCAGCTGGTAGATCATGATGGACGGAGCAATACCAAAAGAGACAAGATCGCTTAACGAATCAAGTTCAAGACCAAAGATGGTGGTGGTATGGGTCAGCCTGGCGATTCTGCCGTCAAGTATGTCACAGCCCAGGGCAAAAACCAGCGCCCAGGCGGCATGTATAAACTGCCCTTCAACGGAAAACATAATCGACAAAACGCCGAATGTCATATTCGCACAGGTGAAAAGCGAAGGCAGAATATAAATTCCTTTTTTCAGACTGTCCCTCATGGTATTTCCCCTATTATTGTAATACCTGCCCTGACGGTTTCACCAGATCGTAGCGCCGTTCCGACGGACTTTGGCAGACAAATATCAACCTGGGAACCGAATTTTATGCAGCCTATTTTATCCCCCTGTTTTAATTGATCCCCGGTTTTCACCCAGGACACACATCTTCTGGCCAGAAACCCCGCTACCTGACTCACCGTAAAACGTCCGTGTTCGTTTTCGATAGTAAAAATATTCTGTTCGTTAAGGGAATGGGCCAGAGGGTTAAAGGCCATTAAAAACCGGCCTTTTTTATACTCAAGGTTTGTAAGTTTTCCCTTTACAGGGGATCTTTGGAGGTGGACATTAAAAACAGACAGGAATATCCGGATAATCGTTTCATTTTCCTCTTTCCTGACTTCAATTACCGTACCGTTGCAGGGGGAAAGGACATGGTTTTCACCGGTACTGATCGTGATTGCAGGATCCCTGAAAAAGAAAAGACAGAAAAGGGCAAAAAACACCAAAACTATTCCCAGCGCTGGAAGAATATAATAAAAAACGGCGGCCTCAAGTCCGGCAAGCCGGGGAATTATGACAAGGCCCAGCCCTGCCGCAAGAGGGGGGAAAATAAACGGGTACCCCTCTTTAAGTACGGACACCGGTTCCCTCCCCTTTTTCATCCTCAGAATTTTCCGCCTGGTATTTTTTCTCCATCACTTTAAGAATAAAGTATTCGCCTGAAAAAACCAGACCCATAAGCACATAAGTTATTCCACCATTGTAAATTCCCCAGATAATGTCAGAACCCCAGAACACGGTGGCAAGCGCGATGCATCCGTCGAAGGCAAAAAACACACACCAGGCTATTGTCGCCCGCCTGCAGTACCGTTCAAGCAGTTCCGGGGCCATGCGATCCTTTGCCGCCTTGTCAAACAGGTTAATAAAATACAAAACCACCGGTGGCGGAATAAAAACAGACGTGGCCATTATCACAAGATAGGCAAAGTTCACCAGCACAGGATAAATTTTGAGGATTATCGAAGACTTTGTAAGAAGGCAGGTAATACCGATACAGCACAGTATGGCCGGACTTATAAAAACCACAAGTGCAGACCTGCCTTTATACGTATGCCGGTTTACCAGAAAGCAGGCTACCGCCAGGGTTATGATAAAAACGGAAAGGTAACGCAGGGAAAGTTTAAAGATCACCAGCGCACTGAAGACCAGCAGCGGATACAGAAGCACCAAAACGCCAAGCAAGTATTTCATCCGGTGCTTCAGCCCGGCGGTCTTCACCGTCATATTTTTTTGAAGAATATTCACATCAGAGGCGGGCTTTTTCCCGTTAGACAGACACATCAGGCAGTCCGCCTTGAGTTAAATGCACCGGGACAGTGCCGTCAAGTGTTAATCAGAGACGAAGGCCGGATAATAGAAAAATAAGACCAATCTGTACGTTAATACTCCACTTCTAGCGGCTGCCCCTTT
>JAITJW010000066.1 GCA_031278715.1 Treponema sp. | reverse complement strand
CTTGCAGAGTTGTCTGGGTTTTATTTGCGGTTCCGCTACAGCCAACATTGAAAATGGTTATCTGGAGCTATCCTGTTTCATGGATAGTAACATCGTTGTCTTTTATTGTATTCTATCAGTTTCATAAATCAAAGACACTGCGCGTACCATAACTCTTTCCTATCCCGGTAATTTCATACCAGCCCAGCCGCCCAATTTTTTATACGATTAACACCTTCCAGGCACTCAGCCCGGGGACAGGCGGCGTTGAGCCTCAAAAAACCCCGCCCCTCATGACCGAAATAATACCCCGGAGATAATTTTACCCGCCCTTCCGTTTCCAGACAGTGCGCCAGTTCCGCCTCATCCTTTAAGCCCCTGGCCGTGATGAGGGCCGAAGCGTCCAGCCATATCAGATAGGTCCCCTCCGGTTTCCATGCCCGCAGCATGGGGATTTCGACGCGGATAATCTCCAGGGCATCTTCGATAGTTTCTTCGATGTATTCTTTGAGCGCCCCAATCCAGGGACCCCCGTAACGATAGGCAGTTTCAGCGGCGACGAGGGAGAATATATCCGGCCCACGGAAACCGTCGGCCCCTTGCTCGTTTTGTACCGCAGCCCGGAGGTTTTTATCCCGGATAACAAAATGAGAAGCGTGAAATCCCCCTAAATTAAAGGTCTTATTCGGGGATGAAATAACCACTACCCGGTCGGCATAACCCGAAAAGGACGCCAACGATGTAAAGGATTTTGGAGAATACACAAAATCCCCGTGGATCTCGTCACAGGCGACGATGATGTTCCGCTCTGCGGCGAAGCTCAGAAAATCTTCAAGCTCGGCCCGGTCCCAGACCGCCCCGCCAGGATTATGGGGCGAACAAAACAAGGCCAGAGGAACTGCCGTACCCTTGGCCGCCGCCGCGTCTACCGCCTGTCCCAGTAATTGACGGTCAAAATGGTAGCGGCCCCCGCCATCCAGACGCATAGGAGCTTCGACGATCTGACGTCCGTTCATACGGATCATCTCGAAAAAGGGGCCGTATACCGGAGTTGCTATCAGTACCCCATCGCCGGAGCGGCTGAAAGAACGGACCGCCACGCCCAAAGAAACAATCGTTCCGGTCCCGCAGAGAAAATCCGATGCTTCCAGGGAAAGACCGTACTGATCCCCATACCAGAATCTCAGGGCTTCAAAATAACTCTCCGGTATTCTGGTATGGGGATACACCGGACGGGCAGCCCGTTCCCGCACGGCCTGAACCACTTCGGGAGGGCACGCAAAACTCATATCCGCCACTCCCAGCGAGATTACCGGTTCCTTCCCCGCAGTCCGGTCACGGTTTTCCCATTTTATTGACCCAATCCCCGCCAGATTTACCGGTTCGTCAAAATTATACTCAAGCATACTATGCCCCGATAGTAGGATTATCCGGGTATAAAATCAAGAGACAGGAAAACCGCCAAAATCCTGGTCGGGGACGTAGTCTTCTTCTTCCTCCGCAAAATAACCGGGGAATTCTTCCCGCAGCAGTTTTGATTCGTCTTCAAATTTGTGAAGGTGCCGGTGCAACAGGGCACGGACATTTTCCAGATCGCCTGCCTTTACCATAGCAAGCAAGTCCCTGTGCTGTTTAATTTTTTCCTCTCCAATACCTGCAATCCGGATGGACAGCAGCCGGAGACGGTGGTAATGACCGCACATACAGGAAAGAACCTTCCAGCTAAGTTCCTGGCCCGAAGTCTCAAAGAAAACCCGGTGAAAAGCGTCATCGTGATCTACGAAGTCCGCAAAGGATTTATTGTCCAGAGCCAAGATCGATACGGGAAACCCGTGTCTCCCGCTGGGGAATTACCCGGACCAGGCCTCATGAGGCCGGACCGCTGCAACAGGCTGCTAGAGGCCCAGTTCTCTAAAGAGCCGCTCCTTGATGCCGCTGGTCATTTTAAGATCGTTGTTGGTGTAAAGGGGGGCAATGGCCGCTTCGAATTCCTTCAAATCCACTTCGGTAACAGTTATACCCTTGGTCTTAAAGCCGTCGTAGTATCCCTGCTCTTCGCTGGCGATGATAGCGGAATACCTGGCTGCCGTATCGTACACGGTCTTCACAAAAAGATCCCGGTCCGCTTGAGGCATACTGTCCAGCAGGGCCTTACCGCACACAAAACTACTCTGGAGCATGTAGTGTTTGGTCAGGGCCAGGTACTTGGTTACCTCGTAGAGCCGATAACTGTCCGCGGTGGCGGCCTGAATTTCACAACCGTCCAGGGTCCTGGCCTGGACACCGGCGTAGATGTCCGTAGCATTAACCGTGGTTTGGGCGTAACCCAGGTACTTTGCCAGGGCCTGACCGATGCTATTTCCAAAGCCCCGGATACGAAGATTTGAAAGGTCCGCCACATTGTTTACCGGCGTTGTGGTATAAAAACTGCGGAAACCGTTGAACATATCGGCGATGAGGACAATCCCCTGGGCTTCCAGAGACGCCTGCCACTCCTTGTACAGGGCTGTTTGGGGAAGTTTTTCTAAAATTTTATAATCCGTCAGGATGTAGGGGGTCATGAGGATGTTCAGGTCGGGAATGTTGAACTGACTGGCAAGCCGTCCGGGGTCCGAGGGGACTACCAGATTTACCCCCAGCCGCGCCTGGGTAACCAGGTTATCCGTGTCGCCGGGCAGGGCGCCGGCTACATACACTTTTACATCGAAACGGCCGGTGGCGTTCAACTGTTCCGCCACCTCCATCATCATCCTGCTCTGGCCGGCAGTGGCCCCTTCGGTCCCCGCGAAGGTAACAGCGATTTTTGCGCCCGAAGTACTGCCCCCGGATGTTCCGTTCCGCTGTCCACCGGCAAAAACACCTGTCACCATAAACAGCGACAGGGCACAAGCGAAAAACACCTTGCATACTTTCATTGCGTTCCTCCTGTGAAAAATTGAGTACCGGTTCATCCTGAGCCGTAGAGATATACTAGCATACTTGTATGGCAATGTCAAAAAAATGGTGCTAAACAAAAATAGTCAACAGAGGCTGTTCTAAAATGCCGGATTTTGGGACAATCTTAGCCAGCCCCGGTGTTCATCAATAACCCCGCTATCCTGGGCATGCTGTTCTTTTCAGCCTCGCTCAGGTAATGGGGGGCTTGCTTGCCACGACACCGGGAATGTAAGCTTCCGGAGTCCGCACCCTTACCGCGTGGGCAGGAACACAACAGGGGACCCAGCCCCCCCCGGGGATGAAATTTGAGCGTCCCGTCGGCACAGATGTTCTGCACTATGAAGGCTGCCTCATCGCTGTGGGCATCCAGTTGGATCACCGGCCGGTTCCCCCAGTTGCCTTTTGGATAGACAAAAAGATTCCGCAGGCTGTCCTCGTACATGTCTCCCAGCCCCTGACAGTAGGAGCGGAGCAGTGCCACCACCTCATCTTCAAAGCCGGGGGCGCCATTGGCGGAGGAAAGTTCTCCAATCATCGAAATCATTGCAGTTTTATTCATTCTATTTCAGGTGATTTTAATATCCCCTGCGGCCAGAACTGATACTCGTAGGTCCAGGCGAAACCGGAACTACGCCAGGAAGACGGACCCCAGGAACGGCCGGGCTCACGGGCCACGGCGTGCAGTTGGCCGAAGGTGTTAATCCGGCTGCCGTAGTAGTACAGATCGACGGCATGGAGGCCGTCCGCCAGGTCCCGCACCGTAAGCCGGTAGGGGGCATAGGCGATAACCCCCCGATCCACGCCGTCTACCACTACCCGCAGGAACTGCCCTCGATAACAGGAAACGGTCAGCGTGAATTCCCCGCCCCGGCTTTCCGCTTCCAGGTGGTAGATGATAACACCGCCATAAAAGGGGAGCCCCTGACGGGTAATATCACCAAAGGCGAGGTTCCGTACCGGCCTGGTCAGGATGCCGCAGGTTCCCACACTCTGTACACCAAAATCGCCGATAAGATAGGCCGCTTCCACATCTATTTTCCGGCCGTAGGGCAGGGACAGTTCCAGTATATTCCCCCCGGGCCTGATGGGGGACAACGGTACCCGTTCGATACAGCGGTCTACATACCAGTTCCCCCCCGCTGTGCCGCTTACCGGCGTACCGTTCAGAACAAGCGTGGTCAGGGAAGCATTTTCCAGTGCGAGTTCCACCCCCTCCAGGGGCAGTTCGCTTTCAAAGGTATACCGGAGACGCAGGGTATGGGGGGTACTGGTATCCTGTTCCACCCAGGGCTGGGCCATAAGGTCTCTCCGCAGGGGCCAGCCGAGTTCCGTCCGCAGAATGGTGTCAAGCCGCAAAACTTCTTCCTCCGACCGCAACGCTTCGCCGTTCAGGGCGTACTCCGCCATGTCCAGAAGGAGTATATTGGGCTCCTGCAGGCTTACCGGGACGGGATGGGAAAAGCGGAGGGGCGATTTGGTGGTTTCGGTACGATCCTTCCCCCCGAAAAGGCCGTCTCCGGCGACAGCCTCGGCCACAGGCATGACGGCTGCTTCAGACGCGGGCGCTGCGTCAAACCGGATCAGCAGACTGTCGTGATCGTAGAGCGAATAATCAATACAGGTAAAAATCCCGGCGGTCCCTGTTTCCCGGCTTAGCTCAAGGGGACGAATATCCCCGCTCTGCGTGTCGTAGAGGGTCGCCCGCCAGTCATGGGGAATCCGTATGCGTATCGCCTGTTCCGACGGTATATCGGGGTTGACCGGCCTATCCGCCTGGGCGATAAACAGCCACCGGATGGGGCCCGCTGCTCCACCCGGTTCCTCACGGAGCTGGTAGAGCAGGTACCGTACCGCAGCGCCGGACCTGTTCCGGATGTCGATTTCCCGGACGTTTTCCAGGGCCTCTAGCAGGGACAGCCGTTCAAACCCGTAGCGTTCACTCCGTTCCCACAGGGCCGTACCGGCTTCGTCCGGAACCGCGTCAAGGTAGCGGGGAGCATCGCCCAGGAAGATGATCCGTCCGCCGGCATTACGAAAGGCCGTCAGGCGATCCAGCGTGGTTTTGCGTATGGTTTCCAATCCGGGAACGATGATAACCCGGTACCTCATCGTACCTACCGGAAATCCATCTCCCCGGATGGCCGGTATATCGCAGAGTTCCGGCAGGAGGGACTCGCAGATATAGTCAAAATCAATAAGCCCGCGCAGTAGCCACCCACAGAGGTCCTGAAAATTCCGTTCCATCCGCTCCCGAATCTCGGCGGTGTGTTCCCGGACGCCCCAGTGCAGCCAGTAGCTTTCAATTGGGTGCAGTACCCCAACCCGTACCACCGGGTTCCCCCGTGTCATGACCGCAGCCACCCGGGCAAAGTGATCTTCCACATAGGGATACTGGTCATACCAGGGAGCCTGGTAATTAAACGTACCCGGATAATCCCGTTTTGCCTCCCCGTTCATGGAGACCCAGGAAAGATGGGGAACCCGGAAACTGACCCCCAGGGCCGCCTGCCAGTCCCCCTGGAGTTTATGACCCCGGAAATCAAAATCCCAGTTGGTAACTCCGTACAGTTCCGAACTCATCCCCTCCCGTCCATACTGACGCGCCGCCGACTGCGCCTGCTTCGCCGTGGTAAGCTCCCGCGCATCGTTGAGCATATCAATACCGGGCATCCGGAAGGACCGGTAGGGACGCATGGCCTCCCCGGTGGCCCTGGTTTGCCCTTCCAAGGTCGGTTCCGATACCAGATGACCGGCGAAGATCAGACCGTTGGCCTCACACCATTCGCCGCACTGATCGGCAAAAGCCTGGGCAAACAGTTCCGCGGTATGCTCGTGGTAGTGGTAGCGGATGGAAGAAACCGTTCCCGGCGGAGTCTCCCAGACAAGTTCCGGCAGACCGCTGAGAAGGTCCTCCCCGCAGGCGGCCTTGAAGGTATCAACAATGGTATCCGTCCAGGGAAGGTATACATCCCCTTCGTCCCAACTGCGGTTCAAACAGGTTTTACCTGAAAATTGCGGTTCGTCGGTAAAAATCGCAGGAATACACCCACCGAAATCTCCCCGGAACCGCGCCTTATAGGCCTCGTGGGTTATCCTGATAAATTCCCCGACAGCCCGGGGATTCAGCGTATCCGTATAGGTTTGGTTGTTGTACCAGGGGCTGGGCGCCTCGACAAGCCGGTACGCGTGGAGCCTGATTCCCCCCGCTTCCGGTTCCGCCCCCGCAGACCGGTACTCCCGCAGGAAACCCTCCCCGTCCAGAACTACCTCGAACGAGGCCAGTAGCGGCTCCGGCCGCGGCCGGCGGGTAAGCAGGAGCCGCCGGGCCCGGTACGGTTCCTGTTGGGTTACCAGGCCGCCGGCAAACCCCGAAGGCCAGCGATCCTCATCGTACAAATAGGCAAACATCCCCTCACGGCGGGCTTTTTCCACGCAGACCCTGACAATTTCCATATATTCGGCACTTAAATACCCGGTGGCCATACCGATCCGGACGTGCATAAGAAAGCCGCCGTAGCCCATCTTTTTAAGGTCCCCGATCTGCCGGACAAGTTCATCCGCATCGAGTTTGTTGTTCCAGGCCCAAAATGGCGCTCCCCGGTATTCACTACCGGGGTTTTTGAACTCGTCCGGTGTTAAAGGAACTTCCCGTTTTGTGTACAGCATATTTATCTCCGTAAATTAGATTAGTTTTTTTAAGGTAGTCTGTCCGTAATGTGTCTACATTGTGGACAGATTTTAGCTAACATCTTTACGTATTTTCTGTCAAGTTCCGGGAACGGTCAAAAATTTTTTCTAAAAATTGTTTGACAAATCGAAAAATCAGGGGGTATAATTTTCCTATGACAAGGGAAGTGGTAGTGTATGATAAAAGAGACACTT
>JAITJW010000037.1 GCA_031278715.1 Treponema sp. | reverse complement strand
AATAAATACTTTCTTATCATGCTTGGCATCTATCTGGTAATGTATATCTCCGGCGGTATCGGCGGCGCGGTGGGGATCTACTATACCACCTATAAGCTGGGAAACCCCGGCTTGCTGGGACTTCTGTCTATGGCCAGCATGATGCCGATGATGGTCATGCTGTCCTTTACCTCCAAGCTTACCGGAAAATGGGGGATGCGGAAGACCTGCCTGATTGGCGCCTTTGTAAGCCTTGGCGGCGCCCTCATTGTATACTGCTCCTGTCCCTGCTTAAGGTCGAAAAAACAAATCAAACATTAAAACAAACGGAGGAAACAAATGCGTAAAGAGAAATTCAATGAGGGCTGGAATGTTCAGGAACGGACCACCCTGTTCACCGCCTTTTCCGGAGAGGCCGTAAAGTCAAAACCCGTTACCCTGCCCCAGGACATGATGATCGAAACCCCGCGGCGGGCGGACGCCCCGGGCGGAAACCGGAAGGGCTTTTTTACCAACGGCAGCTACGAGTACACCAAAATGTTTTACGCCGGTGAAGAATACCGGAATAAAACGGTTATCTTGGAATTTGAGGGGGTCTACATGAACGCCCTTGTGTACATTAACGGCGATTATGCGGGGCAGCGTCCCTACGGTTACAGTAATTTCTACATACCCCTCAGCCCCTTCCTGAAATTCGATGCGGACAATACCATTAAAGTTACCGTCGAGACCGGGGACGATTCCCGCTGGTATTCGGGATCGGGAATCTACCGGAATGTGAATATCCTTACCGGGACTCCGGTTCATTTTGAGCCCGAAGGGGTCAGAATAACTACCCTGGATCTGGAGGATGATTATGCGGTCATCGAAGTACAGAGCCTTATAAAAAACGACGGACAGCAGAATCCCACGGTTTCTGTGGTAACGGAGATTACCGCCGAAGACGGAACGGCGCTAAGCTCCGGCAAAGCCCCGGTCAGCCTTTTGGAAGAAAGAACAACCCTGTGGCAGCGGTTTTTTATCAAAAACCCCGTCCCCTGGTCTCCCGATTCGCCCCGTCTGTATCGGTGCAAATCAAAAATACTTTTGGATGACGCGGTTATTGACGCTGAAACAAATTCCTTTGGCATCAGAAAATTGCAGCTGGACCGGGAACACGGGCTTCGGATAAATGGAAAAACAGTAAAGCTGCGGGGGGCCTGTATTCACCACGACAACGGCATACTGGGGGCGGCCACCCTGGAACGGGCCGAAGAACGGCGGGTGGAGGGGCTAAAGACCGCGGGCTTTAACGCTATCCGCAGCGCCCACCACCCCGCGTCAAAGGCCCTGCTGGACGCCTGTGACCGCCTGGGTATGCTGGTGATGGACGAGGTCTTTGATATGTGGACCATAGCCAAGACCGCCGCCGATTATTCCCGCTATTTTCCCCAATGGTGGGAAGAAGATGTCATCTCCATGGTGAACAAGGATTACAACCATCCTTCGGTGATCATGTACTCCATCGGTAATGAGATCCCCGAGACCGGCAGCAGGATCGGCAGCCGGTGGGGCAGGAAAATCGCCGAAAAGATAAAATCCCTGGACCATTCCCGTTTTACCATCAATTCGATAAACGGCATGGTATCGGTGATGGATAAAATGGCGGCCATGTTTGCCCAGAAGAATACCGAGATCAACAGCGCCATGGCCGATGCGGGGGCCATGATGAAGCAGGTTATGAATACGGAACTGGTTTCCAACGCCACCGAAGAATCTTACTCCTGCGTGGATATAGCCGGGTACAACTACATGGATTCCCGTTATGAGGGGGACGGAACCCTGTACCCCCACCGGATCATCTGCGGCTCCGAGACCTTCCCCAGGGATATCGCATCGAATTGGAAACTGGTGGAAGAGAACAGCCATGTGATTGGGGATTTTACCTGGACCGGCTGGGATTACCTGGGAGAAGCGGGAATCGGAAAAATAAACTACAGTGAAAACAAGGCCGCCGGCCTTCATGGGGAGTATCCCTGGCATATTGCCTGGTGCGGGGACATCGATATTACCGGCGGCCGCAGGCCCGTTTCCTATTACCGGGAGATCGTCTGGGGGCTCCGCAGGGAACCCTATATCGCGGTGGAACGGCCGGATCGTTACGGCGCCGCCGCATTCCCGTCCCCCTGGAGCTGGAGCGATACTATCCACAGTTGGACCTGGCCCGGCTTTGAGGGCAAACCCGTCAAAATAGAAGTCTACTCCGGCGCCGATGAGGTAGAATTACTGCTCAACGGAAAATCCCTGGGTAGGGTTCCCGCGGGGAAAAAGGCGGCCTTCAAGGCGGTTTTTGACACCCTCTACGCCCCCGGCGCTCTGGAGGCTGTTGCCTATTCGGGGGGAAAGGAAGGGGGCCGTGCGCGGCTCCTCTCCGCCGAAGGCCCCATTGATTTACGCCTGGACTGCGACCGGAAGCTCATCACGGCAGACCCGGGGGATCTGGCCTATGTCCGGATCTCCCTCACGGACCCGGCGGGGACGGTCAACACCGCTTGCGAAAAAAAGATCGGCCTTTCGGTAACGGGGCCGGGACGCTTACAGGGCTTCGGCAGCGCCAATCCTGAAAGCGCGGAAGACTACTTTGCCCCGGTACGGACAACCTTTTACGGTACGGTCCTGGCGGCGATCCG
>JAITJW010000035.1 GCA_031278715.1 Treponema sp. | reverse complement strand
GGGGGTTGGGCCGCTGGGGACCGGCGGCCCGAGGGGGAGACTTCCCCCTCCCTGACCCTCTCCCTGATTCTTGAATGTAAGGAGTCCTTCCACGGTGCCGGTGCAGCCCATGGGGATGTTGTAAAACGCGCAGATGTTGGCGACAGCCCTGGCCGCGATTTTCTCGGGGTAGATGTGGGCATGAAAGTCGATGATCATGGGCTCATTATACCGTATAATGGGCGCATGGAAGCAACTACGATTGACCGGATACTTCTGGAACATGTCGGGAACCCGGCGTCTCTTTTTGTGTTTCCTACGGATATTGCGATGAACCGCTGGGCGGACCGGCTTTTGCGGCTTATGGGTGGTGGCTGTCTGGCGATGGAGCGGTTTACCGCATGGGACCGTTTCAAGAACGCCTCTATCCGTTCGCGGATGCAGGACAAGCGGAGTGTTCCTTCGGTTCTGCGGAAGATATTCGCGGGTCGGCTGCTGGAGGAGAACGCGGTGGGTATCCGTGAGCGGGGAGAGGGGGGGGGATTTTTCAAATTCCTTATCCCGCCTGTCTATGCGCAGGGGGCGCTTTCGTTCGCGGCTTGGCTTTCGTCGATGCTGCCTCAGCTGGGGGTCTGGTTTGAAAAGACCTGTGGCAAAGCTATTGGCGGGTGTTCCGGCGGGGATGGGTCTGACGGGGATTTTTCTGATGAGGATTTTTCCGGCGGGGATTTTCTTGACGGGGAGGACCGGGACCTTTTTTTTCTTGCGTTGCGTTACCGGGATTTTCTTCTGGAACACAAGCTTTTTGAACCGGCCTGGGAGAAGCCGCCGTTTGAGGACAAGGGCAGGGAGTGTTTTATCTTTTTCCCTGAATCGTTAAGCGATTTTTCCGAGTACGAGGCGCTGCTGGAAGCGGCCCCGCATGTGCACATACTGCGGCTTTCCGATACTGCGGGGGGGGAAAAGCCGTTCCGTACATTTTTTTACACTAATGCCCGCAGTGAAATTACCGAGGCTGCCCTGTACTTGAGGAATCTTGCGGAGTGTGGGGGAGTAGCTTGGGATGATATGGCGGTGAGTCTTCCTGATGGGGAAGATTACGAGCCCTGCGCGTTGCGGGAATTTGCCAACCGCGATATTCCTGTGGTAAGGCGGGTGGGTAAGGCGCTGGGTGCGTATCGTGCGGGGCGGCTTTTTTCTGATATACAGGATTGTTGTGTCCAGGGTTTTTCCTTTGCCCCGGTTTCTAATCTGCTGCTTAACTCCCAGCTTCCCTGGAAGAACCGGGAGCTTATCGATCAGCTTATCGATTTCGGTATCAACAACAACTGTCTGTGTTCCTGGACGGAACAGGGCCGGAAGATTGACGTATGGCTGGACGCGTTTAATTCTTTGGCGGGGAGTCGGGAACAGCGGGCCAGGGGTTTTTACGGGGAGTTCAAATCCGCCCTTGAGAAGATACACGGGGCGCGGAGTTTTTCGGATGTGCTGCGTTACTACTTTGTCTTTAGGGAACGGTTTTTGGATATGTCTTGCTGCGGGGCGGAGGCGGACGCGGTGCTTTCCCGCTGTATTTCTGAACTGCTGGGTCTGGTGGAGATTGAAAATTCGTTCCCCGATCTAAAGGCCCCGGACCCTTACGGGTTTTTTGTCGAACATCTGAAAGAGACCATGTACCTGGCCCAGGAAATGCGGCGGGGTGTTTCGATTCTTCCCTACCGTACCGCGGCCTGTGCCCCTTTTGCCTGCCACATTGTACTGGGCGCCAGTCAGGACAATCTTTCCATGGTCTTTTCCCGTCTTGGTTTTTTGTCCCGCATAAAAAAAGAGCGTCTGGGTCTGGCGGATATTGACGTGTCGGAGGCGTTTATCGCGTTTCACCGGCTTAACTCGGTACAGGAGGCTGCCTTCTTCTGTTCCCGCCAGTCCTTTGGGGGGTTCAAAATTCCCCACAGCGGTCTGGAGGCCGGTGAAGAACCCCGACTCCGCTGGGCCGAATCAGAGGGGGGTCTGTTTGCCCCCGATCTTTTTGCCGCAGAAGAATCCGCTCTGGGGGGGCTGGGGGGAGTACCTGCCGGGGGTCTGATTTCTTCCGGAAATCTTGAGGAGCTGCACGAGGTTCAGGCCGGGGGATTCCGGGCCTGGGTGGAACGGCGGGGGGCTTGCGGGGGAGGGACGGACATCCGGGGCGGGACTTTCGCGGGGCTTATGAAAAAAGTCTACGGCGAACAAAAACCCCGGATCTCCGCCACGGCAATGGAACCCTACTTCCGCTGTTCAGTCGAATGGCTCTACCGCCGTCTTCTGAGGCTGGAAAGCCGGCGCATGGAAACCACGTTGATGGCTGAAAACGTAACGGGGAGTCTGTACCACGCCGTGCTGGACCGTTTCTTCAAATCCCTGCAGGGGGAGCTACTGGCGGGGCTGCCGGAGGGTTTGCCGGAGAGTTACCGCGCCCTGCTTGCCGCTTCGACTCAGGAGGTGCTTGGGGGTCTTCCGCTGCTGCCGGGCGAGGGAGTCCCCTTGAGCAGTCTTACGACCCGCTTCCTGCGGGCCCAGGGGGGGGCGGTACAACGGCAGTTAGAGATTCTGCTAAGGGACCTTCTGGGTTTCTTTGGGGGTTTCCGTGTGGCCGGAAGCGAACTGAACTACGAATTGGAAAAACAGGATTACGGTCTTGTGGGAAAAGTGGATCTGCTTTTAACCGGGGGGGAAGATTCGCGGAATGATACCACAGCCTGGGACGGGAGCGTTATCGTGGATTTTAAGCTTAACTACCTCCCCAAACGCAAAGCCTGTGTTGCCCAGGGGGAGCGGGGACTGGAAAATTTTCAACTCCCCATGTACATCACACTGGCGGAGGCTTCCGGCGCTGCCCCGGTCCACACGGCCCTCTTTTTCAAGATTCTTAAAACTGATGTGATGGTGATCCTTGGCCGTGTCCGGGACCAGTTAAGCGGAAAAGAAAAACCTCTGGCACGGTATACGATCCTGCGCAGGGCGGATCGGGAACCGCCGGGGCTCCAGGGCGATGCCGGTAACGGCGATGGCGACGATGGCGGTGATGGTGGTGATGGTGAAGACAAATTCGGCGCCATCATGGCGGAATTCGCGGCCAAAACCGGACAGTACGCGGGGGACATTCTGAACGGGAGGCTTTCGGTACTGAGTACGGGGGAAGCCCAATGCGGCGCCTGCGCGTACCGGCGGGTCTGCAGGACGCTTTACACCGTGGACGGGGAACGGGACCTTATCGCCGAGGGACACCATGCCTGAAACCGTACCCGTCCCGGAAGCCGTATCACGGCAAGCCGTACCACGGCAAGCCGTATCACGGCAAGAATCGTTGAACCCCGAACAGAGGCGGGCGGTTGAGTGCGGGCGAAACGCCGTGGTGGCTGCCGGCGCGGGGTCGGGAAAGACCTCGGTCCTGGCAAGCCGCTACCTCAGGCTTATAACGCAGGGGGGGCTCCGGGTTGACCAGATCCTCACTCTTACCTTTACCCGAAAGGCCGCGGCCCAGATGTACCAGCGGATCCACGGGGCCCTGAGCGCCGAAGCCGGGACTGCCGGGGTCGGAAACGGGGCCGGGGATAGGGCCCGGCTTGCGCTTAAAGATTTCTTCCACGCCCACATTCAAACGCTGGATTCCTACTGCGTCTACCTGGTAAAACAGGCGGCCGCACGTTACGGTATCCGCCCGGATTTTACCGTTGACGACGAGGGGGCGCGGGAACTGGCGCTCCGGGAGAGTCTGCCCTTTCTGATCTCCCGCGTAAACCACCCGGCTTTGGAACAGCTCTACCGGGAAAAACGGCCCCAGGACATTGCCCGCGATATGTTCGCGGCTTCCGTCCTGGCCCACGGCCATATCGACCAGACGCCGGCCTACGCAGGGGGAGCTGCCGTCCAGTTCGGCCTTATCCGCGCCGAATGGAGTAGGGCGCGGGAGGCTCTGCTGCCCCTGCTTGATGAACTTGCGGCCCTGTGCGCGGAGAACTCCCAGGATAAGTTTCTTGTCCAGCTTCAAAGCCCTCTGGAACAGTACCGGAGCATCCGTGACGGATATGTTACGGAGGCGAAACTGGGGGAATACTTTGACGCGCTTTTGGACTCGCGGGGGCTTTCCGCGGACCAGGCCCTGCGGGAAGGAACAATCCAATGGCTCCGCACGCTGCACAAAATTACCTACGCCAGGGCAAACATCGGGAAGCGGAATTCCAGGGCAAAGGCCATCGTAAGCAGCCTCCGTCAGCTCTTTCCCCTTGTTTCGTCAATTCTGGTATACGTGCTTCAGGGGGGGCTTATCCTTCAGGTTATGATCCTGCTGGATGAATTTCAGCATGACTACGTTGAAAAAAAACGGGCCCTGGGTATCCTTACGTTTTCCGATGTGGCCCGTCTGGCCCGGGCCATTCTGCGGGACCAGAAGGACATACGGAACAATGAAAAAGCCGCGTTCCGGGCAATCATGATCGACGAATTCCAGGACAACAACGCCCTGCAAAAAGAGCTTTTATATCTACTGGCGGAAAAACAGAGTTGCTGTGCCGACGGCGCAGCCGATGGCATACCGGCTGCCGGAGAACTGGAAGAAGGCAAACTGTTTTTCGTGGGGGACGAAAAGCAGTCCATCTACCGGTTCCGGGGGGCGGATGTTTCGGTATTCCGGGAACTGAAAACCGAACTTGCCGCGGAGGATCTAAACCTTGGCGTCAATTACCGTTCCTCGCCGGAGCTTATCGCCCTGTTCAACGCGATTTTTGGGGGCAGCCTCTGCGATCCCTCCGGTTCTTCCCCCCTGTTCCGCTACGCCGCGGTGTTCCCGCCCGCCGCGGCCCTGCCCCCCTACGAGGCGGATTACAGCCCCCTTATGGCGGGGATAGACACGGGAGGAGCAGCGGCCGTTTACATTCTGGATTCCGGCCACAGAAGCGAGGGGGACGGGGATGGCGCCCCTACCGGAGGCGACGAATCCATCGGAGACGATGAGTCCGCCGGGGATGAAGAAACCGGGGAACAGCTTAAAAACGACGAAAACGAAGCCGCCTTCATTGCCGCCAAAATCCGGGAACTGCTGGAAGAACACGATGAAAAGGGGCTTCCCCGTTTCAGACCTGACGACATTGCCATCCTGTTCCGTACCCGCAGGCCCCAGCGTTTCTTTGAAAAACACCTGAGACTCCTCCAGATCCCCTATGCCGCAGAGGGCCTGAGCGGTTTTTTCGCCGACGGCCCGGTAAACGACATGGCGGCATTTCTGCGGCTTATCGCCTATCCCCTGGACACGGAGGCCTACGCCATATTCCTCCGTTCCCCCTTTGCGGGACTTTCCATTGAGGGGCTGTCGGCCTGTATCGCCTGTTTTAACGAAGGGCGGCCAAAGGAAAACGGCCCCGCAGCCGGCAGCCGGGATCAGGCAGACCCCTTCTCCGTGATCCCGCCCCTGCCGGACGAAAAGGACCGCCGTGCCTGGGAACAGGGAAGGGAACTCTACCTGCGGACAAGGGAGAAGGCCGCCGGCCTTTCGATTGGGCAGTTGCTGAGCGAACTCTGGTACGGGGAAGGCTACCGTTATGAGACTATCTGGAACCCCAGGACCCGCGCCCACCGGGAACTTTTTGATTACCTCTACAGCCAGGCCCTGAAAGCCGATGAGCAGGGCTTAAGTATAGCGGCCTTTAGCGACCGGCTTGAGGCCCTGCGGGAACGGGACGATCCCCTGGAAGATACGGAGATCCCCCTGGAACGGAGCGGGGCGGTCCGGCTCCTTACGGTCCACAAGAGCAAGGGCCTGGAATTCAAAGCGGTGTTTATCGTTTGCTGCGGTAAGCGGGGCGGCGCCAGGTATGCCGGCGCCAAGTCTGGCGGCGGCGGGAAAAGCAGGGACCTTTACTGTTCCTCGGACGATCAGATCTCGTTTAACCCGCCATTGCCACCGGAATGTGCGGGCTTTGACAAACTTAAACGGAATTTTTTTTACGAGCGGGATCGTCTGGAAGAACGGCGCAGAGAGACCGCGGAACTACGGCGGCTTCTCTACGTCGCCATGACCCGTGCCCGGGAACGGCTGTTCCTGAGCGGCAGTTTTCCCCTGGACCTTGGGGACGGGGGGCTGCTTGAAAGCCTGGCGGCAGTGCTGGAAAAGAAGATCGCCGCCAGGGATAACGAACATTCAAAACGGGGTTCAGCCGCCCTTGAAGGGGACCGTATCCTTGACAACGATACCTTCTTCGGCCTCCTGCTCCCCGCCCTGGCAGAGCCGCGGGGTGAGGGCCCGTCGGCTCAGTTTTCGCCGTCGGCCCAGTTTTCGCCATCAGCCCAGCCCGGAACCTGGCCGGACTATCTTCAATTCGGCCTTATCCCCTCCCTCTCCGTGGAGGATCTGCGGGACCGGGAGCTGCCGCGTTACCCCAATACCCGTTCCGGCCTGGGCCGCTTCCTTAACGATTCCGCCTCCCTTTACGCGGGGGCCAGGGTGCTGCATAGCCCGGTTCTGGAACCGGACCACCTGAACGCCAGCGCCGCGGGGGATCTTTTTACGCCGCCTGAAACAACCGGCGCGGATCTCTGGCGCCACGACCCGGCCCTGTCCGGCGAACCGGCAATGGACATATTTGAGCAGGCCGATCCCATCCTTTCAAAAGACGGATCGGAACGGAGTTTCGCCGAATTCGGGACCCTGGCCCACCTCTGCGTAGAAGAACACCTGTCCTCCCCCGGACAGGAAGGCCGGGAAATCAGAATTCCCCCCGGGCTGGCCGGAAGCCTCAGCCCCGCCGAAATGCAGACCTTGCTGGAAGCGGGAAAACGTATCGCCGGACGTTTCCTGGCCTCCCCCCTGGGGAAAGAAGCACGGGAAGCCCCGTTCCGCCGCAGCGAGTACCCCTTCCGCTGTCTGTGGAACAATCCGGCCTTAGCGCAGGGTTTCCGCCTTCAGGAAGGGGGGGGCCTCTTTATCAACGGGATCATCGATCTGCTCTTTGAGCGGGACGGTGAAGTCCGGGTAGTTGATTTTAAGACCGACAGCAACGAAAATCCAGAAGAACATTTGGCCCAAATGACCATTTACCGGCAGGCGGCCCGGGAACTCCTGGGAAAACCCTGCAGAGTCTGGCTCTACTACCTGCGGACCGGGCGGGCGGTAGAGATTAGCGCAGTAAACACGGAATAAACGCGGACTGGAAAAAAACGGTAAACTCTATATCGCAAGCGGTTTTAAGCCGACATTCATGCGGCCCCTTACCGGCCTTGACTGCAGAAAAGACTGGGGCTGGTACGATGAAAATGATCCTGCCCGGCGGTTTTGAGCATGTCCGGTATTACGGGTACGGACCGGTGGAGAATTACCCCGACCGCATGCTCTCGGCAATTCTGGCCGTTCACAGCTCAACAGTTGAGGCCCAGCATTTCCCCTTTGTGCCGCCATCGGAAAACGGCGGCCACGAGGGAACCCGCTGGGTATGCTTCGGCGGTAAAGACAGGGATGTTGGCTAGCAGTTTGTTGCGCTTCGCGCTTAAAGTGGATTACCTTTTCAGGGCTTAAGGGCTAAACTGATACATCATCACAATACTTAGGAGAAAACCATGCTTTCACTAGACGCCGCTATGCTCAGGACCGCCGCCCCCGATGACGGGAGCGTTCATTACATTGGACACTGGATAAGCGCCGGGAGCCGCCGTTTTACTAGGCTGGCGTATCAGCGCTGTTTCTTCACCTTTTCGGGTAACAGGGCGGAAGTCTGGGCCGCCGCGGGGCCCGAGGGGGGCATCTGTGAAGTGTGGTTGGACGGTCAAAAAGAGACAAGCGCCGATTGTTATGAAAAAAAAGACAGCCTGGTCTGTATCTATAAAAAAGAGGGGCTTCCGGAAGGGCTTATCCACAACCTTGTTCTGGTTAATACGAGCATGAAAAATGCGGAGTCGAACGGCACGGTCCTTGAACCGGTTTCTTTTAAGGCCCGTACCCCGGTGGATTATAAAGCCGAATTAAAGCGCCGGTATTTTACCGAATATGAAATTATCGGGAAAAATCAAAAAACATGGAAACCCTTTGAAACCTGGAAGCCGGTCCCCTTTGCGGCGCGCATGCCCGAACGGGGAGTGAAGCTGACCGGAGGCATAGTCCGCCGCCTTTTTGATCAGCTCATCGAAGAAATAAAATACGATTTCTCCATTCCCCATTACTGCGACGGGGCGCCAAAGGAGGACCTGCCGGAAGAGGATCTCCGGAAGCTGCCAGGCTGGGCCGGCTGGCTCTCAGGTTCCAACGAAGGCCGTATGCTCGGCGGCGCGGCCGGCGTACTCCGCTGGGAGGAAGACCCCCAACTGCGGAAAATCGTTAACAAAATTACCGGGGACATAAAAAAACGGATGCGCGGCGACGGTTATCATAACTATTATCCTGAAGAGAATTCGTATGCCAAGGTCCATACCATAGAACAGTGGATTGACCGTACAACCTGGTGCGGCGGGGGCGCGGAATTTTCAGAACGCAAGAACTACGACCGCGTTTTCTGGACACGGGGGCTTCTCGCGGCCCTAATGGCCGGGAACGGGGAAGCCGGCGTTTTGCTGCGCCGCTTCTACGACTGGTTCAACACACAGGAAAAATACCTCGTCAATATGCTGCGAAGCGCTAATTCGGCAAACGGACTGCCCGGCGGGCCCCTGGTCTATCTCAGCCCTATAGGGAAAGCTGACGATCTGGTTACCAGCCTGCGTTACCTGGATCAGGACTTTTGGATCGACGCGTTCGCAGGCGCTCAGCCTCTGGCGCCGATTTTTTATCCCGGCGACCGCCCCCACTGTTACACGCTGCTCTTTGTAGAAACCCTTGCCGATGAGTATTTAGCCACCGGGGATGAACGGTACCACAAAGCCCTCATGTCTGCCTGGGATATCTACGACCGTTATTACAAACACACAGGCGGCTTTATCTCCATCGGTGAGTTAAGCGGCCCTTACTGCGGCCCCCTTGCCAATTACCTTACCACACACGGCACCGGCGAAACCTGCGGCCAGGTGTTCTGGGCCTGGATAAACCAGCGGCTCATGCAGCTCTACCCTCATGAGGAAAAATACACCGCCCAGGTGGAAGAAGTTCTGTACAATACCCTCATCTGCGGCAAGATCGAAGGTAAGACCGGGAACGCAGGGTATCTTCCCCTTCAGGGAAAGAGAGGCGGTCCGGGAAATTCGAATGGCTGCTGCCAGGTTTCATCTACCATGGCTGACGCCGCTCTACCCCAGTGGATCTATATGACAAGCAGTACAACGGTGTATATCAATTTGTTTGTCGCGTCAACGTTTGATTCCCCCTTCGGGAAAATTATCATGGAGACCGGTTTTCCCTATTCGGGAGATGTTACTATCGGTTTCGATCCGCTGCCAAAGGCGGGACGCTTCGATGTAAGTATCCGTGTCCCCTATTGGGCGCAGGACGAAGCCGCGGTCTATCTAAACGGCAGCCTCGCGGCGAAGGGGAAGCCCGGCAAACGGATAACCCTGAACCGGCTTTGGCAAAAGGGCGACCGTCTGAACTTTACCCTGAGCTATGGGCCCCGGCTTATCAAATATACCGGCGCCGACCAGTCCCCGGACGGCAAAAGCCGCTATACCATGATGTGCGGCCCCATCCTCATGGCGTACCTAGACCCCCTCTGCACCGAAGCTCCCGCTTTTTCCCCGAAAAAACCGGAAGAAGAACTCAAGCGGTACATCCCCCACATCGACATGGAATGTGACGAGCTATTGGCGAGTATCAAGGCGGACGCGGACCTCCGCTACCCTGTGCCGGGTACGAAAAACGCCTTTGTCCCCTACTGGTCGGCTCCCGACGAAGGCTTTAGCTGCGTTCCGGTTATCGGATGCTAGCAGCCTGTGGGACTTGCAGGGTTTCATGGTTTTTTCGTTGAAAAAGCCATGAAAACCACGATTATTGGGCTGCTTTGCGGACCTCTGGTCCGCTTGAGGTGTCAGACACCCTTGACAGACCGGCCTTGCAGGGTTTATGATAGCTCAAGTTTCTAAAGCCGCCGGGTTCAAACTCGTGTTGGGGGGGGCCGGATGTCCGGTTTCCCCTAAGTCCGGTCTGGCAGTTTGTTACGCTTCGCACTTAAAGTGGAAGTTATGGAGGCTTTCCCAAAACTTCAGTTTTTGGGAAAGCAACCTTAGATTTAGAGGAAAAAGCGGACTTTTGGCCGCTTTTTCCAAAGCCATTCCCAAAACTAACCGAGTTTTGGGAATGGCT
>JAITJW010000006.1 GCA_031278715.1 Treponema sp. | reverse complement strand
TGGAGGGAACAGCGGGTAATGCTGTCCATAGTAGTTTACGCGCTGTTAACCTCGTTCCGTCTCATGTTTTCACCTCATACGTTCCAACGGCTTCCTTTTGTCTGTGCCGATTCCAAACGACAAAGAGTCCCAACCCTGTTCCGTCCGCTACACCCTATCCCACAGCAAGCGCCGATGGACTAAAGTCCATGGGCGCTTGCTGTGGGGTCTGACCCCGGTCGGAGACCCTTGGGGACAGACCTCCCCTTTTAAGTAAACGCGCATGGACTAAAGTCCGTGGCGCCAGGATGACGCCGCACCGCCACATGGCGGTGCGTAAATCCTTTCCTATCGGCAAACGGCCGAATGAACCATAGGTTCACGAAGGACGTATGACGCCGGCAGGAGGCGAAGACGGGGATGGAGGAGCAAACAGGACGTTTGCGACGGAACCCCAAATCCCTCTCTC
Organism: Treponema sp.; assembly: GCA_031278715.1. Taxonomy (GTDB): domain Bacteria; phylum Spirochaetota; class Spirochaetia; order Treponematales; family Breznakiellaceae; genus JAISFT01. The sequence goes on along the minus strand of JAITJW010000006.1, from coordinate 2,541 downwards.
TCCGTAGGGGAGCTTGTAAACTCCCGAAAATGCGCAGTCCGGCAAGAATTACGCAGAATGTTTTGCCGTCTAAGCATCTCTACCCCAGCGCGACATCGAGGATCATCATGAGCAGGAAACCCGCCATGACCCCCATGGTCCCGATGTTGGAGTGGCTTCCCAAATTCGCCTCGGGGATCAGTTCTTCCACCACAACATACATCATTGCCCCCGCCGCGAAAGCCAGGAGCCAGGGCATATAAGGCGCGATTAGGGCGGCCAGAAATACCGTTATAAAGCCAAAAACCGGTTCAACCGCGCCGGACAAACAACCAATTAGAAAGGATCGCCCTGCGGACATCCCTTCCTGCTTCAGGGGGATGGATATAGCCGCGCCTTCGGGAAAATTCTGTATCCCGATCCCCAGGGCAAGGGCCATTGCGGAGGTGTATAACCCCGGGTTTTCGGGACTCTGTACGGCCAAAGCAAAGGAGAGGCCTACCGCCATTCCCTCGGGGATATTGTGCAGGGTAACGGCCCAGACGAGCAGGGTTGTGCGTTTGGCCTGGGACGGAATGCCTTCCGTAATATTGGACGAGGGGTGCAAGTGGGGGATAAGCCTGTCAAGACCGTACAGGAACAAGATACCCAGGAGGAATCCGCCGGCGGCCGGAATCCAGCCAGGTTGTCCCTGGGCTTCGGCCTGCTCTATGGCGGGGGCAAGCAATCCCCACATGGAGGCGGCAATCATCACACCCGCCGCAAAACCGAGGAATACCTTCTGCATACCTTCACCCGCTGTTTTACGGAAAAAGAAAACCATTGTGGCGCCAAGACTGGTCATCAAAAAAATGAACCCTGTCCCGCCGGCTACCCAGAACCATTCATTAACAGCGATCATGAGTTACAGAATATCAAATATCCGCGGTTAAATCTATTCCATGTACTTGTAACGCAGTAGTTTGGTATTTCAATTCAGAATTAGGGCGCATCCGGCCGCACCGGGCTTTACGCTTATATCTTTTTTTTCCGGCTAGGCCGGAAAAAAAGTGCCTGGCACCCTTTTTCTTTTGAAAGATGAGGCTGTTCCAAAACTCGCCTTCTCCAAGTCAGGGAGGGGGCAGCCGCCCCCTACGGCCGGGCCAAGGTCCCGGCCTACCCCCACTACAGGGGCTCCGCCCCCGTAACGCCCCCGCTAAGGGACCGTAGGTCCCAGGGGCCTTATGCCCCCCGGACCCCCCCGGGGTTTTGGAACAACCTCAGATGTTTTTTCATAAAATACTTGAATTTTTTTCAACTTTTATGTTGTATTTTATTTCTATAAGATACCGTCCCCCTGCGGGATCAGGATTTTGCGGGACGTCGGCCCCCAGCACCTTTACTCCCCCCAATGGGGCCGGGTACACGGCCGGAGGCCTAAGCTTGGTCTGAAGACGACGGCCCTTTCAGTTTCGCCGGGAAGTTCAGCATGGGCAAAACGGGACCGGATACCCACCTTACCCTGAAAAACACCACCATTACCAGCTACCCGCCGCAATAGTGTAACGCTCCCTTTTTAGTGCCGGGCGCCAAATTTTACGATAAAAATTTATCGTATCTATTCAGCCGCCTGCGGAGACGCTTAACTGTCGTTCAATCCCCTGATCCGTTCCATCCTTCCCCGGTAAAAGGCGGCGGAACCACGGCGGACATCTATTTCCTTTTGCATTATCTGCCGCACCGCCTCGGCAAATTCCCTGACAGACTCCGCGGTAATGTCTCCTCTTCCATCCCGCCTTACATATTTGGATGGATGGATCGCGTCAAGAACCACCAGAGTTTCTTTGGGAACGGAACGTCCCCAAAACGACCAAGGCTTGAAAAGGCCGTCGGAAAAAACCGTGACCAGGGGAATTACCGGAATATCAAGTTCCGCGGCAATGCGGAAGGCGCCGGGCTTAAACTCCCGAATCTGCTGACTGTAGAGAAAACATTCACCCTCGGGGTAGAAGTGAAGGTAGCGCCGGTGTTTAAACGCGGCGGCGCAGGATTCAAGAATTTTCCGGTAACCGGTCTTTCCTCGGGGGATGGGAACACCGCCGAGGAGCCGGGTAAAGGTTCCGAGAAAGGGGAATTCCACCGTCGCTTCCAGCAGGGTCTGGTAGATAAGCCGGGGATACGGTGCGCCGGCTATTTTTACCGGGTCAAGAAAAGTAGTGTGGTTTGAAACCGTAATGGCCCGGCGGTACCGGAGGAGTTTCCACCGGTGCTTATACCGGGTGGAATGCTGCATAAGATTGATCGTCTGAGCGATGGGAAAAATAACGTTGAAGGTCCAGGCGGTAGCGATCCTGAAGGGGAGGGAACTGTCGATAACCGGCCGTCCGTGTTTGTAGGGCATTAGGATACCACCCGGCCTTTCCAGAGAAAGCCCCGGCCGGAAATGGTTCTGAACCAGGACCATGCGGCTATGTACAAAAGGTTGAGAAACAGGAGGGGCCACAGGAATCCGTACCACCAGTTCAGCCTTTGACCAAGGAACATGAATATCCAGGTAAGGGTATAGAGGATGTTTACCACGAT
>JAITJW010000141.1 GCA_031278715.1 Treponema sp. | reverse complement strand
TTGGGGTACTGTCCGAGGAAAAAAATGGCTGGAAAAAGGAACTTAATCTGGTATCCTGGAACGGGCGAAGCCCAAAACTGGACATTCGGGACTGGGCACCGGGGCATGAAAAAATGGGGAAGGGCGTTACGCTGACCAGCGAAGAGGGCCGGACCCTGCGGGAACTGCTGGATACCGCCCTGGACGGGGCCTGAAACCGGGAGGCCAAAACCTACAAGGCCAATAGCCATTTGGCCAGTGCAACAGGCTGCTAGGTTCTCCTGTGCAGTGCCATGAGCAGGGCAATGTCCCCCTGCCGTACCCCCGGTATCCGGGCAGCCTGTCCCAGGCTTAGGGGGTGTACGATGTTGAGTTTTTCCTTTGCTTCCGAAGAAAGTCCGGTAATGGCGGAGTAATCCAGGCTGCCGTTCAGTTTTACGGCATCCAGTTTGGCGGTCCGGCCGGCCATTCGTTCCTCTTTTTCGATGTACCCCGCGTATCTGATGTCCAGGCGGGCATGTTCCAGCCATTCCGCCGGGTAGTTTCCCAGTTCCGGGACAAGGGAGACTACATCTTCCGGACAGACACGGGAGTCCCGCAGGGCCTGTTCCAGACTCTCCCCGCCGTGGGGCCGGAGCGCCTCTCCGGCGGTTTCTACCGGTACGTTCCGCTGCCGCAGCAGTTCCCGGATGGTCTCCAAGCCTGCCGTTTTTTTTACAAAGCGTCCCCACCGTTTTTCATCCACCAGCCCCAGTTCCCGGCCCCGCGGACTCAGCCGGGTATCGGCGGTATCGTGGCGCAGCGCCAGCCGGTACTCCGCCCGGCTTGTGAACATCCGGTAGGGTTCCCTGGTTCCCAGCGTGGTAAGATCGTCGATCAGCACGCCGATATAGGCCTCCCCGCGGCCCAGTACCAGAGGCGCTTCCCCCCGCAGTTTTTGCGCCGCGTTGATCCCCGCAATAATGCCCTGGGCGGCGGCTTCCTCGTAGCCGGAACTGCCGTTTGTCTGTCCTGCGCTGAAAAGTCCGGCGATCCGCTTGGATTCCAGGCTGGGGTACAGGTCCAGGGGGTTCAGGTAGTCGTACTCCACCGCGTAGGCCGGACGGACGATCCGCGCGGTTTCCAAACCCGGAATACTGTGGATAAAATCCCGCTGTACGTCCTCCGGCAGGGAACTTGAGGCGCCGTTCATGTACATTTCTGTGGTGGAAAGCCCTTCAGGTTCAATAAAAATCTGGTGTCCGTCCCGGGTGGGGAAACGCATCACCTTATCCTCGATGGAAGGGCAGTAACGGGGGCCCACACCGCTGATCTTTCCCCCGTAAAGCGGAGACCTGTGGATGGCGGACCGGATGATCTCGTGTGTCCGGGGGGTACTGCGGGTGATCCAGCAGGGAACCTGGGGTAACAGGGGCCGCCAGACCGGCTGGGTTTGGCCGCTATCCGTATCAAATGAGAAAGGCTGCCCCTCCTCCCCCTCCTGTTTTTCCATCACCGAATAGTCAATGGAATCCCCTGCCAGTCGGGCGGGGGTACCGGTTTTGAAACGCCCCAGCGGAAAACCCCGGCGCCGCAGGCTAAGCCCCAGGCCCAGGGCGGCGCTTTCCCCCAGGCGGCCCTGGGGGGCATCGTACTCACCGATGAATATCTTCCCTTCCATGAAGGTACCAGTAGTCAGGATGACCGTTCCGGCGGAAATACACTGCCCCCGCAACGTTACTACCCCCTCCACCCGGCAGTTTCCCCCCTCCCCGGCAATAAGAAGGTCCGTCACGGTATCCATGAAAATCGAAAGCCCCTTCTGCCGTTCCAGAACGGCGCGGGCCCCGGCCTGGTACGCCTGCTTGTCGGTCTGCGCGCGGGGGGCCTGAACTGCGGGTCCCCGTGAACGGTTAAGGATGCGGTACTGGATCATGGCAGCATCGGTAAGTTTCCCCATTTCCCCCCCCAGTGCATCAAGTTCCCGGACCAGATTCCCTTTGGAAAGCCCCCCGACCGCGGGGTTACAGGACAGGGCCCCGATACGGTCCGGGTTTTGGGTAACAAGGAGGACGGAAAAACCCAGCCGGGCCGCTGCCAGGGAGGATTCGATACCGGCGTGACCGCCGCCCACTACAATACAATCGTAATCCATCACTTTCCCACACAGAATTTACTAAAAATAGCTTCCAGAATGTCCGCGGTAGAAACTTCCCCGGTAATCTCCCCAAGTGCGTTAACCGCTTCCCGGAGGAGGGGCGCAAGCAGGTCCAGGGGCTCCCCCCGGCCTGCAAGACTCAGAACCTCCTCCAGGGCGGTGCAGGCCCGGTCCACCAGTTCTTTCTGCCGCCGGCTTCCCAAACCTGTTTCGGAACCGCGCCTGGGGATTCCCCCCTTCAGGGCCGTCTCTATGGCCCCGCAGAGCTGCTCCAGGCCTTCCCCGGTTGTGGCGCTTAAGGGCAGGGAGGGGACTTGTTCCGGCGGCAGGGGCTCCGGTGGCAAAGACTCAGGCGGTAGAAACTCAGGCAGTAAAGACTCAGGCGGCGGGGCTATGTCCGCCTTGTTCCACAGCAGAATCAGAGGATGGGGCAGAGCGGCATGGGTTCTGAGAAGGGCCTTGTCTTCGTCCCGAAGGCCCTGGGTCCCGTCGATGACGTAGAGTACCAGATCCGCCCTGTCAAGAAGTTCACGGCTCCGCTGTATACCTATCTCCTCCGCCCTGTCCAGGCCCCCCCCTTCCTCCGCAGCGGAGGGCGGCGGGCCCTGCAGATCCTCCCGCAACCCCGCGGTATCCACAAGGCGCAGGGGAATTCCCCGGATATTGACAAGTGCCTCGATCCAGTCCCTGGTGGTACCGGGGACGGCGGTAACAATGGAACGGTCTTCCCCCAACAGGGCGTTAAAAAGGCTGGACTTCCCCGCATTAGGTCGCCCGGCGATCACCGCCAGGGCCCCTTCCTGGTAAAGCCGTTCTCCCGGCCAGCTACCGGCCAGATTCCGCAGACACTGCAGTGTGTCTTCCACCAGTTCCCGGCCCGGCAGCCCTTCCCCGGAAAGGCCCAGTTCTTCCTCATCGTAGTCCAGGTGAAGTTCAGTTTCCGCCAGGGCTTCCACCAGACGCCGGTTCATCACGGCAATGTCCCCCTGAAGCCTCCCGGCCAGCCGGTCCGCCGCACGTTCACGGGCGGCCCCGGTCTTTGCCCTTACCAGTTCCATGACCGATTCGGAGCGGGTAAGATCAAGCTTGCCGTTCATAAAGGCCCGGAAGCTGAATTCACCCGGCAGACTTTCCCGGAACCCTGCGGCTTCCAGAGTCTCCAGCACGGCCCTGACCGTGGCCGTACCCCCGTGGCAGGTAATATCCGCCCCCTCCTCACCGGTATAGCTTCGCGGGGCCCGGTATACGGAAACAAGAACCTCGTCGATAAGCTCCCAGGCCCGTGTCCCGGTTTTCCGGGATACGGCGTCCCGGGGCCTCCGTATCCAGCCGTAAACAACGCTGTTCCCCGCGGCTTTGCGGAGCGTGGCGGGCCGTGAAAAAACTCTGGAAAGCAGGGCCACCGAACCGGGACCGGAACTGCGGATCAGGGCCAAAGCGCTCTCCCCCGGCGGCGTGGCAAGGGCGACGATGGGGGATTCGTCCCCGTAAAAGGGCTTAGGCATACTACAGCTGCGTCTGCGGAGAATCCGGCGCAACGGTTTTCGCCGTACGGGCCAGGCGCAGACGGAGGAAAAGCCAGGGGACAACAGGGCAGATCCAGAATCCTGCAAGGGCAAAGCGGACAAAGAAAAAGAGAGGGTAAAGCGGGGAATGTTCTTCCGGGGCCAGCCGGCCAAGGATCATGAACAGAACTATCAGGGAGGCCATTCCGATGATAAAACGGAGACCCATAACCAAAAACCGCGCTGTACCGCTTCCGGCGGCCCGGAACCCGACATGGCTCTGGTTGATGCTGAAGCCAAGACCAAGGCCCAAAATCAAAGCCCCGGGCATCAAAAACTCAACCTGGGGCCGGTAGAGGATCATGACAAAAACCAGGACGGAACAGAGGATCATCTGAAACCGCTGCCCCCCGCGGATCAGCGCTGCCTTGAGCTTGTCCCCCAAAAGAAAATAAGCGGTCAGCGTCAGGGCGCCCAGAATCCAGCCCCCCAGCATATCCGTAGGAAAGTGGACACCCAGGTAGAGCCGGGAGAAACCTACCAGAAGACTTATAAAAACGGCAATGGGAACCGCCCATTTTTTCCCGGTCCAGGAGGCGATAATCACCCACAGAGTCAGGGAGATCTGGGCATGACCGGAGGGAAGACCGTTAAGATTCTCGTGGATCATCCCCACGGAAGGATCCCAGCCTTCCCAAAAAGGCCGGGGCTGGCCCAGCAGGTACTTCAAAGCCATGTTGATCCACAGGGAGATCAGCACCGCCACACTTAGCCGGAGACCCTTTTCCTCATCAATACACCAGAAAATAAGGGGAAGAAGCACCAGGTAGACCGGGGCGGCGCCCAAATTGGTGATCAGTTTCATAAGAACGGTAAGAGCCGGACTGGCGCAGGACTGGACCGAGCGGATCAGATCCAGCCCCCAAAGTAGTATCGATTCCATAGGAGATCCTCTTGATGCGGGAATTTACCGCGTTTATGTTCAGTTAGACCCGGCGCCGTCCACAGGAACGGCTTCCCCCTGGGCTGTCTGGGGGGCTCCGGTTACCGCTTGCACCGCGGTCTGTCCATCATAAGTTTCTGTTGATACGCGGAACAGCGCAAAAAAATCGTCTACCACTGCAATTGGACTGAAAACCGGGGAAGAACCGGATTTTTCATCCGCGGGAACAGGACTTTCCCCGGCCTTTTCCTCCGGTTGATCTGCCTTTCCCAGCCAGGAACGCAGTTCCCCGGACAGGGGCTTACGCAATTCCAGTTCAATTGAGCGGGCCCGGCTGTCCTCCTGCTCAGGGAGGGGGATCTGAACGGCGTCCTGCTTCCCGGCCTCCGGGGGAACCTGGGACACCAGGGGGGAATCCGCCGGTTCAAAGGATATTGTCAGACCGGTCTTCTGTATCTCCACGTTAAGCGCCAAATCTATAAAGGAAGCACGGGCCCCCTCAATCTCCAGCGGATCGCTAAGGATACGTTTCCCCTCTCCTTCCACTTCAAGGTACAGGGCGTTTTCCGCCAGAAATAGCCTGAGGGCAACAGGATCGATCCCGTAGTCAAAAATGGCGCTCAGGATTGTCCCCCCGTTCAGCGGGAAGAAACGGATAAAGAAATGGAGCAGCCCCGCCGTATCCCCGGAAGAGATCGTCGAAAAGTCCAGAGTTTTGGGTGAAGCCTCATAACTATCCCCGTCTTCCAGGGCAAGCCCGTAGACCTGTTCCACAGGATACCACAGGGGAACGTTTTTCTCCGGAGGAGTGTTCTTCCCCGTATTTTTCCGGTTCAATTCCGCCCCGGTCCCCGTTTCCCGCAGATCACCGGCCAGTTGGTAGCGGTAGAGCAGAGCCCCGTCCTGGGCGGAAAGGGGCCGGTTTTCTTCCGTCTGGGACGAAACGGGCAGGGAAAGCTCCTTTGCTATCCCCTTTACCCCCACATGGGGCTCGAAGGGGAACACTTCCACCCGAATCGTGTGGAAACCAGTCTGCTGCGACGCCTTCCAGATTACCTGCGCCACTCCGCCGGTTACAAAACCTTCCCCGATTAGCCGGCTGCCATTGTACCAGATGGCGTAAGGTTTCAGGTCTTCCCCATAGTCCACCTGGGTTTCCAGCATTACGTTAAGACCCTGGGGTACCAGATGTTTGTTCCCGTACACACCGGGCAGGTAGTACTGAATTCCCCCCGTTGTAAATTCCTGGTTCCCGGTATAGAAAACCTGCCGCCCGACACGGCTCAACAGATCATGGCTTCCCCGGATTTCAAATACCATCGTGTAGTAGCCAATTTCAAGGTTCCTGGCCAGCGGAAAGGGAGGAAGCTGGCCGGAAAAGTTATCCACAGGTATCAAAAGACCACCCGCAAAAGACGGATCCTTAACTATTCCCGCATAATCCGCCGCCGTTTCATCGTCTGAACCTGCCTTACCGGATTCCGAAAGATTCTTCGCCGTCTCCGAAAGCTGTCCCGTCTCCAAAGAAGTTTCCGGTTCCGAAACATCCCCCCCTTCCAAAGTATCTTCGACAGCAGGAACAGGCCCGGTAGTGTAACGAACCCGGTTTCCCGCCGGTTTCCCCCCGGAATCTTCCAGGTATACCACCAGATTGACCAGATCCGGATCACCTGCCACCGAATTGGAAAAATAGGGAAGAATCGTGTCGCCGGCGGTAATAACCGAACACTCATCCAGCGAAGAATGGTTGACCAGTGCGTTTACATGGTAAGTTCCGAGAGAAGGCAGAACAGTATCCAGCTGATTACAGGCGCTCACGCTTAGGAGAATCAGGAAAACCATCCAAAAAATTGTCCGTCTCAGTACATGGGTACACATAGCCACTTATAGTGTATCCTCCCTGCCGGGAAAAAGCTAGTCCGCGCCTGTTGCAAGCAGGGGCGGCGTTTACAGTCTCGCAGATACCTCCTGCATGCCTAAAACAGGGTTTCAGGATCTTTGGGGGTCCTGTCAGAGGGACCATACCATGCGGGGCATGACATCCTTCTAAACTTGCCCCTTAACTAAATCTTACACACCCAGGGGCGGGGAAATGCCTGGGGGAAACGCTTGTAGAGTCCGCCTCCGCTATCTTCGATACGCTTACGGCGGGGAATTCCAAATGTTTCTCCCAGGCTTTTTCCCGCCCCTGCTGGTATACGAAACAGTGTGGGGCAGG
>JAITJW010000075.1 GCA_031278715.1 Treponema sp. | reverse complement strand
GAGCGGGTATAAAGCCCTTCTTCCCAATAGGCGTCCAGAATCTTTTCGATCCTGTTTTTATGGAACAGCTTTGCAAGCCCCCTGGGCCGGTATTTATTCCGTACTTCTTTGGCCCGTTTTTCTACCAGATATTCAACATCGTCCAAATGTTTTCCCCGGTTTCCCGTCCCGGCGCCGCCATTACAGCCCATGTGGCAGTTGAGACAGTCGATGAGCGGATAAACCGGGGCGCTTCCCTTTTGGATGGAAGTGGAAAGATGGGCAAAATAGTGGTAGATTTCGGGGGAGCCTTCAATTTTCCGGGTGTGGGCATACACATCAGGATCGTAACGCCCTACGGTACGCATAAGCCCTCCGGGGCTGGAAAAAAGCACCGCCCGCTCCGCCGGAGGGTTATCATAATCACTTTCGGGATAGTTGGAAATACTATCCTTTCTGCCGTCAAGATATTGCTGTATTGAATTGAAAGTAACATTGTAATCCCCCATACCGCAGGCATCAAACTCCCGTCTCTTGGCATAACAGGGGGATATGGCCGCGATTTTATAGTTTTTGTAAGCCGGGTAATACCGTTTAATCATCTTCATGGTATGTATCATGGGGCTATCTACGGGAGCCAGATAGGGGATAAGTTCGGGGCGGTACATTTCAATGAAGGTAACCAGGACGGGGCAGGGCTGGGCTATGACGGTAGGAGTTTTCTTTTTTATCATATAATCAACATAGGACTTAACGGTTAACTCCGCCCCAAAACTGACGTCGAATACTCCCTTGACCCCCAGGGACTTGAGGAAACCGTTGACGTTAAGGTACTTCCCGTCAAAGCTGGCCGCCGCTGCGGGGGCCACAATGGCGATGACGCCGGTCCCGCTGTGGAGGTCCGCCAGAAAACGGTCAAAATCATCAAGGCCAATACGGGCGTTAAAAGTACAGGCGCTGATGCATTCGCCGCAGCCGATACAAAGATCGCTGTGGTGGTCTACAATATTCCCGGACCCGTTGTTGCACATTTTAACGGGACAGACCATGATGCAGCGGTGGCAGTTAACGCACTTGTCTTCCAGCACATGAATAACCGGCCGTAAACTCTTTGTTCCCATTCTGGTTTTCTCCTTGTTTGAATTCTTTATCCGGAATAACAGGGTCCCTTTCCGGAACCGGTTTACACTATCATCCGGGATTGTCTTGATCGCAGCTTCATACAGGGCATGGCATAACCGGAAGAAGGATTTTCCATATATGTCCTCTGGTTATAAAATCTTTGGCATAATCCGGGTATTGAAAAAATCTCCGGGGGCTTCCGGTGAGACATGGTGTTCCTCGCCGTCAACCAGAACCGCGACTCCCGGATGCTGGCACCGTTTCATACAAAAGCCGGATTTGAAATTGATCCTGTCGTGGAATCCTCCTTCCTCAATAAGCTGCTGAAAGGTTTGGATAACGTTGTAGGCCCCTTTGATATGACAGGAACTGCCGATGCAGACGCTTAACTCAAGCATGTGTTTTCTCCTTGGTATACTGTACGTGCAATAACTCGTGGACGCGCCCCTTGAGGAGGCCGCCGTAGAGGTTCATCATCAGGGGATTTTCCTCGGAACGTTTTATGCCGCAAAGCTTACCGGCGGAATAGAGGCCCCGGCCCCGTTCCTCTTTTTCCGCCGCCGTTGCCGCAGGCTGCCCCGCGCCGGAAACACAGCCCCCGGGACAGGCCATGACTTCAACAAAATCAAAAATTTCTTCCCCGTTTTTGATTTTCCGAATCAGTTCCGAAGCGTTTTTGAGGCCGCTTACCATGGCGATCTTCAGTTCCCGGCCGCCAAGGGTAACAGCGGTTTTTTTTATCCCCTCCATGCCCCGGACGCCCTGCCAGGAAAGCGCCACAAGGCCGGCGGCGGATTTATCCGTGGTTATCCGGCGGAGTACCGCCTCGGTAACGCCCCCGGAAACGCCGAAGATCAGCCCCGCTCCGGTGATGGTTCCAAAGGGCATATCCACCGCCTCCGGTTCCAGCTCCGAAAAAAGGATCCCCGATTCCCGGATCATTCTAACAAGCTCCTGGGTGGTAAGTACATAGTTTACCGCGGGCTTCCCGTTCACCCTAAATTCATCCCTGGCGGCTTCGTATTTTTTTGCCGTACAGGGCATCACCGCCACATGCACATGGGTCCTGCTGCTTACGCGGCTTGTTTCTTCGTTTATAACCGAAGCGAACATCTGCATGGGAGAACGGCAGGTGGAAACATGGGGCAGCAATTCGGGGTATTGTTTTTCGCAGAACTGAATCCAGGCGGGGCAGCAGGAGCTAAAGAGGGGCATGGCACGGCCTCCTGTTTCCGGACGCTTTAAAAGCTCATTGGCCTCTTCCAGAACCGTAAGATCCGCGCCGGTGGATGTATCGTAGACCTCGTCAAAACCCATGCGGCGCAGGGCGGCTACGATACGGCCCATGGCGTTGCCCGAAACGCCCGGCGCGCCTTCATCCCTGAGGCCGAATTCCCTGCCCAGGGCAACCCGGACCGCCGGGGCAATCTGTACCGTTACCTTGATATCCTGGTCATCCAGGGCCTTCCAGACCTTTGCCGTGTCGTTCTTTACCACAATAGCCCCGGTGGGGCAGACCGCGGCGCACTGGCCGCAGCCCACGCAGGGGGAATCCGCCAGGCTTTTGCCGAATACGGTACTCACCGCCATATTCGCGCCCCGGTGGGCAAAGTCGATGGCCCCCACGGCCTGTACCTCGTTGCACATCCGTACGCAGTCGCCGCAGAGTATGCATTTGTTCTCGTCCCTGGTGATGCAGGGGGACGAATCGTCGGTGTTGTTTCCCCCGGCGGTATTGGGGAAGCGTACCCCCTGAATGTTGAAGCGTTTTGCCAGGTCCTGGAGCTTGCAGTTTCCGTTGTTGTTACAGGTGGTACAGTCCCGGCAGTGGCGGGCCAAAAGCAGTTCCAGGACCATCCTGCGGTACTTTCGCAGCCGCTCCGTATTGGTCGTTATCCGCATCCCCGCCTTGGGCGGGGTCGAGCAGGCGGCCTCAAGACCCCGGCCTGTTTCCACCATGCACATCCGGCAGGCCCCGTAAATCGAAAGCTCCGAATGGTAACAGAAGGTGGGCAGTTCTATCCCCGCCTTGCGGATCAGGGCGAGGATGTTTTTTTCATCCCCAAATTCTACCGGGACGCCGTCAATAGTTATGTATTCCGCTGTCTGCATCAGCTTGCCTCCTTAACGGCGCCGAAGGAACAGGTTTCGGCACAGGCGCCGCACTTGATGCATTTGGCCCCGTCGATGACAAAGGGCAGTTTGGTCACGCCGCTGATCGCCCCCACCGGACAGGCCCGGGCGCAATTGGAACAGCCCTAGCACCGGCCCGGATCGATGTGTAACCTTTTCAGATTTTGACAGCTCCCCGCGGGACAG
>JAITJW010000005.1 GCA_031278715.1 Treponema sp. | reverse complement strand
CGAGGATAATATTTCTACGGGTACAGGATTGTTTTCCGTGCCGGGGGGACGATGAGCGGGGCGGGCGCCCTTGTTATACGTTAGGTTTCTAAATATTGATGGGGGGGGGGGGGGGGGGGGGGATTAGTTAGTGAACAGAGAACAACGAGCAGTGAGGGAGTAGAGAGCAGTGAACGGAGCAATGCGGCGTTTTGCAAACGGCAGCGGGCAAGGTACACGGCCTATCCTCCTTCACGGGCGCTTGGGACCCAAAGTCCCTTCTGAATTATGAACATGCTACACCCTTCCGTGCTCATTGTCAAACTTTTTTTTGTTTTTTTTCGTTTTTTTGTTCGTCCTTACAATGTTGTATAAATATTCAAAACAAGCCTATATTACGTATATTTATGCAGAACCCCGGGACGCCCGGTCCCCGGCAAAGCCGGGGACGCGCCCAAATCCACAGGTTTAATCGTGTCAGAATACTAACGGTAAATCTTTCCCTGGTTAAGGGGCGGCGTAGAGGCAAAAGACACCGTTTTGGGTTCACCGTCGAATTCCAGGGCCAGTACCGCCACACCGGCGATCTTGTCCTGGGGCTCCTTCGGCATGTCCTTGAATATGATACGGTACTTTTCCTGGGTAAACTTGAGGCTTGCGCCGGAGGCAAGAATTTTCGCCGACTTGAGGGTGCTTGTAACCCCCCCCACGACAAGTTCACCGTCTTTAGGCCAAATCCAGTTCCAAAGGTAGACTGTGTTCTTTTTTTTGCTCTGCGCGCAAACGCCGCTGCCACTCCCCCAGCCTTCCTTGTTACGATCAAGCTTGCCGTAGGCACATTCGCCGTTTTTGGCAAGCCAGTTCCCCACGGCGGTAAGGGGTTCCACCGCTTCGGGCGGAACCGAACCGTCCGGCGCAGGACCGATGTTAAGCAGGAGGTTCCCGCAACCCCCGGCGCAGGTGGCGAGCATCCTTAAAATGCGCTGGACGTTGTAACTGTAGGGCCCCACCTGGGCGGCGTCCACATAACCCCAGGAAAGATCGTTGAAGGTCATGCAGGCTTCCCAATCGCGATCATTCATCGCACTGACATGCCCTTCGGGGGTGCCGAAATCCTCATCCAGATGGCTCCGGTTGTTGATGATAATATCCGGCTGTATGGCCCGCAGACGCTGGTTTATTTCCAGTGTATTCCAGCCTTCCCAGCTTTGCATGGGCGCGGCCACATCGTACCAGAGGATGTCTATTTTACCGTACTGGGTAAGGAGTTCTTCATTGAGGGCATAGATATAATCGTTGAAGCGTTTCCGCGCGGCACTGTCGTAGGCGGCTGCCCCGCCGTCGGGGTGATGCCAGTCCATAAGGGACGAGTAGAACCCGATGCGGAGATCGTTTTCCCGGCAGGCTTCCACGAATTCCTTTACAATGTCCCGCTTGGGGCCGTAATTAACGCTGTTGTAGGGATTGGCCTTTGAATTCCAAAGGGAGAAGCCCTCATGATGACGGCTGGTCAGGACCATGTACTTCATCCCCGCGGCCTTGGCAAGTTTTGCCCATTCCCTGGGGGCCCCCGGCTTGGGCTGGAATTTATCCGCCAGCTTTTCATACTCCGGGACCGGCCAGTTTTCGATAGCCATAGCCCACTCATGCCTGCCCAGAACGCTGTAAAGTCCAAAGTGGACGAACATACCGAAACGGGCTTCCCGCCACCAAGCCATACGTTTATCCCGGCTTGCCGCGATAGACTCCTCGTATTCGGGTTTTGAAAGAATCGTTGCCATAGTATTACTCCTTACGGTTATGCTATACCTAAACACGGCGTGTGTACATCACACCCCTCGTAACATTTTCCAGGTATCCCCCTATTCTACCGCGGTTTCCGCCATGGCGCTTATATTTTCCGGGGAGACGTTGGGCAGTATGGATTCGTGGCTTGGGGAGACCAGGAAATTGGGACCGAAAAGATCTTTAAGGCGCCGGACTTCCCTCCTTACTTCATCGGGTTTTCCGAAGGGGAGAAGCCGCTGGGTGTCCACACCGCCCAGGAACACGATTTTGCCGTTGTACTTTTTCGCCAGTGATTCTGCATCCATGTTTTTAGCCATAGCCTGGATGGGGTGGAGTACCTCTACTCCCGCGTCGATAAGCCGGGGGATGACCCGGTCGATGGAACCGCAGGAGTGCAGTACTACGTTATAGCCGTGGCGGTGGGCCTGATCGGTGAACTCCCTGAAGTAGGGCATGACAAAGTGGTCAAAGTGTTCCGGCGAGATGAGGAGATCCAGTTGGCTGCCAAAATCGTTACCGAAGAAAAAGGCGTCGATTTTATTCCCCGCCGCGTTAAAGAGGATCTCGTTAGCCTCAAGGTAGAAATCCACAACATGCCTGGTTACGGCGTCTACCACCTCCCGGTCGGTGTGCATCTTCATAAAGTAGTTTTCCATGCCGAAGAAATCACTGACGTTGTGGTAGAAGCAGCTCCAGGCCCCGCTTAACACGGCCTGGCCTGCCTCCACGGTGCGGTCGATCTCCCGGAGAGTTTCGGAAAAGTCCACGTATTTAATTTCGGGCCAGGGGAATTTTTCAACCTCCGCGACATCTTCGGTTTCGGCGAAGATGCCGGGCTCGCTTAAGGAAGTCCGCTTTTTGCCCTTAAGCACATCAAACATGGGACATTCGGGATTGGTCCAGTAATGGAATTTTTCCGGCATGACCCAGCGGCAGGTGGAACCCAGCTTTATCCCCATCTCAAAATCATCCTTTACCCCAAAATAGGAATAGAGTTTTTCAATGC
>JAITJW010000159.1 GCA_031278715.1 Treponema sp. | reverse complement strand
TTCTTCCGCCTGGACATGGACAAAAACGAGGATTATTTTTTCAAACCCCGGTCCCTCAAGCCGGGTTCCCGGTATAAGGTGTATTTTGATAATTCAGGCGAACGCATGGAGGCTTCCGGTTTCGACCTTGCCTCCCGTGGTTTCTTGGTTAAGTTCCATTCTTCACAGCTCATCATTTTTGAGGAGCTGGGATAACGAACCCAGGAGCAGGCTGCGGGATAGTAAGTTAATTTCCGGGCCGCCTGCCTGCCTGCCTGCCTGCCTGCCTGCCACGCAGGCAGGCGGCCCTGTTCCAGCGCTTTAGTTTTGGGATAGGATCCCTAACCTGTTCCAAAACCGTACGCGTTTAGCGCACAGTCAATTAGTTTTGGAACAAGCTCAACCATGCAAAAAATCGAGACTGCTTTTACTTTATAGCCTCTTTCTGCATCGCCATGATCTTCTGCATGGAAACCTCAAGATTATGGGTCTTTTCCATCATACTCTGGTACCCGTCTTTAATCGCCTCCGCATGATCACGCAAAAGGACCAGGGCGGTGATAATCTCCCGGCTCCCTATGGAAAGTTCCCCCAGACTGGTAATAAGTTCCGTCATCGTATGGGCAAACCCGTTGATCTCTTCAGCCATAGTACCAATAAGGGAGTCGGTAGCAGTAGAACGGGTGGTAGTTTCCTTAATACCCTGAATAATACTCGTTAACGTAGTGGCGATATTCCGGGAATTCTCCCGGGTAGTCTCGGAAAGCCGGCGAATTTCGTCGGCGACCACCGCAAAGCCCATACCCGCGTCCCCGGCATGGGCCGCCTCAATTGCGGCATTCATGGACAAAAGATTGGTATTGGCGGCAATGTTACCAATTACCTTAATGGTGGAACCAACCCCCGTAACACCCTTGGAAATATTCCCCACCGCTTCAATGGTATCACGCATAGACGCCCGCCCCTGTTCCACATTATCCACCAGCTCCTGAATAATACTCTGCTTCTTTTGGGCCATGTTGGCGGTATTGCTGATCGTAGCCACCATCTCCTCGATCGTTGCCGAAGATTCTTCAATGGCCGAAGCCTGATGTACAATCTGATCGTTCAGACTGTCAATAAGACTATTGATACCCTTCATAAAGTCCAGGGACTTTTCTATCTGATCATTGAGATTTTGATTTAGAGCTCCTATGGTTTTCTGGTTCTCCTCGATAATGGAAAGATTGTAATGGTGGCAGTTTTCCGGCCGGTTAAGACCGTTAAAAATCGCAACAGCCATACCGTAACAGCTTCCGTATCCACAGGTATTACAGTCATAAAAATCCTCTTCCCCGTACTTCCGCAGACGCCGGTAAACCTCCACCAGCTCATCGTCGGTCGGCATCCGCAAAGTATTGTTGCCGGAAAGATCCTGGTACGAACGGTCATACAGACCATCTTTCCAGTAACGGGAAAGCACGTTAAACACCTTTTTTTTATTCTTCTCCGCAGACCTCGATCCGCCGTACTTTGCCTCCATTTCGGCCCGGCGTTTCCAAATATGGGCTTCCAGCTTGTCCGTGGGCGTTTCAGCGTTCCGGGTACCGGTTCCGCCGTTACAGCCCTTTTCGCAGTTAAGACAATCCACCAAAAGGGGCAGCTCCCCGCCTCCACCGCCACCCGCACTTAACGTCCGTGCCACATCCTCCAAATAAGGATAAATCGTATGCACCCCTTCAATTTTCCGGGTTACCCTGCCAATTCCGGGACTGTCCCGTTCCGCGGTAATCAGAAGTCCGCCAGGCATGGAAAAACTTACCGCCCGTTCCGCCGGCGGATTATCGTAGTCCTCCGGCTTAAACGAAGCCAGATTGACCTTTTCCCGTTCCAGATAATCATGCAGGGCAAGAAACGTAACGTTAAAGTCCCCCAACCCCGTTTCGTCAAATTCCCGCCGCTTGGCAATACAGGGAGACAGGACAGCAATTTTATGGTCCCGGTATTGAGGATGGTACTCCCGAATCATCCTGATAATGTGCAGCATAGGACTGTCTGCCGGGGCAAGATACGGAAGCAGCTCAGGATGGTAAATTTCGATATAGCTGACAATAGCAGGACAAGGCTGGGCTATACAGAACGAAGGACGATCCTTCTGCAAATACTTTACATAGGAAAAAACCGTAAGCTCTGCGCCAAAACTTACATCAAAAACCGCCTCCACCCCCCGCGACTTCAAATAGCCGTTCAGATTAAGGTATTGACCCGGAAAATTGGAAGCCACCGCCGGGGCAACAATGGCAATGATCCGTTCCCTCTTGTCCAGAGCGTTAAAGAACAACGCCGAATCGTCTATAATAAGCCGTGCATGGTGGGTACAGGCATGAATACAGCTTCCACAACCAATACAAAGGTTATGGTTCAGCCCCACCTTTTCCCCCGCGCCGTTGTTACAGTACTTTACCGGACAAGCGGCAATACAGGCATGACAATTGACACATTTTTCCTCATCCACCCTAATAACCGCACTCAACTCACCCCGACCCATAAGTCCCCCCGGATTCGTTAGGTTCCCCGGCGCGTACACACCAAAGATGGCCGATTTTACGAAAATCTGGTCATTTTTATACTTTTACACCTTTACAGCCGAAAAAACAATAACGTATCCAGGAATTTTAAGGGGGGGCCTGTTACCAGACCGCCTATCCGTAGCCGCGCCTATGGCGCGCCACCGCTCTGGCCCCCCCTCCGCTCCAAAGCCGGGCCCCGCCCGGCTTTTCCGCTTACCCCCCAGAAATTTGTTGCGCCCCGCTCTTAACCCCCTCAAGACCTTAAGGCGTAGCCGTTTCGTCAAAAATCGCCCTTGCGGACACTTTTTTTACCCCGCAAACCCCGGACAAAGCTCCGGATCGCAGCGCACGGGGATTTTCACCACCACCTTAATCATTTTTTCGGGCTTACCGTCTATTCTAAGATTGGGCATATGGGCGTCTTCAGGAAAATAAACAGCAAAAAAACCCCGGCTTACTACAAAACTGTAACCTTTACCGTCATACACCACCAGATCTTTTTCAGCGTTGTAGGTATCCCGCAGGTTCAGGGTAGAAATATTGGCGTAATCGTGACGTTCCCTGCCGCTTACCACATACTGAAGATCAATGTACTTACGGTGGGCCTCAAAAAAGCCTTCGGATAAAGGCTTTGTTTCATAGTCTTGCAGCATATAGTACATATCACCCCTCAACACATAACGCCCGGGAGCAGCCTTTTCAAAATGATTAGCCGCAATGAATTCAAAGGCCGCTTTGAAATCAGAACCCAGCCCCGCATACAATTTAGAATTTTCAATCCGATCAAGTATCATATCCTGTTTTCCCTCTTTATAAAGATTGTCCCAAAACCAGCCCGGTTGCAGGAACATCTCAAAATTCAGACAATTTCACATTACAAAATTTTCCTACTTTTGCATAGCAGACTGATAGCCACCGTACAGAACCAGTTTCTTCTTCCAAGACACTTAATAAAACTATATTCATTGAGGCTTTCCCAAAACTTCAGTTTTTGGGAAAGCAACCTTAGATTTACATTTACAGACAATGTTATTTTAGACCCGTTTATAGGCAATTGTTATTTCCCCGGTACACAACTATAATTCCATTATGGAATCGACTCTCCTGACCGCGGAAGATGTGGCACGCCAGCTGCGGATCAAAAAATATACCGTTTATGAACTCATTAAACGGGGAGAACTCCCCTCCTCCCGCGTGGGAAAACAAGTGCGGGTCTCCCAGGAGGATATTGACCGCTACCTCCGGGCCGGAAGAACAGGCCCTTTTTTTGCCGGGGAAGAGCACAGGGAAAACCGGACCGACAGGAAAGGAGAGAGCAGCAAAGACAAACCAGCAGCCGGAATTCCGGATTCTGCCCCGGCGCTCCTGCGGGAAGTACAGGATAAGCCACTATCCACTACCCCACTGCGGACCGTCCCATTTCGGGAGCCGGCGGAGGATCCCCTCATCCTCTGCGGTCAGGATATCTGCCTGGACCTCCTGGTAAGCCGGCTTTCCGCCCTGGGGTTCGGGCCGGCACTCCGTTCTTACACGGGCTGTTACAACGGCCTTATCGCCCTGTACAACGGTAAGGTAACAATGGCCGCTTCCCACCTTTGGGACAGTCAGACAAACACCTACAACCATTCCTTCATCCGCTGTCTTTTGCCGGGACTCCCCGTTGGAGTGTTCCGCCTGGTGGGACGGATACAGGGGTTTTATGTCCAAAAGGGAAACCCCTTAAAAATTCAAGGCTGGCAGGACCTGGCCCGGCCGGGAATTACCATGATTAACCGGGAACGGGGCTGTGGTACCCGGATTCTGCTGGATCAAAAACTCAGACTGTTGAAGATTGACACCAGAAACATCCAAGGGTACACACGGGAATCGACATCTCACATGGCCTGCGCCGGCATTGTCGCCAGGGGCGGCGCGGACATAGGCTGTGGCTGCGAGCGCGGGGCGGAACACATCGCCGGGGCAGATTTTATCCCCCTTCAGCCCGAATGGTACGATCTTGTATTCCGCCTGGGGGACCAGGACAAACCGGCACTTAAGGCGCTGATCTCCTATATCACAGAAGACGAATTTAAACAGGACCTCGCACTGATCGGCGGCTATGATCTATCCCAAACCGGGAATTATACAGAGTTCTAATCAAAGAATTTCTTATACAGACGGTAACCCGGTAAAGTCCCCCGCGTGTTTTTTCTTGCCTCCACTCCCCTTTTTTTGTATCTTGTATGTGGACTGGTTTCAAAATCGAGTGGTCGCAAGACCGGCCAGTCCAAGATCACCATAAAACCAACACAAGGAGTCTTTTATGGCACAACGCCAGTTCCAAACCGAAGTAAACCAACTTCTGCACCTAATTATCCATTCCCTCTACTCTAACCGGGAAATATTTCTGCGGGAACTGGTCTCCAACGCTTCCGATGCCCTGGACAAACTCAAATACCTCACGGTGGCGGAAGATACCTACAAATCCATCAGCTTCGAGCCCCGCATCGATATATGCTTCGATAAGGATGCCAAGACCCTCAGCGTCTCCGATAACGGCATCGGCATGAACGAGGCAGACCTGGTCGAATCCCTGGGGACCATCGCCCGTTCAGGAACCAGGGCCTTCCTTGAAAAACTCAGCGCCGACGCCCAAAAAGACTCCAACCTTATCGGCCAGTTCGGGGTAGGGTTCTATTCAGCCTTTATGGTAGCGGAAAAGATCGAAGTTACCAGCCGCAAGGCCGGGGAGGATACAACGTTTTTGTGGTCCAGCAACGGCCAGGACGGCTACGATGTAGTACGGCTTGAGACCGGGGACAAGACCGCAGGCCGGGATACCCAGGGGACCACGGTACTTCTCTACCTGAACGAAGAGGGCCTGGAGTATGCCAACCGCTGGTCCATCGAAGACATTATCAAACGGTACTCCAACCATGTGGCCTTCCCCATTTACCTTACCTACGACGAGAACGAATACGACGACAAGGGAAAAGTAAAGTCCAGCAAGAACAAAACCGACAAAATTAACTCCGGCGCGGCGCTGTGGCGACGGGTAAAATCGGAACTTACGGAAAATGATTACCACGATTTTTACAAACAGATCAGCCATGACAGTGACGATCCCCTTTTCTATGTACACACTAGGGCCGAAGGAACCCTGGAATACACCACCCTGTTTTATATCCCCAAGAAAGCCCCCTTTGACCTGTACAACGTGGATTACAAGCCAGGGGTAAAACTGTACGTAAAACGGGTGTTTATCACCGATGACGATAAAGAGCTGATGCCCACCTACCTGCGCTTTGTCCGGGGTATTATTGATTCAGAGGACCTGCCCCTGAACGTAAGCCGGGAGATTCTGCAACAGAACAAGGTCCTTATCAATATCAAAAATGCCTCGGTAAAGAAACTTCTTGGCGAATTCAAAGCCCTGGCGGACAAGGCCCTCTCCGGCGGCGAAGAAGTCAAGGAAAAATGGGAAACCTTTATCACCCAGTTTAACCGACCCCTTAAAGAAGGCTTGTACCAGGACTACGCCAACCGTGACACCCTGCAGGATCTGGTACGGTTTAAGAGTACCGCAGTGGAAGGCTGGACCGGCCTTGCCGACTATGTTTCCCGAATGAAAGGCGATCAAAAGAGCATCTATTACATCACCGGCGGCGATGAAAAGACCCTGCGGGCCAGCCCCCTGCTGGAAGCTTACCGGGCAAAGGATATCGAAGTCCTTATCATGGCTGACGAGATCGACGACATCGTGATCCCCTCCCTCCACAGTTATCATCAAACCACAGATTCGCCGGAAAAATCCGGCGCAGACAGCAAAACCGAAAGCCGGTCCTGGGAACTCAAGGCAGTGAACCGGGCCGGGGCCGACGAGGAACTGGGGGAGAAAAAGGACCGGGCCGCAGAAAAAGAAATAAAACCCGTAATTGAGAAGATCAAAAAAGCCCTGGGGGACCGGGTAAAAGAGGTCAAACTTTCCCGCCGCCTCCACGACTCACCTTCCTGCATTGTGGCGGACGAAAACGATCCCACTATCCAGATGGCCCAGATGCTGCGGGCAATGGGTCAGACCGAAATGCCCGATGTAAAGCCCATCCTGGAAGTAAACGGGGATCATCCCATTGTCGTAAGTCTTAAAAACACCGAAGACGAAGGACACATCGCCGATGTAGCGGGCGTACTGCTGGATCAGGCCCTGCTGGTAGAGGGGATAAAACTCAAAGACCCGGCGGATTTCGTAAAGCGCCTCAACCGCCTCCTGGCCAGTTAAATGGTTTCCGCCTCCTGGACAAGCGGTTCCTGGTAAAACCCGTCCTTCCAGTTAAAACGGCTTATGTCCGGCAACGGGACGGCGTTCCGTGCCGATTGCATAAGGTCCCGGTATTGGTTCTTTTTAATTGAGGGACCGGATTTTCCACCGGGGCCGCCGGACAGATCCAGAATAAACCGGCCAAAGCCGGCTTCCCGCAGAAAGGGAATCTTATCCACAATAGAAAAAGGCCGTTCAGGGTACACGCAGGTTCCCCCTTCTCCGGCTGCCAGACGGAATTCTTCGTCCCGGCCACCGGAAAAACGGGCAAAATCATAAACCCCGCTCAAATTCTCCCGGATACGGAACAGAGCCGGCCAGGCAAAGATAGTAATAAAAACACGGGACCGGTATTGGGTATCAATAGTCTTTTCAAGATTCTGCCGGTTGTTTTCCAGAGGACAGACAAAAAAATCCGCCCCCAGAGAAGACACAAACGATGCAGCCCAGCGGTTAAATATGTAAAGCCAGGGCCCCGCAATAAGTCCCAGGGTTCTGGTCCTCCCCGCCCTGCCGCCGGAAGCACCGGCGCCCAACGCAGTATTACTGTTCACAACACCGCGGAAATATGAAAAATGGCCAGGATTGTTCACCACAAACTGACGGTACCCTTCACGCAGCAACGCATCTATCATGTCCCCCGTCTCCAATTCATCCCCCTGGGGAAAGTAAGGATCCAGAGAAATAATTATTTCTCCCTTGTTAAATGGCAGAGGTCCCTTCTCCAGAAGTTTCGCAACATTGTGCCGGTTCAGGGCCAGTATTACCCGTATGGGCCTTGCCGACTGCAGGATAAAAAGATCTTCAACACGGGGAACCGCGACATAGAACCCCTGGGGAAACGCAAGCCCCTCCCCGCCGGCGGCAATTTTAGCGCGGGGTACAATAATTTCCCTGTCCGGCGCCTTATCCCGGCCAGGAGTTCTACGATAAGAACCCGGAAGAATCACCTTTCCATAACGCTTGGACATAAGTTTCGCCTGGATAAGGTACACCATATCCCCCGGTTCAAACCCTTCAGGAACCGATATCCAGATACCCGCTTCCGGACCATCACCATTTTCGACCGCAGTTATCTTGCAGGAACGCCGGTCCCTGTCATTCGCCGCATGGAGCCGCACCGAATCCCCGGACACAGGCAAAACCGGCCCCAGAGGGATAAGCGCCTGCCGCCCCGCCCCGGAACCCCTCAACTTCAAAATAGCGCCCAGAGGAATACCGGTTCCGCCGTCCTGGGCCGGATTCAACCAGTCGGGACTTATATTTTTTCCCGTGGATTGACCCGCACCGGAAGACCCGCGGACAAAGTAAAATTCGGTCTTTGGCCGGGCAAAGTCGTTGCGTAAAATCGCCCCCGCATCGTTTAGTACACTGCGCAACTTTTCTTCCCCCGCACCCTCCGCCAGAGCATCCAGAACCAGCCGGTAGGCGGACACCACGGTTCCCACGTATCCGGCACTCTTCATACGGCCCTCGATCTTGAAAGCGTTGATCCCCGCCGCTACAAGACAGGGAATGCGATTGATAAGCTGTAAATCGTTAGGACTGAAGTAATAACCCCCCTTATCGTCATAGTGATAATAGCGGCGGCATGCCTGAGTACAGATCCCGCGATTGGCGGACTTACCCCCCAGGTAGCTGGAAAAAAGGCAGAGCCCGGAGGCGCTTACACAAAGGGCCCCGTGAACAAAAACTTCCAGTTCCATATTGGTACCGGCCCGGCAATCCCGCAGCTCCTCAAAAGAAAGTTCCCTGGCCAGGACCACCCGGGAAAAACCGTTCTTTGAAAGGGCATTGACCCCACGTACCCCGGCAATATTCATCTGAGTAGATGCATGAAGCTTAAGCCCCGGAAAACAATCCCGTACCATAGCAGCCACCCCAAAGTCCTGAACGATAAGCCCATCAGGCCCCAAGGCTTCCAAATATTTGATAAGCTGGTACATCCGGTCCGCTTCCCGCTGCTCAAAAACCGTATTCACCGTAACGTAAACTTTACGACCCATCGAATGAAGGGAACGCAGGGCGCCTTCAAATTGGGAGTAGGCAAAATTAGCACTCCTCATCCGGGCATTAAAACTCTTAAGCCCCAGATACACCGCATCTGCTCCTTCGGCAATCGCAGCATCCAAAGCCTCGGGGCTCCCCGCGGGGGCCAATAATTCAACCGTTTTCACATTTCCCTCTTGTAAATTCCCTTCGATTTCTACACCGTTACCCTAAAAACATCTTTTCTCCGGGACCGGTTTTTCATTATACTAAAATAAGCTTCAAAATGCGATGAGTATGAAAAACCGCCTCTTGAAGCCGGCCTAAAAGACCGTAACGGCTGTGTACCATCTCATGATAAATTCTAGTTCATGGTACCCAGACCCGATAGGAGTTTTTTTTTGCGTTTCGTGTTAATTTCAATTCGGACACATGAGGAGGATAGGAAAATTTATGGGTGATAGTACATTCGTCACAATGATAACCAGTGAAAATTTCGAGGCCGAGGTCCTCAAATCGCCACTACCGGTTCTAATAGATTTTTGGGCAGACTGGTGCGGTCCCTGCAAAATGATTGGGCCGTTCATAGAACAGCTCGGAGCAGAATACGACGGACGGCTTAAAATCGGCAAGGTAAATGTAGATGAACAGGGAGATCTTGCCAACCAGCATAGTGTGGTATCCATCCCCACCCTGGTTGTTTACAAAAACGGCAACCCGGTTCAACGCCAGGTCGGCGCCGCAAACAAGTCGCAGATCGAGGCCCTGTTCAGGGAATTTCTGTAACCAGAGTCTGTCCATAATGTAGACACATTATGGACAGACTACCTTAAAAACTATACGCCGGAGCAAAACCAGAGGGACTTTCCCAAAACTTTAGATTTTGGGAGACAGACGGCAGCTCTTCCAGGGAATAAGCGAACAAAAACTCCCAACCGTCCCCTGGTTTTGCGGACAATTTTTAACCGGTTTACCAGAAAGAATCCCCCGGCCCGCATAATAAAATTGGTACTTACCTTTGAGAAGTTCCGTACTTGAAACTTTCAAACCCGGCTATTTTTTTATGGATTTGAAAGTGTAGACATTCAGCACTCATTTTATTCCATGAAGTCCAGAATTTGGCCGTTTAAGGCCCTCTTGATTTCACGCCAGTAAGGCATATACTTATCCATAAGAGATATAAAAACATCATTATGATGCTTTTCAACAAAATGCAACAACTCATGCAGGATCACATATTCAAGGCAATCCGGCGTTTTTTTCGCAAGTTGCAAATTCAGCCATATTTTTTTCTTTTGAATATTGCAAGTACCCCAACGGGTAGTCATGTATTTGGTTTGCCATGCGTTACAAACAAGCCCTGTCCGTTCCTCCCATTTAGGAAGCAGCCGCTTTATTTCTTTTTTTAATATACTCCGGTACCATTCACGGATAAAATTGTCCCGCTGTCCGGCGGCGCTTGATTCACGAACAGTAAGAATTGCCCTGTCGCCGGAAAGTACAAGCGAATTTTCGCTTCCATATTCCACTTGAAGAAAATACTGCTTACCCCATACATACAAAGTTTCGCCGGATATATATTTCCGCTCGGATTGACGGGGCTGCGCTTCAAATTTCTCCATCTGACGTTTTACCCAACTGGCTTTTGTCCGTACAAAACGCTCAATAGTTTCATCACTCATGGTTAATGGGGCGGATACAGTAACTTTTCCATTGGGCGGCTTAACATAGAGATGCATATTCTTTATGTTCTTTTTGCATACCTCGACAGGAATACCGGAAATCATTATCGGCATCAATATTCCTCTTGTTCACAAATAATTTTAAATATACGCTCTACTTCCGAATCGTTGCCAAGAATTCTTAATAAAGCTCTCTTTATGTGATTCTCTTTAACCGGGTTATGCCTGAATCTGTCCTGTATGTTTTCCATGACAGCTTCGTGTAAGGCAAGCGCTAATTCTTCATCTTCACCGCAGTTATCATATAAGGCTCGAAGAGCGCCGCTTTTTCTGATGCTTTTAGGGTAGTCTTCGTTTTCTTCCGGCCTGATAACATTCCGGGCATGGGCGATATACCTTTCAAGCAACTGCTCGTAGGCAATTGCCCCTTCACGGCGTTCTTTGATAAGCTGCTCCAGAATAGCCGACATTCGCTCGTAGTATTTTGGATTGATAAGGATTTTCTCAACAATTTTTTTGCGGATATTGTTTTCAATTGCCTCGGCGGCGCTTTCTTTGCTCTGGCCTTTGTCTTTAAGTTTTTCTTCCTGGGCCAGGATAAAATCAAGTAGGGTAAAATCATCAAATGCGCCTAATTTACGGCTGTCTTCGGCAATGATGTAATTATCAATAAGAAACCGCATTCCCGGTTCAAATGATTTTAAGTCAATGAAATCGGCGCTTGTCCGACCAATGGTCCATTTTAAGGAAATATAAAAATCAACTTTTTTGGAAATATCAACTTGTTCAGGTAGAGAATATCCCGCCGTGCCTATGTCAGGTTTCATCTCCGTATATGCACGGACAAGGCGGTTTACCAGCCGGTAAAGGCGCTCGCGGCTTCTTGCATAAGATTCATCTTCGTTTATATCTATTCCATTTTCACCACAGAAATAATGAATGTAGTCAATCTCCTCGCGAGGCAGGTTTACACCTTCGCAAAGGTCATCAAGTTCCTCAAGAGTTTCATCTAAATATTTTCTTGCTTCTTCAAGACGGTCTTTGATCAAGCCTTTGACATCTTCTTCTTCGTAGCCCTCAAAAGCGCCAGAGGTATACTTATTCAA
>JAITJW010000115.1 GCA_031278715.1 Treponema sp. | reverse complement strand
AGCGTAAAAAGCGCCACGCAGGGCAGTACGCTTGTGTAAATCGCCATCCAGTGCCAGCCCACGTTGTACCAGGCCAGGGTAAAATCCCTGTAGCTCTTTACGTCTGTTTCAAAGCGGTGATAACTTTCGCTGTCCCGGTTAAACACCTTGACCACTTCCATGCCGTTGATGTACTCAACGATGGTGTTGTTCATTTTGTTGCCGGAGGCGTACCAGTTGGGCATTTCCTTCATGCCGACCTTGTACATGATTCCCATCGCAAGAATACCCACCGGCAGGGACCCCAGGGAGAGGAGCGCCAGCTTCCAGTCAACAAAAAACATGGCGATATACACCAGCAGCGGGACCGCGAGATTGGTAAAACCCTCCGGCAGAGAGTGGGCCAGAAGCAGTTCCAGGTTGTCGATTTCTTCGACAAAGGTCTTTTTAAGCGCCCCGGTGCCTATGTCCTGGATGTTCCCCAGGGGCTGGTTTTCAAGTTTCCCCTGAAGGGTGATGCGCAGATTTTTCAGGGTGTTAAACGCCGACTTGTTGGAAAGGTCCAGCCCCTTGAGGTAGAGCAGGGCGTACAGCACGCCGCACACCGCGATGGCGGCTGTTATCGCCGCCGCCGTACCGGAAGCTACCGTCTCTTTCATCAAAAGCGGCTTCAGGAGCTGGTAGGCCAGAAAGAAAGGCGCCACACTTGCCGCAAGCCCGGCAAGCATGGCAACTATGGCCGCGTAGGTTGTTTTACGGTACACCCCCGCATACTCAAGCACTTTCTTGAACAATGTGCGTACCCTCCGTTATTTGCGGTAAACTATGCCTTTATTATCAGAATATTTGCCATCAAGTTAGTTTAGGCTAATAAAAAAATTTGCTCAAGATGGAGGCTTTCCCAAAACTTCAGTTTTTGGGAACAGCTCGATGGCCTAGGGTTAGATTTTATTCGTGCCGAGGGGTTTAATACCCCGCCCCTTCAGGCTAAACTTGACCCACAATGTTTCGTGTACCAGCAGGGGCGGGCTAGATCGCCAGGCCCGCCTCCGCGGAAGAACCGTAGTTTTCGTCCAGGTAACCCCGTGGTATGGGGGCGGGGCGCTGGAAGGTGCTGGTCATTGTGTAGAACTGCCGGGTTTCGCAGCTTTTGTAGAGGCCCAGAAGGGCGCCAAAGACTCCGGAGGCAAAGCGGAAGTTTCCCACGACAAGATTTTCTGCCTGGAGCCGGAATTTTTCCCCAAAATCCGCTTTGTCCGGAATAAAATGGGTCCGATCCGGGTTCAGGGTGGTAACAAGGCCGGAAACTTCGGTAACGGGGCCCAAAAGACTGAGCATGGCGGTAAGGTAGTAAACCCCCACGTCAAGGCCGATGCCCCCGCCGGGGAGGGCGGTAAAGGGGTATAGTGAGCTTGTTCCAAAACCGTGCGCGTTTAGCGCACAGTCAATTAGTTTTGGAACAAGCTCGACTCTAAATAAGTTTATGTTCCCTGGCGGCCAGGCTTAGGGCGCTGTTCCAGTAGGGCTGGGTAAGGTAGGCCTGCCGTATTTTGGGATCGCCGATTCTGCTTGCCCGGCGCTGGAGCCGCTTAAAGGCCATACTGACCGCGGTATTCATATCCACCTGGGCGGCGCCGGATTCTTTAAGCACCTGGTACCACGCGTAAAAGTAAAACGCATCACAGGGATCCATCTCTGAGAGACGTTCGTCCCGCAGGACCCGCTGCATGATCATAAGGGCCTCCGCCCCGCCTGAGGCGGAGAGGCGGCACAGGGCCAGGGCCCGGTAGACCGAGACCATCCGGTCCCGAAATTCCCGGATGGGGAGGAGCAGGAGTTCACATTGGGCAAAACCGCTGCGCCAATCGGGTTGTTCGGTGTGAATAAAGGTTTCCCCGGACGGGGATTCTGCCAGGGCTGCCGCCAGATCGGCGGTCCGCGAATAATCCCCGGACAGGTAGGCGCCCTCTATTTCAAAGAGGTCCGCATCGACACCGCCGGAAGCTTTGGACAAGAGGGGGTTCCGGGAGTAGAGCCGGGCCCGGTAAGCCCAGGTTTCCAGCAGGGAGAGTTTATCTGCCGACAGGTTTCCCGCGGGATTCCCCGCAATATCCTGGAATATCCTCAGGGCATCCTGATAGTACCCCACATCAAAGGCAAGTTTGCCCCGGAAAAAACGGGCCCGGTCGGCCCATTCCACCCGTCCGGCAAGGACGGCGTGGTTTTCCGCCGCGGCCGCAAGGCGTTCAGCCTGGGAAAGGTTTCCGTAAAGGGTTTGGACGGCGGCGGCATAGTAGGACGCTACGACCAGTTCCCCGTAGTTGGCGGATTTTTCCGCGTGTTCCACCGCAAAGCCCGCGTAGTCAACGGTTTCCCCTATCCGCTGTTTGACTAGGTTCACAAGCGAAAAAATGCGGTTAGACTGGGCAAGTCCGGTCCAGGGCGCCTTTTGGCTCAATATGAAAGCCGCTTTGACGGTACCGAGGGCAGAATCGGTATCCCGAATTCCCAGCTGGTACGCCGCGGTATTTACCAGCACCTGGGCCTTGAAGGGGGGATAAATCTCCCCTGGCGAAGCGCGGAAAGCCTCCCTAATATCCCCGTCATTCCCATCCAGCAGGGCTTTGAGGATGTTGTACAGGTAGGCCACGGTAAGGGCCCGCTCAGGTCCCAGGACGGATTCCAGCCTTCCCCTTTCAACGGCTTTCCCAATTCCGGCGGAAGTACCGTTGGTCATGTCGGTAACGACCGATTGAAGGATAAGTTCATCACCCCGCACAATGGTGGCAAAGATCCCCGCCCCGTCTCCCAGATCCGCCAGGGCTTCCAGCAGGGCAAAACAGGGGCGCAGGCGGCCGGAAAACACCCAATCCAGCAGGCGTTCCCGGACCACGCTGCGGATTAGTTCTTTCCGTTCACCAAGGATCGTCTCCGCACGGGACATAAAGCCGGCAATCCGGGGCTGGGGGTCCTGGGGGGTATCCACAATGCCGGAACGGATCAGTATATTCAGGGCACGGGAGATCATCCCCGGAGATTTACCCTCTTCGGCCAGCAGCTGGGGAAGCAGGGTACCGGGAAAATAACGGCCCAGCAGGACAAAGGCGTAGGAAATTTCCCAAATGTCACGGGACATGTCGGGGTTATAGGCGGCGCCCTCTCCTTCCAGGCGGATAACCTGGGAAAAAAACCGCTCCCATAAGGGGGAAATATCCTTTCCGGAGGATGCGGTTCCGTAAATTCCAAGCCGGGACGAAAGCGGCCCCTTGACCGCATAGGGTTCCAGAACCTCCTGCACGATTAGGGCGGCGCTTTCCGATGCCCTGTCAAGGTCCTCTAAAATCAGAACGGGCCCAAGTCCCTGGGCCGCGGAAGCCTCAAGGTACAGATCCAGAAGCAGGACAAAAAAACGGCGGCTTCTCCGCAGGAGGAACAGGGGCGCCTCCCCGTGAAGCCGGTCCCGGAAGAGATTTTTCCACAGGGTTTCCAGTTCCGCGGACAACGCAGGGCCGTTCCCCTGCCCCCCCGGAGTACCGGAAACTGCTTCCCCGGAAACCGGCGACCCGGCAAGAAAGGCGCGGAGTACCGGGTTATAGGAGTCGGAAATGGCGGCCAGTCCCTGGCCCGAACTGAAGCGGATCACCAGCGGCGGGGCGCTGCCCGCACAAAATTCGTACAGTCCCGCCCGCTTTCCCGATAGCTGCGGCCCCAGGATAAGGGCGTTCTTCCGGCGCCCCTGCTTCAGGCTTTTTACAATGCCGGCGCGCCGGGCCTGTTCCGCCTCGACAGGGGGGAGGGAACCAAATCCCTCCGGGATGTTGAATGTCTTAAAACGGGCATAGCCGGCCCCCTCCGCGGAAGGGACCGGTTCAAACCGGAGGTAATAGCCAAGAATTTCCTGCAGTGTTCCATCGCAGTACAGGCCGGAATTCCGGGGGGATGAAAAAAGCCTGCACAGCCTTACGGCGCCGGTGTCGTCTATGTCTTTGCCGATAATGACCGCGTAACCGTACAAACGGCCGGCATCCTGCTCAATCCGGTTCAGAATACCTTCGACACAGGTAAAAATATCCAGACCCAGACCCAGCGAAGATTCCTGAAAAAAGGCCCCAATATACCGGCGTTCATTTTTTTCTATTCCCCCGGCGTTCCGTATCAGTTCCAGGATCTGCCCTTCCAGACTGTCTACAAGACAATGGTCCGTACGGCGAAGCTGGGATCTGAAACGAAGAAAAAACAAAAGCCGTATCATTTCACCACTATCTCCTACACCAGTATATACCGGCGGCTTGTTATTCTAAAGATGGGTATGATAAATTTCTCTGCAAGGGGCAAAATTTTATGATCACACAGCAGTTCAAAGGCAGATCCCTTCTAACCTGGCTGGATTATCAGGCGGAGGAGATTCGTTACCTTCTGGATCTTTCACAGCAGGTCAAAGAGGAAGCGCGGAAAGGGGAAATTGGCCGCCGTTTTGCCGGTAAGACCCTTGCCCTGCTTTTCGAAAAGCGTTCTACAAGGACCCGCTGCGCCTTTGAGACCGCCTTTGGGGAGGAGGGGGGGCATCCGGTGTTCCTTTCCGGCCAGGATATTCATTTGGGGGTTAAAGAAGCCGTGGAAGATACGGCACGGGTACTGGGGCGCATGTTCAGCGCCATCCAGTTCCGGGGCTTTAAGCAGTCCGCTGCGGAGACACTGGCCGAATATTCAGGAGTACCGGTTTACAACGGGCTTACCGATTCGTTCCACCCCACCCAGGCCCTGGCGGACATTCAGACCCTGGAAGAGAACTTTGGAAACGCTGCGGGGAAAAAACTCTGCTTTGTGGGTGACGGCCGGAACAACGTGGCCCGCTCCCTCCTGGTTATCTGTGCCAAATTGGGGGTCCATGTTACGGTGATATGCCCGCCGGAACTGAGCCCGGATCCGGCGCTTCTGGCCCTTTGCGAGCCTCCGGCGCGGGCTTCCGGGGCAAATATCCGGGTTGCCGCTGATCTGAAAGAGGTGGAGGGGGCCCACGCCCTCTACACCGACGTTTGGGCTTCTATGGGGGAAGAAGGGCAAAAAGAAGAACGAATACGCCTTCTGGGGCCCTACCAGGTGAACCAGGCCCTCATGGACATGACCGGCAGGGCCGACAGTATTTTTATGCACTGCCTTCCGGCAATTAAGGGGGAAGAGGTAACGGCGGAACTGCTGGACGGTCCCCGAAGCCGGGCCTGGGACGAAGCGGAAAACCGCAAGCATACGGTAAAGGCCGTCATGCTTGCCACGCTGGGTCTTGTATAAGCGCCGGCAGCCTGACATCACAGATATGGCTTTCCCGGTATGCCCTGTAATTCCGGCTGAACGCTTGCACCGAACCATAATCGCTTAGTATACTTAAACTCTAAGCTATCTGGAGGATCGCCATGAAAAAGTTCTTGATTGTTCTTGCCGCGCTTGCGTTATTTCAAGCGGCGTCTCTTTTTGCGCAGAACATTCCGGAAGACAGGGAGTCGGAATATTTTTATTACAACGTTCCGATAGAGCGGATATACCCGTACCGAAGGGGTTATGTGATCAAATACCGGAAGGGGACCACCCAAATGGGTACCACCTACCTTCCGCGGGAATGGTTTTCCGATAGCGCCGGCAAAGGGGAGATTATCAATTTGAATCCCGGCCCTGCCTGGCCCTACCTTGCGGTCTACTACCGGGGCGGGGAGTTCAGCCATGTACGGCTTTACCTGCACCGGAACAGGAGCCATGCAAGCTGGGGGAATATCCCCGCGGGTGTAAATCTTGATGAGTACTTTGATAACATTGATGAAAATTACCAGCTTGAATTTTAGAAACGGACAAAGGGGAAAGGCCGTGCAGGTTTGCAGGCGCCCGGGCCTATGGTAAAACCCGTACCGGTTCCACAGGAACTTCTTGACTTTATCAGAACCGGTACGAAATTCCTCCTGGCCGGTCACAAGGAGCCGGACGGGGACTGTATCGGCAGTTCCCTGGCCCTTGCATCCGCCCTGCGCCGCCTGGGAAAAGAGGCGATCCTCTGTTCCGCAGGCCCCTTCAAGCGGACCGAAATCAAGTCCTATGAACCGCTTTTTACGAGTTCACCCGGAGAGGCGGAGCGCCGGAACGCTCAGGTGATCATTATAGATTGTTCTTCCCAGGAACGCACCGGGGATCTTGAGGCCCATATCAAGGATCTTCCCCTGGCGCTTATCGATCACCACTGTACCGGCGTCTGTCCCGGAGAGGGGACGGTGGTTTACCTTGATCCGGAGGCCCCGTCCGCGACATCCATGATCCTGGCGCTGATCGAAGCCCTGGGCCTTAGCCCGACGGTGGAGGAAGCGGAATACCTTCTTTTCGGCTTCTGTACCGATACGGGATTCTTCCGCCATATTGACGCGGGAAATATGGAAGCCTTCGCCTGCGCCGGCAGGATGGTCGGCGCAGGGGCAAGCCCCAAGAACACCTTCAACGCAATTAACGGGGGGAAAAGCTTTAATTCCCGAATCCTCCTGGGGATCCAGCTTTCCCGTGTGGAGGAATACTTTGGCGGCAGGCTTATCTACACCTGTGAGGAATATGAGGAAACCAGGCGCTTCGGTCTGGAAGGCCGGGATTCCGACAGCCTCTACCAGTTGCTCCTCTCCGTAGTACATGTAGAGGCCATTGTCGTAATCCGCCAGGAAACACCGGAAAGGTGTACCGTGGGGCTCCGCTCAAGAGATTGGGTGGATGTGGCGGCCGTAGCCGCGGATTTCGGCGGCGGGGGCCACAAAAACGCCGCGGGTTTCGCCAGAACTGCGATCATCGCGGATCTTAAACCAACGATCCTCTCCCGCTTTGAACGGATATTTACCCCTGCAGCAGGCTGCTAAGGGGAACTTCTAAACCACCACAGGCGCCACAAACATAGCCGCCACAAACATAGCCGCCGCAAACATAGCCGCCGCAAACATAGGCGCCGCAAACATAGGCGCCACAAACTCCCCAATTTCACCGGCTACAGCCAAATTCCCCGTCCCAAAAAGGGGAAACCGGATAAAATTTACAAAAAAAATATTACGTTTGTCATTTTTTTCAATGTAAAACTGAGGTTTCACCCCACTAATCCGATATCGAGGAATAAAGGAGTGTAAACATGGAAAATCTTGGTAACCTTGATGTACTGTACCAGAACTACCTTGACGGTACAATTGATCGGCGGGAACTGGAAGGAAAAATGTTCAACGCCATCCTGGAAAATGCCCGGAATTACCGGTGGTTTGGCGGCAGCGAAGGAGAGATCGTCGATTATCTGTGCTGGATTTACCCCCGGCTTAGCAGGGCTATCCGGCAGTTCAAAGGCAACGGGGCGGCCTTTTCCACATACATCGGAGCCCTTATCCGCTACTCCATGAAGGAATACAAAACCGATCAGATAGACCATTACATAACCGAATGCGCCGCCTGGGCTACCCACAGCATGGATATTGAGGTCCACAGCCCGGAATTCGGTTATCCGGAATCGGAAGAAGGGGAAGATGAGGGCAAACCGCTCAAAGCGGTAGTCCCACGGGAACTGTTTAAGTCCCGGCAGATTCTGCTGCTCATCTTAAAATCCTATTACTTTATTTCCGAGGATTTCATTGAACGAATTGCCCCCTACACGGGGGTAGAACTTGAAGTACTAAAGCTGATGATAGAAAAACTGCACTTGTACCGGAGCCGCAAAGAAGAGGATATCCGCCTGTTTCAGGAACGGATAACGACCCAGTTCTACCGCTGTATCGCCTGGGAAAAGCGGTTAAAAATACTACTGCCGGAAAGCAACCGCTACCAGGTGATTAAAAACCAACTGGAACGGGCCCGAAAACGGCTTGCGGGACTGCGCAAGCGTTTTGCCAAACTCAGAATGGACGCCACCCACCGGCAGATTGCGGAAGTAACGGGCATCTCGGCAGGTACTGTATCGTCCAGCCTTTCCACACTGATGGCCCAATGGGAACTGGACATTACAGGACGGCCGGTACTGAAAGGGAAGATACGAAAGAAGTCCAGCTGGGAACCAGAGGAGATCCGCAAGCCTCCGGGAAGATGCTAGCAGCCTGTTACGCTTCGCTCATAAAACCTGCAAGAGGCTAATAGGTTCCTCCGTACCGCTAAACGCGCAAGGGATTGGAGCGGAAAGCCCGGTCCCCGGCGGAGCCGGGGATGCGCCCAGATCCACAAGTTTATGCGTAAGGCTGTAAATTGCTGCTAGTTACTGGACACACACTGGACAAAATACCGGGAAATGCCTATTATTCGACAAAATTGATGAATTTGTTCATCTTTTATCTGTATCTGAATGAATGGAGATTACGATGGCAGGGAAAACAAAACGTTCCGGGAGTTCCTTTAACTCTCTGAACGCCAGGCGGCAATTGGAATCGGTCTTTCTCTTTACCACGGGAAAGTGTAATGCCAGGTGCGCCATGTGCTTTTACGCGGACGATATGTCCCAAAAGCAGCCGGATCTCTCGTTTGACGAGATCAAAAAGCTGTCCGAAACTGCGGGGAACTTTAAGCGGCTCTGGCTTTCCGGCGGGGAGCCGACTCTGCGGGAGGATCTGCCGGAGATTATCGAGATGTTCTACCGGAACAACCACATCACGGACATCAATTTTCCCTCCAACGGTATCCTCAGTGACCGGCTTATCCAGTGGCTTAAGCGGATACGGCAGAACTGTCCGGACTCCAATGTTTCCATCAGTATATCCCTGGACGGGTTTGGGGCGACTCACGACACTCAGCGGGGGGTGGAGAGTTTTTATCGCGCTGCGGCGGCCTTAAAGAAGATCGACGACGAGTTCCACGACGATGGTCATCTGATAAAAAACATCGCCACGGTTATCACCAAGTACAATGTGGAGGAGGTGTTGGACTTTGTGGCCTGGGTCTACGGCAGGTTCAACGTTTCCACCCATACCATCGAGGCGGCACGGGGGAACACCCGGGAAGACGGGGTGAAGGTCCTGACGGAAAAATCCCTGCGGGAGATACAGGACCAGATTGCCCCCTATTACCTGCTCTACGCCAAGCGCATCGGGGAGGGGATGGGCGCCTTGGGCCGGGGGCTGACCAAATTCTTCTATGTGGGGCTGATGCGGGCCATGTACAATATCCGGGCGGAAAATTTAGAGAAGCCTACGCCCTGGAACATGGACTGTACTGCGGGGGAAACTACCCTGGTGCTGGACTATGACGGCCGCTTCCGTTCCTGCGAGCTGCGGCCGCCCATCGGCAATGTGAAGGACTACGGCTGCGATGTACGGGCCATTATGCAAAGTCAGGCCATGAAAAGGGAAATTGAGGCTATCGGACACGGCTACAAGGCGAACTGCTGGTGTACTCATGGCTGCTGGATCATGAGTTCCATCACGTTCAATCCGGGAAAGATGATCGCCATGCTGATCAAGAGCAACCGGGAGACGAAAAAACTGAACCGGCCTATCGCGATCAACGAAAACGTGCTGCGGGATCTTGAACGCAAGTACTCGCTGGACCGGGATAAACTCCAGGAGATAGGCATCGTATGAGAATACTATTAGCGGGCCGGGGTTCCCAGGGGGATATTTACCCCTATCTGGCTCTGGCCAAAGAACTTGAAAAGCGCGGTCATAGGGTAACGGTAAGTCTGCCCCGGCTCTTTGAGAACGAGGCAAAAGACGCGGGGGTTACTTATACGCTCCAGGCGGTTGACGATATTGCCGGCATGGTGGGGGGTGTCCCCAGTACGAAGGATCTTCTGGCCTGGACTCGGCGGGTTATAAAAAGCCAGTTTGAGGAGTTTATCCCGCTGCTGGAACGGCACGATGTTCTGGTGGCGGCCAATACGGAGTTTGCCGCCCCCAGCGTAGCCGAATACTGCGGGAAACCCCTTGTCCGTACTGCCTTTGGTCCCTTTATCCCGGGTCGGCGGATACCGCCTCCGGTGTTCCCCTTCCCTGAGCCCATGCCCCTTGTCCGGCCGGCCTTGCTCTGGGCCCTGCTGAACCTGGGGCTTAACATGATGGTGAAAAAGACCTTAAATCTGCAGCGCCGGGCCCTGGGCATGGAGGATATCCGGGATCAGGCGGAACACGCCCCGGCCACCGCGGATAACTTTCTTCTCTACAGTCGTTACCTGGGCGAAACGGACCCGGACTGGAACTACCGCTGGGGTATTGGCGGTTACTGTTTTAACGACATGTTCCCCTACGACGGGAATCTGCAGCGGCAGCTCCTCGATTTTGTCAAAAAGGACCGTCGGCCCACTATCTTTTTTACGTTGGGAAGCTGTAATACCGAAAAACGGGATATCTTTGCCCGGCGGCTGTTTGAGGTATGCCGCGAGGAGGCTTATAAACTGGTTGTGGGCTGCGGTTGGTGGAAGGTGGGGGTACACCTGGGCACGGGGGAACATCTGTTTCTGCTGGACAAGGCCGTCCCCCATACGTTTATCTTTCCCTACATGGACGCCGTTATCCACCACGGCGGCAGCGGGACCACCCACAGCGCGGCCCGTGCCGGGAAACCCCAGATGGCCCTTCCCCTGATCATCGATCAGTTCTACTGGGCCCACCGGATCTATAAGCTTGGCCTTGGTCCCAGGGGCGCCGATATCGGGCGAATTTCAAAGGGGGAGCTGAAAAAGAAGGTCCTGGACCTGCTGACCAGTCAATCGTACCGGGAAAACGCCGCGCGGCTGGGAACCCTGGTCCGCGGCGAGGACGGTCTTCAAAACGCCTGTGAACGGATCGAATCCTACGGATCCCCGGCGGCGCTGGAGGTGGTGAACGAGTAAGCCGGACACTGTGAAGTCTTACGTAAAAATCTGAGCGAAAACCCGGACACTTCCCCGGAAGCGCGACCCATGCTATACTAAAAGCGGAGGCTTACATGAGAAGGGCTTGTGTTTTTTTTCACCGCGGGGGACGGCGGTTACGTTGCCTGCCGCTGTTTGCGGCCCTGTTCCTGGCGTTTTTTGTTAGCGCTTGCACGTCTACCTCGGTAAAACGGGTCGATTCGGGAACAGTTACCGATCTAAGCGGGGATTGGAACGATACGGATGTGCGGATAGTCTGCGACAGCCTTATCAAGGCCTGTCTTGATTCTCCGCGGGTCGCAGGGGAAGCCAGCCGGCTGGGCAGGAATCCGGTGTTTCTGGTAGGACCCTTCCGTAACGAAAGCGATGAGCATATTGACACCAGCATTATTGCCGACATTATGGAACTGACAATTTTTAACAGCGGTAAGGCGGATTTTGTCGCCGGCGGGTCGATTCGGGAGGCCCTGCGCGCGGAACGGCAGGATCAGCAGGTTAACGCCAGTGAAGCTAGCGCCAGCAGGCTTGTCAATGAAACCGGGGCGGATTTTCTTTTAACCGGTTCGGTCAAAACCATTATGGATCAGAGGGGAAATACCCGGACCCGGACTTACTACGTAACTGCGGAACTTACCAATATCGAAACCAATGTCCGGCTTTGGATGGATCAGAACAGTGAAATTAAAAAACAAATAAAAAGTTCCGGTGCGCGGTTTTAGCCGCGGCTGTGGCGGGATTACTTAAGAGCTATGAAAATTCCGGTGCTGGCGCTTGCCGCCGGTATTTTTGTCTCCTGTGCCACCGGGTCTTTTCACCGGGTAGATAGTGCTCTTGATAAAGGCAGCTACGAAGAATCCGCCCGACTTTTGGAAGATGACCGTTCCTCCCTTTACGGATCGAGGGACGCTATTCTTTACTACCTGGATAAGGGGATGCTGGCCCACTATGCCGGTTTATACGAGGATTCCTCGAAGCTGCTGGAGGCGGGGGAGCGGGCCATAGAGGACGCCTACACTAAAAGTATCGTCCAGGAGATAGGTACCTACCTGCTTAACGACAGGGTTCGGGATTATGCCGGGGAAGATTACGAGGATGTCTATATCAACACGTTCAACGCGCTTAACTACTACTACCGGGGGGATATGGAAGAAGCCCTGGTAGAGATTAGACGGATGAACAACAAAGTACGCAATCTGGCCGGTAAGTACGGGCTTATCCGTTCCGCCCTGCAGCAGAAGGCCCTGGAAGAATCCCTGCCCATCCCCCCCAACCCGGAGGCCCCCTCCGCGTTTAACGACTCGGCCCTGGCCCGTTACCTGGGGCTGCTTTTTTACCGGGGGACCGGCCGCTATGACGACGCCCGGATCGACAGGGATTACCTGCGTCTTGCCTTTGCCAATTCCCCCACCCTGTACCCCCACCCCCTGCCGGCCTCTCTGGAACATGAACTCGATATTCCCCCCGGTCTGGCCCGGTTCAACGTGCTGGCCTTTGCGGGTCTTTCCCCGGTAAAAAAGGCCAATACCTTCCGCCTTCCCCTGGGTAACGGACAGTACCTCAAGCTCTCACTGCCGCAGATGGTGTACCGCCCCTCGTCAGTGGCCCGGATTGAGCTTATCCTTGATGACGGGCGGCGTTTTGATCTTGAACTACTTGAGGATATTGAGGCCATAGCCAGGGAAACCTACAAGGCGCGGGAAGGCGTCATCTACCTGAAGACGGCTATCCGCGCTGCCCTCAAGGGAATCGGATCGGCGGCATTTGACTCTATGGCGGAAAAATCGGAGGGTGGCGCCAGCTTTATCTACAGCATGTTAAGCCTGGGAGCCCAGATCTTCGCGGAGGCCAGCGAACAGGCAGATCTCCGGATCTCCCGGTATTTTCCCGCGCGGGCCTACATGGGGGGGATCAACCTTGAGCCTGGCCGCTATTCATGCCGGGCCGTTTATTATAATGCGTCGGGGAAAATCCTGGGGTCATTCCGTTACGAGGACATACCGGTACAGGAGAACCGTCTGAATTTAGTGGAGGTTATATGCTTAAAGTAGTAAAACTGCTGATTTTTGTCCTGGCGCTCTGCGCTCTTTGCGCTGGTTGCGCCGGCAGCCCCGGTTCCCGGCCCCCCCCAAAGGACGAGCCCCTATGGATAGGCGACGTGGACCAGGTGTACAGCCGCCTCCGTTATATGGCCACTGTAGGCTACGGTCCCAGCCGGGCTGTTGCGGAAAAAGAGGCTTTTGCCAGCATGATCAGCGTCTTTGGCCAGACGGTCAGGGTTGACCGGCAGTCCATAGTAGGCTACCAGGAGGCCCTGCTTCAGGACACGGTCGCTTCGTACATCAGGGATACGGAGATCACCAGCGCTATTAAAACTTCTGCCGGACTTGACACCCTGATCGGCGCGGAGATTCGGGATTACTGGTACGATGGCAGGGATACTCACTACGCGCTGGCCGTAATGGAAAAAAGTAAAGCTGCGGCCCTGTATTCGGATCTTGTCAGTGTAAACCGGGAAATTATCGGAAACCTTACCACGATGACGGACGGGGAAAAATATTCCCTGGGCGGCTATGTCCGCTTCCTTCTGGCCGCAAAAGTCGCGGACGGGAACCGGGTTTTCGTGAATATCCTTTCCGTGCTGGGGGGCGCCGCGGCCCCCAGCTCACGGGAACTGGCGGACGCTGAACAGTTCCGCCTTGAAGCCCAGAATATTGTCCATCGTATCCCCGTGGATGTGCTGGTGGACAACGACAGTTCGGGCCGGATACAGGGCGCCTTTGCCGCGGTTATCGGGAAAAAGGGTTTTCTGTCCGGCGGGCAGGATTCCCGCTATGTCCTGGATGTTACGCTCAGCTTTAGTCCGGTAGAACTGCCGGACCGGCAGAATAAGTTCGTCCGTTATGAACTGGCCGCCAAACTCCTTGATCGCGTTACGGGGAACGTGCTGCTGCCCTACACTGCATCGGGCCGTGAAGGGCATCTTACCGTTTCCGAGGCGGAAAACCGGGCTATAAGGACACTTGAAACGGAGATCTCCGACGCGTGGGACGCGGCCTTTTCAGCGTACCTTGATTCTCTTGTGCCGCAAAAAAACTAAGGGCCGTGTACCGGCGGGGGTGAAGCATGGGGGATCAGCTTATCTATCAGGATCTGGATTTTATAAAAATTCTGCCCCGCTGGGGCCAGGAACTGGCCAACAAATACCAGTCCGAAACAACAAACCTGTATATCCTGCACGGGAACATCCGGGACTTTTTGCCCCATCAGATGAACAGGGATGAATTTGTCTTTACCCGGATTCAGGATTACCTTTCCGAATTTCTCTTTGGAAACAGGGATTATATCATCTACTACGATTATTCAGGGGGCGTGACTTTTTGTACCGAATCCATGTCCCAGGATTACCGGACTGTTATCCGGGGCATGTACCCCCAGGTCGAAGTTGAAGACATCATCTCCGCGGAACCCCGGAAGAGTTTTTTCTACCTGGAAAAATATTTTTTCGCCAAAATACCCAAAAAGGGGAACCCCCCCAGCCGTGTGGTGCTGATCATGGATTACGCGGAATCCTTTGCTCCCTCCGGGGACTTTATCCGCCTTACCGAAGAGGATCGCTACTGCCTGGTTACCTTAAGCCGCTGGGCCAATGATCCCATCCTTACCATCGGGGACATTACCGTGATTCTGCTTACGGAAAACCTGGCCGATCTTTCCCCCCGGCTGGTCAGTTCTCCTGCCGTTGTCAAGGTAGGGGTCCCCTTTCCCGATGAAAAACTGCGGGCCAGTTTTCTGCGTTACAAAGAGGGCCTGTCGCAGCTTAACCTGGACCGGGGCTTAAACCCGGAGCGTGTAGCCTCCATCACAAGTGGCCTTAATCTGATGAATCTGAACCACCTGGTCATGGAAAGCGAAAAAACCGGAACCTCCCTTTCCCTGGAGTACCTGCGGCAGCGGAAAAAAGAGATTATCGAAAACGAGGCCGCCGGCCTTTTGGAATTCATGGATACGATTCACGATCTTTCCTACGTGTCCGGTCATGACTTTGTGAAAAAACGCTTTAAGAGCGCCGCCAGGGCAATTAAACTGGGCCGTCCGGACGTACTTCCTATGGGCTACCTCCTGGCCGGACCAGTGGGTACCGGCAAAAGTTTTATGGTCAGCGCCTTCGCCGGGGAGATCGGCATACCTATGGTTAAATTCCGTAACTTCCGCTCCAAGTGGCAGGGGGACACGGAATCGAACCTGGAAAAGGTCCTTACAATTCTTAAAGCCATGTCCCCTGTTGCGGTGATGATCGATGAGGCGGACGCTTTTCTGGGGGATCGGGACCAGGAGGGGGACTCCGGTACCAGTAACCGGGTGTTTGCCCAGATCGCCAGCTTTATGGGAAACACCGAATACCGGGGAAAGATCATCTGGTTCCTCATTACCTGCCGGCCGGATCTTGTCCCCATCGATCTAAAGCGCCAGGGCCGCGCGGAAGAACACCTGGCCCTGTTTTACCCGGAGAACGAGCGTGAACGGGAGGCCCTGTTTGACACCCTGGTACGTAAGCTGAACCTTTCGATCCGTAAATTTCCCATTGCCGAACTATTCAAGAAATTTCACCATGAATTTTCGGGGGCGGATCTTGAGGCCGTACTTATCCGGGCCAAGCTGCGGGCCGCTATGGAGGATCGCAGCTTTGTCAGCCGGGAAGACATGGAAGAAGTGATGGGAGATTTTGTCCCCGCTGCCTATCCCCACGAGATTGAACTGCAAAACCTGGTTGCCGTACTTGAATGTACCAGCAAGGAGATGATCCCCCGGCGTTTTCAGAATCTGGAGCGCACCAAACTGATCAACACGATCCAGGAATTGAAGATGCTTCTGGGGGAACGGGGCTAGCAGCCTGTAGGGGGTTTAAGCGTGAAATGCAGCAAACCGCTGGCGCTTCTCCTCTTCTGCGGCGCCTGTGGCGCCTGCGGAGGTCCCGTCAGCGAAATAGCTGTCAGCAAAACAGCTGTCAGCAAAACAGCTGTCAGCGAAATAGCTGTCAGCGAAGCCGCAAGCGGCGATTCTCTGTCCGGCGTCTTGTCCCCTGTCCCGTCGGCGCTTTTCGATCCCGGGGGGGAAACGGTCATGAAGACCCTGGCCCTGGCCTATCCCGGCGTTATAGGTCCCGCCGTATTTATCAACGGCGATTGGGCGGCGCCCATCAGGGGTGTCCTTTGCTATTGGGCGGAGGGCAGGTTGCTCCCGGAAGAGAAACGGAGCATGGCCGGCCAGTATGACCCTTACGAATTCTACGCCTACCCCGCCGTGCTTCCTGAGTGGAGGGAACCGGACCCTGTCCTTGCCGAATGGCTTGAAAACGAGACGGAGCGGTACAAAACCAGTCCGGTAAACCGCAACCCCTATTTTCTCGATTCCCTGTACCGTTCCCGTGACGAAGAGGAATCTTCTACCCGCCTGTCCCTGGTTTCGTTTCTGGGCCGCCGTATACCGGTTCACTATTTGGTGCTGGAAGAACTGTTCCTGGTCGAAGAACAGATAAAAAACGCGGCAAAAATCAGCCCTGCCGTACAACAGTGGATCGAAAACCTGGCCCTGACGAAAAATCCCCAGTCCGCCATCGTGGTAAGCTGGAAGTACCGGGTCATTACCGGTACCCGGACCAAGAGTTTTCATTCCTACGGGGCCGCGCTGGACCTGGTACCCGATTCGTTTAAGGGCCTTGAGCATTATTGGGCATGGACCAGAGAAAAACAGACTGACTGGTGGAATACTCCCTACGACAAACGCTATCAACCGCCCGAAGAGGTTATCAGGGCCTTTGAAAGCTACGGTTTTATATGGGGCGGTAAGTGGGAGTTCTTTGACACCGGCCATTTTGAATACCGCCCGGAAATATTGATGCTCAACGGTATCCCGATGGCCGAATACCGGTAGTAGCACGCCGCCGTGTTTAGATTTAAGGTGGCGCCATGCGGCCGCTTGTAATTCCTACATAAATGTAATAATGTACGTCCATGCAATCCGCGGGTGATGGGGGAATGTGTTGACGCGTGTGCCTGCCGCCGGCCCCTCCCCGCCGCAGGAGGCGCTTGGGCCCGGCGCGCCCTCACGGGGGGCGGCGGACTGGGAACGGGCGGAACTGGAACTCCTCTTTGACATAGCCCGTACATTTGACAAATACGTAGAACTCAAAACCGCCCTGGGGCCCCTTTTAAGCCTTATGGAGTTTCGCGCAGGCTTAAGCCGGGGCATGGTAACGCTGCTGGACCGGGTTACCGGGGTCCTTAAGGTAGAAGAGGCATTCGGGCTTAACGCGGAGGAGAAACGGCGGGGTGTTTACCGGCTGGGGGAGGGGCTGGTGGGCCGGGTTTTTGAGACCGGTTCCTCCATTGTCGTAG
The DNA here is from genome assembly GCA_031278715.1 of Treponema sp. Lineage (GTDB taxonomy): Bacteria > Spirochaetota > Spirochaetia > Treponematales > Breznakiellaceae > JAISFT01. Next base: position 9,710 of record JAITJW010000115.1, on the reverse strand, counting down.
CCAACCTGGCCAGGGAGCCCCGTTTTCTCAACCGGGCGGTAAACCGCCGCCACGAAGACATGGAGGGCCTTAGCTATTACTGCGTTCCCATCCGGTCCCGTGGCAGCGTGATCGGTACCCTCAGCGCGGAACGCCGGATTTCGGACGAAGACCCCTCGCTCCGCATGGCCTGGGACCGGGCCCTATTGGAAAAAATATCCCTTATCATCGCCGATTCTGCCAAGCTCCGTGAACGGATCATGGAGAAACAGTTCCGCCTCCGCCACGGGGAAGAGGCGACCGGTTCTACCGGGGACAGCGCCGACTGGGTCCGGGGGGGCAGAATCGCCGCGGAAAGCGGGATCATCGGAACGTCCAGCAGCATGCGGGAAGTTTACGGGATGCTTACCCAGGTGGCCCCCAGCGACGCCACAGTGCTGATTACCGGGGAAAGCGGTACCGGAAAAGAACTGGTGGCCGCGGAGCTTCACCGGCTTTCCAAACGGGCCGCCGGTCCCCTGGTCAAGGTGAACTGCGCGGCCCTCCCCGAATCGATTGTCGAAAGCGAACTCTTCGGCCACGAAAAGGGGGCGTTTACAGGGGCCACGGCCCAGCGGAAGGGCCGCTTTGAGCTTGCCCACTCCGGGACGATCTTCCTTGACGAAATTGGGGACCTCAGTTCACAGATACAGGTTAAACTGCTCCGGGTCCTCCAGGAACGGGAATTGGAACGGGTAGGGGGGACCAGTACGATCAAAGTGGATGTCAGGCTTGTGGCCGCCACCAACCGGAACCTTGAAGACGAGGTTAAGGCGGGCCGTTTCCGGGAGGACCTCTACTACCGCCTTAACGTGTTCCCCCTCCGTATCCCCCCCCTGCGTGAGCGGACAAGCGATATTATGCTCCTGGCGGACCATTTTGCGGGAAAATACGGGGAAAAGAACGGCAAACTTATCCGCCGGATCTCCAGCCCGGCCATCGACCTCTTGATCAGCCACTCCTGGCCCGGCAATGTCCGGGAACTGGAGAACTGTATTGAGCGGGCGGTGATCCTGAGCAACGACGAGGTGATCCACGCCTACAACCTGCCCCCTACCCTGCAGAGCGCCGCGTCCAGCAATACCGCCCCCACCAGCACCCTGGAGGCGGCCCTTTCCCGGCTGGAAAAAGAGATGATCCTGGAGGCCCTGAAAATGGCCGATGGAAACATGGCCTGTGCCGCCCGGAGCCTGGGAATTTCGGAACGCCAGATGGGGCTGCGGGTCCACCATTACGGCATCAACTGGCGGGTCTACCGGACAACTAAAATGTAGGATCGTAATAATAAAGCCACATAAACGTAGGAAAATTGAGTAGCTTTTTGAATTGCGGGCGAATATCCAATAACGTAAGTCAGATTTCCGGGAAGGGGAGGGGCCCGCCCCTTCCTGAACCATAAATTTTTACGGAATTTCCCCTGCCCCCGCTAAAAATTCGCAGTTTACCCCGGCTTTAGCTGCCCGAAACGATTCTTGGCATGGTTCTTGCCTTATTAAAAGAAACAGGGCCGCCGTGCACAAAAGCGCCGGGACCGGCCCGGTAACACTTAGTGAGGAGGACAGAAACGTGCGAAAGAGAATCGGCATCCTGGTAATCCTGTTGGCGTGTATGGGGGTCTCCCTTTTTGCCCAGGAAAGTATCGAAAGTCTGGGATTCTCCCTGGACGTAGTGTGGCTTTTTATCGGGGCCATCCTGGTGTTCATCATGCAGGCAGGCTTCGCCCTGGTGGAGACAGGACTGACCCGTGCGAAAAACGCCACCAACATCACGATGAAAAACGTGATGGACTTCTGCTTTGGGGCCATTGTGTACTGGGCCCTGGGTTGGGGTTTCATGTACGGGAAAGATGCGCTGGGCGGTCTTATTGGAACCGATCAGTTTTTCTTCAGCAGCATGGAACTGACCGCGGAAAACGCGGATGTGTACAAAAACTGGTTTTTCCAGGTGGTCTTCGCCGCCACCGCTGCTACCATCGTTTCGGGGGCAATGGCAGAACGGACCCAGTTTAAGTCCTACCTGATCTACACCTGTTTTATCTCCGCCTTTATTTACCCTATTTCCGGACACTGGGCCTGGAGTTCCGACGGCTGGCTTACAAGCCTTGGCTTCCACGATTTTGCCGGCTCCACGGTGGTTCACTCCGTAGGCGGCTGGGCGGCCCTCATGGGCGCCATTGTCTTAGGTCCCCGGATCGGGAAATATGTGAAAGGGGCAGACGGGAAAGTTACCGTCAAGGCCTTCCCCGGTCACAACATCCCCTACGCCGCGCTGGGCGTCCTCCTGCTGTTCTTCGGCTGGTTCGGCTTTAACGGCGCTTCTACCCTCACCTCTCTGGGCGGGGGCAGCGTGTGGAGCGGCATCAATATCTCCCGTGTCTGCACCACCACAACCCTTGCGGCGGCGGCCGGCGCGGTAAGCGCCCTTATCTTCTCCTGGTTCTGGTTCAAAAAACCCGACGCGTCCATGACCCTGAACGGGCTTTTGGCGGGCCTTGTGGCGATAACCGCGCCCTGCGGTGTCGTTTCCCCTGCAGCCGCGGTTGTCATCGGTCTTATCGGCGGGGTTCTCGTGGTCCTGGCGGTGGAATTTATCGACAAAGTTTTGAAAGTTGACGATCCGGTGGGCGCGGTTTCGGTCCACTGTGTCTGCGGTATCTTCGGAACCCTGGCCGTCGGCATCTGGGCCAACGCCCCGGAAGACGGTATCCTGGGACTTCTCCACGGTGGCGGCTTTGCCCAGCTTGGGAAACAGCTTGTGGGCATCCTGGCGGTGGGCGCATGGGCAGCCCTGACCAGCCTGGTGCTGTTCTTTATCATCAAGGCAATCACCGGCCTGCGGGTTAGTCCAAAAGAAGAGATGATGGGCCTTGACCTGTCTGAACACAAGGCGGAAGCGTATGCCGGCTTCCAGATCTTCAGCAATATGTAAGGAGGCGGAATATGAAAATGATCGTTGCCTATATCCAGCCCCATGCGTTGAACGACGTTAAGCAGGAGCTGTTCAAGGCCGAAGTCTACAAGATCTCGGTAACCAACGCTATGGGCTGCGGCCAGCAGAAAGGCTACACCGAACAGTTCCGCGGCGTTGAGATGGAAGTGAACCTTCTTAAAAAAGTCCGTATAGAGATCGCCGTGAATGACAATTTTGTTAAACCCACGGTTGACGCCATCATCCGCGGGGCCCGGAGCGGTGAAATTGGGGACGGAAAAATCTTTGTCCTACCCATCGAAGAAACTATCCGTATCAGAACCGGAGAGACGGGTAACGTAGCCATCGGCTGATACCAAACCGGGGTTGTTGGGGCGCGCCCCTCAACGGTCCCGGTTTCTTGCGTTTTATGACAAAATGATCTTTGATAGATAAGCCGGTTTCAAAACTCACATAGCTTACGTGGTTTTGAAATGGTGTTGACGATATTTCGTAAGTTGGAGGCATGTATGAGTTGTTGTGAAGGTTGCTGCCACGGGGGGGAGGTCGATTTTACCGAAACCCCGGTAGCCGAGTTGTACGGTTCGAATTGCTTTTCCAACGCGGTGATGCGGGAAAGGCTTCCGAAAAATATCTACAAGGAAATTCTGGCGGTCCAGGCCGGGGAAAAGGAACTGACCCTGGAAGTTGCGGAGGTGGTAGCCGCCTCCATGCGGGACTGGGCCATTGAGAAAGGGGCCAGCCACTACACCCACTGGTTCCACCCCCTTACCGGCCTGACCGCGGAAAAGCACGACGCCTTTATCTCCCCCACCGGGGACGGCAGGGTGCTGCTGGAATTTTCCGGCAAGGAGCTGATCAAGGGGGAACCCGACGCGTCTTCGTTCCCCTCCGGGGGCTTACGGGCCACGTTTGAGGCGCGGGGGTACACCGCCTGGGACGTAACCAGCCCCGCCTTCCTTAAACAGGATAAGACCGGGACTACGCTGTGTATCCCCACGGCATTTATCAGCTACTACGGTCAGGCCCTGGATAAAAAAGTACCCCTGCTTAAATCCATCGACGCCCTTTCATACCAGGCTATCCGTGTCCTCAGGTCCCTGGGGAACACCACGAGCAAACGGGTATTCACCACCGTAGGCCCGGAGCAGGAATACTTCCTGGTAGACAAACAGTTTTACGATCAGCGGCCCGACCTTATCCTGACCGGCCGCACGGTTTTCGGCGCGCTCCCCGCCAAGGGGCAGGAACTTGAGGATCACTACTTCGGCGCCATCAAAGAGCGCGTCGCGGATTTTATGCGGGAACTTAACTACGAACTGTGGAAGGTGGGGATCCCCGCCAAAACCCAGCATAATGAAGTGGCCCCCAACCAGTTTGAGATTGCCCCCATCTATGCCAACAGTTCAGCGGCAGTGGACGCGAACCAGTTAGTTATGGAGACGATCCGCAGTGTGGCCCGCCGTCACGGACTTGAGGGCCTGCTCCACGAAAAACCCTTCGCGGGAGTCAACGGTTCCGGCAAGCACAATAACTGGTCTATGGCCACCGACGACGGCCTTAACCTCTTTGAACCTGGGGACGATCCTGCGTCCAACGCCCGGTTTCTCCTCTTTGCCGCCGCGGTGGTGGAGGCGGTGGACCGCTATGCCCTGCTTATCCGCTCGTCCACGGCCACCAGCGCCAACGAACACCGGCTGGGCGCCAACGAGGCCCCCCCGGCGATTATCTCCGTCTTCTTCGGGGGACCCCTTACGGAAATTCTGGACAATATCGCCGAAGGTAAAACCGGGGGCAAGGCCGAAAGCGGCGCCACAATCAAGATCGGCGTTACCAGCCTTCCCACGCTGCCCAAAGACGTGTCCGACAGGAACCGTACCAGCCCCTTCGCCTTTACGGGAAACAAGTTTGAATTCCGCATGGTCGGTTCCTCCCAGTCCATCGCGACCCCCAACACCTACCTCAATGTGGCTGTGGCCCAGGTACTGGCTGAGTTTGCCGACAGGCTTGAATCTGCTTCCAACAAACACGAGGCTATCCAGAACATCATTAAGGAATCCTACGCCAGGCACCGGAAGGTGGTATTCAACGGCAACAACTACTCCGATGAATGGGTGCTGGAAGCGGAACGCCGCGGCCTGCCCAACGTGCGCAGCGCCGTAGACGCCCTGCAGGTCCTTATCCGCAGCGAGACCGTATCGCTGTTTGAGACCCACAAGGTGTTGACCAAGGAAGAACTGGAAAGCCGCTACCACATCTATCTGGAAAAGTACTCCAAACAGGTGAACATCGAGGCGGGGGTTACTATCGATCTGGCCCGCCGTTACATCTTCCCCGCGGTCAGCTCCTATGCCGCGGCCCTGGCTCAGGACGCCGCGGCCCTGGCGGGGATCGGGGCCAGCAACGCCGCCCAGTCAAAACGGGCCAAACGCATCGCCGATCTGGCAGGTGAACTCTTTGAAGAAACCGCCAAACTGGAGACCCTCTTAACCGAAGCCCAGGGGATCGAGGATGTATTTGCCCAGGCCAAAGCCTACTGCGAGAAGATCCGCCCCGGCATGGACACAGTCCGCGGCAAAGCGGACGCTCTTGAGAAGATCGTCGCCAAAGACGCGTGGCCCTTCCCCGGCTACGAGGAACTGTTGTTTAAGCTGTAATGACAGGCGGGCGGCGGTCCCCGGAGAATCCGCAAAAAGGACAGGTGAGGCTGCCCGGAACCTATTCCGGGCAGCTTTTTTATGGTATGATAGTTTGTTGTATCGCCTGAACATATCATCTGACTAACCGCGTGCAGGAGGAGACCATGCAGAATTTTGAATATTACAACCGGACCAAGATCATCTTTGGGAAGGGGACGGAGGCCCTGACAGGCCAGGAAACCGCCCTCTACGCCACACGTATCCTGCTCCACCACTCCGGGGGAAGCGTGGTGCGGACCGGCTATCTGGACAAGGTGAAGAAAAGCCTTAGCGCCGCCGGCGTATCCTGGGTGGAACTGGACGGCGTAAAACCCAACCCCCGCCTTTCCCTGGTCCACAAAGGCGTGGAGATCTGTAAACGGGAAAAACTGGGCTTTATTCTGGCCGTGGGGGGCGGTTCGGTTATCGACTCCGCCAAGGCCATCGCTATGGGCGCCCTCTACGACGGGGACGTGTGGGATTTTTTTGAACACAAAAAAACTGTCGCCGCCGCCCTGCCGGTAGCCACGGTACTGACCATTCCCGCCGCGGGCAGCGAAAGCAGCGTCAGCGCGGTGATCACCAACGAGGCTGGCCCCTGGAAGCGCGGGTTGAATGAGGAGTGTATCCGCCCGGTTTTTTCGATCCTCAACCCGGAAGTTACGTTTACGCTGCCGCCTTTCCAGACCGCCTGCGGGGTGGCGGACATGCTGGCCCACATCATGGAGCGGTATTTTACACGGGAACCCCATGTAGAACTGACCGACGAACTCTGCGAGGCTGCCATGCGCGTGATCATCCGCAACGCCCGCCGTGTCATCACCGGCGCTGGGGAACAGGACTACGACGCCCGCGCGGAACTGATGTGGGCCGGTTCCATCGCCCACAACAACTTCCTCTCCACCGGACGCATTGGCGACTGGGGAAGCCACCAGATCGAACACGAAATGTCCGCGGTTTTCGACATTGCCCACGGTGCGGGCCTTGCCATCGTGTTTCCCGCGTGGATCACCTACAACATCAACGAGGACACCCCGCGCCTGGCCCGTTTTGCCGCCAAGGTCTGGGGCGTAGACGGCGCGTTTTACGATTACCAGCAGGCCGCCCTGGAGGGGGTGTTCAGGATGAAAAACTTTTTTACATCCATCGGGCTCCCCGTGTCTTTCAAAGATGCCGGACTGGATGGCGCCAAGATACCCCTCATGGCGGAGCAGGCGGTCAAATTCGGCCCCGTGGGGAACTACCGCAAGCTCCATGCCCCGGATATCGAAGCCATCTACCGCCTTGCCTTAACATAGGGTACAATACCCGTAACAGGTTATGACACGCCTCAGGGCCTGCTTGCCGGGCGGCGCGCTTGCCGGGCGGCGCGCACGGCCCCCTGAAGGGGGCCTATCGTAGCACGGGGCAGGGCAATTTACCTGCGCCGTCCCGTGCTATAATTGTTTTGCAAACACGCCTACGGCGTGCTTTTGCCGGGATGTTGGAATGGTAGACAACGGGGACTTAAAATCCCCTCCCCGCAAGGGGGTACGGGTTCGAGTCCCGTTCCCGGCATACAAGAGAGGCTGTTCCAAAACCGTGCGCGTTTAGCGCACCGTCAATTAGTTTTGGAACAAGCTCAAGAAATAAACTTTTTTATGTTTCACTAGGAGCCCAATACGCCGGGCAGCTTCCCCTGCTTTTTAAGGCTGATGATGTACTTGGCGTATTGAGTGTCCACAATGGCGATGTGGGAGAGTATCCACTCCTTAAGAAAGCGGACAAAGTTATTGGGAACGAATTTTTTGCCCTTCTGGAAGCTTTTCACATCTTCCACCATTTTAAGCACAAAATCTTCGTGCTGTTTTTTGTGTTCCGCCAGGTAGGGATACTTGATGTTTTCCAATATCTTCTCTTCCGCGGAGAAGTGGTACTTCACATAGTTCATCGCCTTGCGGATGGTGTTAAAGAAAAAATCATAGGCGGTGGCATCTCCTGCCAGACAACCCTGGTACAGTTCGTTGGTAAGGCGTATCAATTCCTTGTGCTGCTCGTCAATCAACGGAATCCCCACCGAATATTTGTCATCCCATTTGACTAGAATTGTCGATTCATCAGACATGGCACGATTCCTCCACGGGCAGTATACCATAAGGGGCGCCGGTCCTGTAAGCATTCACCCTTGACATAAGGGCCAATATATTTACCATTGTACTAGATGAATAGTACAATGGCGGGACCGGCGATCAGTTTTACGCTAAACCCGGCCGACGGCGCGCCGATTTACCGGCAGATCATTCAGCAGATCGAGTACGCCATCCTTTCGGGGCGTATGAAGCCCGGTGACCGGCTGCCCACCATCCGTTCCCTGGCAGTGGAGCTGAAGATCAACCCCAATACCATCGCCAAAGCCTACGGGGAACTGGAAATTCGGGGGATTCTGGCCACCCAGGTGGGGAGCGGGACCTACGTATCGGACAAGGCGCCTCTTGTAGGAGCGGCAGTTTCCGCTGCGGAAGGGCTTAACCGGAAAATCCGGGAGGTACTGGGCCGCTTCGTTCAGGATATGAAGGCGCTGGGGGTGGATAAGGCGGAACTCCCGGAGCTGATCCGTACGTACAAAGGAGAAGCAGAAGATGTTCAAGAAGCAAAGTGAAGCGGCCGGAGCCGGCGGACCTAAACTGAAACGCCGTGACGAGAACCTCCTTTCGGACAAGTCTCCGGACAAGTCCCTGAACAAGCCTCTATCGGTCAAAAAGCAGGCCGCCCCGGAAAAAAAGCGGGACTTTACCTTGAGCGCCGTAGGGCTGGGGTTCCTCTCCATCATCGCGCTTTTTATCTTGACCGGTCTTGGTCTGGGCAGCGGTTTTCCTTCCCCTGCCGAAATAGGGATACTCCTTGGCGTTCCCGCCTTGACCCTCCTCGTTATGGTCCTGTACCCCCGCTGGGTCGTGGCCCTGAAGGTCTTTATCCTCCTGTGCTGTATTGCAGGAATCGCCTGCTCAGGCTGGTTCCCCCGGCCGGACTTCCCCTACGGCCTGACCCTGTTCTTCACTGCGCTGGCGATCCTCATTGTTCCCACGGTACAGAAACTCAACGAATGGGAACGGGCCATCATACTCCGTTTTGGCCGTTTCCACGCGGTAAAGGGTCCCGGCCTTTTTGTCCTTATTCCGATGCTGGACCGCGCGGTGCAAACTGTAGATCTGAGGATCCGCGTAACCGACTTTGCGGCCCAGGAAACCCTTACCGGGGATTCGGTAACCGTTACGGTGGATGCCATCTGCTTCTGGCTGGTCTGGGACCCGGAAAAGGCCGTCCTTGAAGTGGAACACTACGAGGACGCGGTGATCCTTTCCGCCAAAACCGCCCTGCGGAATGCCATTTCCAGCCACGACCTTTCCACGTTTCTGGAACACGGGGAGGTTATCCAGAAACAGATCCAGGAAGAGGTGGACCGGAAGACCACCGAATGGGGCATCACTATACAACACATCGAAATTACCGACATTCAGATACCCGAAGAACTCCAGGATTCCCTGTCCCGGCTGGCCCAGGCGGAACGGGAGAAGAAAGGCCGGGTACTCCTGGCGGAAGCGGAAATTGAAATCGCCAAACGGCTGGAAGAGGCGGTAATCATCTACGCGAAAAACGAACCGGCCATGAAGCTCAAGGTACTTTCGATCTTGAACGAGGGGCTTAAGGCGGGGAACTCCATGATGCTGGTCCCCAACTCCATTACCGAAGAACTCAAGGCGAACGACATCTTTGGCCTCCAGGCGCTGACGGAACTGCGGAAGGGGAATGAGAATGAAGAGTAGGACCAGGAGCGGCTGGAGGTTTTATGCACGAAGCGCAACAAGCTGCCGGCAGCCTGTTGCAAAGGTGTTTGACCCTGTTTCCGTTTTACGGAACTTCAGCGGTGATATACCCATGATCTTTTTAAAAAGCCGCGAAAAATAATAGGGGTCCTCTATGCCGTAGCTCAGGGCAATATCCCTGACGGGCAGGTTTGAAAAGTACAGATCCCTGGCCGAAGCCTGAATCTTTGTCCTCAGAAAGAATTCTATCGGGGCATAGCCGGTGGTGTGCTTAAACAGGTAC